>JANXYH010000152.1 GCA_025350145.1 Burkholderiales bacterium | reverse complement strand
TGCCGACCAGCCGGGCATCGACCGCCGCCATGTCGCACAGCCACTGGCCGAAGACCTGGGTGAAGGTGGTCTTGGCTGGCGTGGCGGGCTTCTGCAGGCCCACCGCCGGGTCAAACTTGCTCGGGCCGTGGTAGTTGACGGGGTCGGCCTCGGCCAGCTTGTAGCCGTAGCCCTTCTTGGTGACGACATGCAGGAACTGCGGGCCCTTCTTGTCGCGCAGGTTTTCCAGGGTCGGGATGAGCGCGTCCAGGTCATGGCCGTCGATCGGGCCGACATAGGTGAAGCCCAGTTCCTCAAAGATCGTGCCGGGCGCGACCATGCCCTTGGTGTGCTCCTCGAAGCGGCGCGCGAACTCGTACAGCGGCGTGCCCTTGAGCATGCTCTTGGCGCCCTCGCGCGCGGCGGTGTAGAAGTCGCCGCTCATCAGCCGCGCCAGGTGCTTGTTCAGGGCCCCGACCGGCGGGCTGATCGACATGTCGTTGTCGTTGAGGATCACCAGCACATCGGCGGCGCCTACGCCGTCGGTGCCGCCACCGTGGTTGAGCGCCTCGAAGGCCATGCCGCCGGTCATCGCGCCATCGCCGATCACGGCCACCGCGCGCCGCCGCTCGCCCTTGATCCGGGCGGCGTAAGCCATGCCCAGCGCGGCCGAGATCGAGGTCGACGAATGGGCCGTGCCGAAGGCGTCGTACTCGCTCTCGGCGCGCCGCGGGAAGCCGGCCAGGCCGCCGATCTGGCGCAGGCTGGCCATGCGCTCGCGCCGGCCGGTCAGGATCTTGTGCGGGTAGGTCTGGTGGCCGACGTCCCAGACGATGCGGTCGTGGGGCGTGTTGAAGACATAGTGCAGGGCGATCGTCAGCTCGACCGTGCCGAGGTTGGACGAGAGGTGGCCGCCGGTCCTGGCGACGCTGTCGAGCAGGTACTCGCGCAGTTCCCTGGCCAGGTGCGGCAACTCTGGGCGCGGCAACCGGCGCAGATCGGCCGGGCTGTTGACGGTGGGCAGCAAGGCCTGAGGCATGGGGTTCTCTCGTGAAACGTGTGGTCGTGGATTGGGCCGGGCTCAGCAGTCGCGGTCGACCACCATGCCCGCCAACCAGGCCAGGCGGCGGGTGTCGCCGAGTTGCGCCCTGGCCAGCGCCGCCAGTGCCTGCTCGAGCAGGGCGTTGGCCTGCGCCCGGGCCGAGGCGATGCCCAGCACGGTCACGTAGGTCGGCTTGTTGGCATCCATGTCCTTGCCCGCAGTCTTGCCCAGCTTCTCCGAGGCCTGGGTCACGTCGAGGATGTCGTCGACGATCTGGAACGCCAAGCCCAGGGCCGCACCGTAGTCCGACAGCGCCGCCCTGCCGGCCGCCGAGACTGCACCGGTGGCCGCGCCCATCAGCACGCTGGCCTGCAGCAGGGCACCCGTCTTGCGCCGGTGCATGTCGCGCAACTGCGCCTCGACCAGCGGCATGCCGATGCTGGCCAGATCGATGGCCTGGCCACCGGCCATGCCGGCGTGGCCGGCAGCGCGGGCGAGCAAGGCACACAGGCTGGCCTGCAGGCCGACCGGCACGACACCCGGATCGGGCGTCAGCACCTCGAAGGCCAGCGCCTGCATCGCGTCACCGGCGAGCATCGCGCCCGCCTCGCCGTAGCGCACATGCACCGTCGCCCGGCCGCGGCGCAGCACGTCGTTGTCCATGCACGGCATGTCGTCATGGATCAGAGAATAGGCGTGGATCAACTCCACCGCCACCGCTGCCCGCATCGCCGCCTCGGCATGGCCGTGCACGGCCTCGGCGCTGGCCCGCACCAGCAAGGGCCGCAGGCGCTTGCCACCGTCAAGCACGCCATAGCGCATCGCCTGACCCAGACCGGCCGGCGCGTCGCCCGGCACCCAGCCGTCCAGGGCCAACTCGAATTCGCTCAGGCCATGCTGCAGCCAGTGCGCGTTGTCCGAACTCATGGGTGCGCCCCCAGGCCGTAGGCCCAGGGTGCATACATGCCGTAGGCCCAGGGTGCATACATGCCGTAGGCCCAGGGTGCATACATGCCGTAGGCCCAGGGTGCATACATGCCGCAGGCCCAGGGTGCATACATGCCGCAGGCCCGGGGCGCATACAGGCCGCAGGCCCCGGCCTTGACATAAGGCCAGCACGAAAGCGATAACCCGGTGCCGGCAGCGCGGCGGCTCATGCCCCCGTCCAGTCCTTCAGTTGGCCGTCTTCGAGCACCTTGACCTGGTCCTCGACCGCCTGCAACTGGGCCCGGCAGTGGCCCAGCAATTCGGCACCACGGCGGTAGTTGTCAAGCAACTGGGCGAGTGGCAATTGGCCGCCTTCCATGCCCTGGACCAGGCGCTCCAACTCGGCCAGGGCATCCTCGTAGCGAGGCAGGGCGGCAACTTCGGCTGGCGCCGGGACGGATGAGGACATGGACCAACGGTGCAGGGTGGAGGGTCGATTTTAGCCGCCCGTCGGCCGCCTACCGGCCGCTAGAATCGCCCGCTTGTCTGCCGACCCCCTGGCAACCCGGGCGGCAAGAGTGCATCGGCAGTGCAGCGCTTGAGACCGGTCCGGTTGGGTACCGCTGCCAGTGCCCAGGGGGATCCCCGGGCCTGGCGGCATGGCCAGCCAGACGACGGATTTCAGCCACTTCGCTTCGATGCCTTTTGCCGCACTTGCGCCCGGCCAGGACAGGTCATCAGAGCCATTCCACCGTCTACCGTTAAACCCATCCGCGGGGCCACCGGGTGGGGGTTTTGACATCCTGTGCAGGAGATCCTGGGGATCATGTCGGACCTGAGCATCCGTCTCGAAGCTCTTGCGGACAGCCGTCCGCAACAACCACAACTCGACGTCGACGCGTACCACAGCGACGCGGTGTTTGCCCGCGAGCAGCGCAGCCTGTTCGCCAGCGGCCCGCGCTATGTCGGCCATGCCCTGCGCGTGCCCGAACGCGGCGACTTCCACGCGCTGGCGCACGAGGGCGAGGGCCGCGCCCTGGTGCGTGGTGCCGATGGCGTGGCGCTGCTGTCCAACGTTTGCCGACACCGCCAGGCGCTGATGCTGCGTGGCAGCGGCAACAGCCGCGAGCACATCGTCTGCCCGCTGCACCGCTGGACCTACGGGCTCGACGGAAAGCTGCGCGGCGCGCCGCACTTTGCCCAGGATCCCTGCCTGGACTTGCAGCGTTGGCCGACCCGGCAATGGAACGGCTTGGTGTTCGAGGACAACGGCCGCGACATCGCCACCGACCTGGCCGAATTGGGGCCGCGGGCCGAGCTGGATTTCTCAGGCTTCGTGCTCGACAAGGTCGAGTTGCACCCCTGCGACTACAACTGGAAGACCTTCATCGAGGTCTACCTCGAGGACTACCACGTCGGGCCGTTCCACCCCGGTCTGGGCCGCTTCGTCGACTGCGAGAACCTGCGCTGGGAATTCGGCCGCCACCACTCGGTCCAGACGGTCGGCCTGAACAGCCAACTGAGCCGCCCGGGCTCGGCCGTGTACCAACGCTGGCATGACGCGGTGCTGCGCTTTGGCGCCGGCCGGGCGCCGCGCCAGGGCGCGATCTGGCTGACCTACTACCCGAACATCATGGTCGAGTGGTACCCGCATGTGCTGGTGGTCTCGACCCTGTACCCGCAGGGCCCGCAGCGGACCCTCAACGTGGTCGAGTTCTTCTATCCCGAGGAGGTCGCGGCGTTCGAGCGTGACCTGGTCCAGGCCCAGCAGGCGGCCTACATGGAAACCTGCCTGGAGGACGACGAGATCGCGCTGCGCATGGACGCCGGCCGCAAGGCCCTGATGCAGCGCGGCGACAACGACGCCGGCCCCTACCAGAGCCCGATGGAGGACGGCATGCGCCACTTCCACGAGTGGTACCGCAGCGCCTTGGACGCGCCGCCGCGCTAGCCCTGGCCTGGCCGGCGCCTGGTGCGGGGGCTATTTCGCGAACAACTGGCCCAGGTCGGCGAAGGACTTGAACTCCAGCCAGATCGGCTGTAGCTGGCCTGGGATTGCCGATCAGCGGTCAGCGACCTTGCGCAGCAGCTCGATCAGCATCAGGCGTTCGGCCAGCGACAGCCGGGCCAGCAGCTCACGCTCCATCGTCGGTGCCGCCGCCGCGCTCAACGCGGCCAGGCTGTGGCCGGCCTCGGTCAGGACGATGTGCTGCGAGCGCCGGTCGCTCAGGCTGCGCTCGCGCCGCACCAGGTCGCGCTGGACCAGGCGGTCGACCAGCAGGGTCAGGTTCGGCGCGGTCAGCGCCAGCGTCCGGCCGAGCAACTTCGGCGTCAACCCGGGGCTGGGCGCGGCATTGGCCAGCAGCAACTGCAGCAGCGAGTATTCGACCTTGCGCAGTTGGAAGGGGCCACCGACATGGCGCTCGAACAGGGTGTAGGTTTCCACAGCCGCGCGCGCCAGGTGAAAGCCCAGCACCTGGTCGAGCACGCCCAGGCTGAGTCCGCCGCCGGCCGGTTGAGCCAGTGCCGCTGCCGGCGCCAAGTCGGCCGCCGACGGCAGGTTCTGGAGGGCATCAAGAGCCACGGCCGCGATCTCAGCCCGACTTGCGTGCCGCACCCAAGTAGGTGTCGATCACGCGCGGATCGCGCGCCAGCGCAGCCGCCGGGCCCTCGAGCACGATTGCCCCGGTCTCGAGCACATGGCCGTGGTTGGCCACTTCCAGCGCGGCGCGGGCGTTCTGCTCGATCAGCAGGATGGACACCCCGTCGTCGCGCAGCCGGGCGATGGTGCGGAAGATGTCCCTGACCACCAGCGGCGCCAGGCCCAGGCTGGGCTCGTCGAGCATCAGCAGCTTGGGGTTGGACATCAGCGCCCGGCCGACCGCCAGCATCTGCCGCTCGCCGCCGGACAAGGTGCCGGCGAGCTGCAAGCGACGCTCCTTCAGACGCGGGAACAGGGTGTAGACGCGCTCCAGGCCGTTGCGCCAGTTCGGCACCTTCAGGCGCATCGCGCGAAAGCCGCCCAGGATCAGGTTGTCCTCGACCGGCATGGTGGCGAACAGCTCGCGCTTCTCCGGCACCAGCGCCATGCCCAGCATGACCCGTTCTTCGAGGCTGACTTCGGCCAGATCGGTGCCGTCGAAGACGACCTTGCCACGCCAGGGCAGCACCGCCATCAGCGCATTCAGGGTGGTCGACTTGCCGGCGCCGTTGGGGCCGATGATGGTCACGACCTGGCCGCGTTCGAGGCTGAAATTCAGGCCCGACAGCACCTCGGCGCGGCCATAGCCGGCGTGCAGGTCCCTGACCGAGAGGAGCGTGGCCGGCACGGTCAGTGCTCCGTTCCGAGGTAGGCGGCGCGCACCACCGGGCTGGCCTGGACTTCTTCGGGCGTGCCCTCGATCAACTGGGTGCCGAATTCCATCACCACGATGCGGTCGGTCAGGCCCATCACGAAATCCATGTCGTGCTCGACCAGCAGGATCGACAGGCCCTCGCGCTTGAGCTGGCGCAGCACCTCGGCCAGCGCCTGCTTTTCCTTCAGCCGCAGGCCGGCGGCGGGCTCGTCAAGCAGCAGCAGCGATGGGTCGGTGCACAGCGCCCGGGCAATTTCCATCAGGCGCTGCGGGCCCAGCGCCAGGTTGCCGGCGAGCGCGTGCATCTGCGCGGCCATGCCGATCCGCGCGAGCTGGCTTTCGGCCTCGGCAAACAGCGCGCGCTCCTCGGCCCGGTCCAACCGCAGCATGGCCTTGAGGCTGCCGCTGCGGCTGCGCAGATAGCCGCCCAGGGCGACGTTTTCCAGTACCGTCATCTCCGGGATCATCTTGACGTGCTGGAAGGTGCGCGACATGCCCAGTCTGGCGATCTCGCGGCTGGGCAGGCCGGCCACGCTGGTGCCGCGAAAGCGCACCGCACCGCGGGTCAGGGCGAGCACGCCGCTGATCAGGTTGAAGGTGGTGGATTTGCCCGCGCTGTTGGGGCCGATCAGGCCGACGATGTCGCCGGCGCGGATGCTGAAACTCACGTCGTTGACCGCCACCAGGCCACCAAACTCCTTGCGCAGCGCCGCCACTTCCAGCACCAGTTCGCCGCGCGCCGGCTTGTCGCGCACCGGCAGCTTGGGCGCGTCGGCCCAGTCCCGGCTGCGCGGTGCTGGCGGCAGGCGCCGCACCACAAAGGCCCAGAGCCCGTCGGGGGCGTACTTCAACACCCCGACCAGCACCAGGCCAAAGACGATCAGCTCGAAATTGCCGCTGCTGCCCAGCAGTTTGGGCAGCAACACCTGCAACTGGTCCTCGACCAGCTTGAGCACGCCCGCGCCGACAAACGCACCCCAGACATGGCCGACCCCGCCCAGCACCGCCATGAACAGGTACTCGATGCCCTTGTGGATGCCAAACGGCGAGGGATTGACGCTGCGCTGAAAGTGGGCGAACAGCCAGCCCGAAATGGCCGCCAGCACCGCCGCCAGGACAAAGCAGATCAGCTTGTAGCGCAGGGTCGAGATGCCCATCGCCTCGGCCATGGTGGTGCCGTTCTTCAGCGCCCGGATCGCCCGCCCCGGGCGGCTGTCGAGCAAATGCGTGACCATCAGCGCGGCGGCCAGGGCGAAGGCCCAGATCAGCACATAGATGCCCCGCCCGCTGCTCAGCGGCCAGCCCGCCAACGTGATCGGCGGGACGCCGAGCAGACCGTCGTACTTGCCCAACCACTCCATGTTGCTGATGGTGTAGAAGATCGTCAGGCCCCAGGCGATGGTCGCCAGCGGCAGGTAGTGGCCCGACATGCGCAAAGTGATCGCGCCCAGCACCAGCGCCACCGCCACCGCCAGCGCCACCCCGACCAGCAGCGTCAGCCAGGGTGAAACGCCCAGCTTGATCGCCAGGAACGCGGCGGTGTAGGCGCCGACGCCGACGAACGCGGCCTGGCCGAACGAGGTCAGCCCGGCCACGCCGGTCAGCAGCACCAGGCCCAGGCTGACCAGCGCATACAGGCCGATGCTGTTGAGCTGGGTGATCCAGAAGTCCGGCAGCGGCAGCAGCGGCAGCACCGCCATCACCGCCGCCAGCAGCCAGAAACCGTGTCTATGAAGCAGCATGAGCATGCTCAATGCTCTTCGGTATGCGGGTCGCGCAGCGAGCGCCAGAGCAGCACCGGGATGATCGAGCCGAACACGATCACCTCCTTGAAGGCGCTGGCCCAGAACGAGCCGAAGCTCTCCAGCAGGCCCACCGCCAGCGCCCCCAGCAGGGCCTGCGGATAGCTGGACAGGCCGGCAAAGACGGCGGCGACAAAACCCTTCAGGCCAATCAGGAAGCCGGAGTCGTAGAACACCGTCGTGGTCGGGCCGATCAGCAGGCCCGAGAGCGCACCCAGGAAGGCCGCCAGGGTGAAGGTCAGGCGTCCGGCCGAATCGCTGGAGATGCCCATCAGCCGCGCACCCAGGCGGTTGACCGCGGTTGCGCGCAACGCCTTGCCGTAGAGCGCGTGCTCGAAGAACAGCCAGAGCGCGACGATCAGCGCCAGCGAGGCGGCGAAGATGATCAGCGCCTGGCCGCTCAGTGTCAGTGGCCCCAGGCTGAAGCGTTGGTCCCAGAACGGCGGGTTGCGAAAGCCCTCGGCGCCGAAGAAGTACAGCCCCAGGCCGGTCAGCGCAAAGTGCACGCCGACCGAGACAATCAGCAGCACCAGCACGCTGGCGTCGGCCAGCGACTGGTAGGCCAGGCGGTAGATCAGGCCGCCGAAGGGCGTGACCAGGGCCAGCGTCAGCGCCGCCTGAACGAGCAACGGCGGGTTGCGCGGCGCCAGCCAGATCGCCAGCAGCGACACCACCAGCGGATAGGCCAGGGTGTTGACCGCGCCCTTGAGCAGGCGCGGCAGCCGCTGGCGGTGGCGCAGGCCATGGACCAGGTCGGTGAGCGCGGCCGCAGCCGCCAGGATCAGCAGGAACCAGACCGTGCCCGGCACCTTGCCGGTTTGCAGCAGCGCCAGCGTCAGCGCGCCGAAGGCGACGAACTCGCCCTGGGGGATGAAGATCACCCGGGTGACGGCGAACACCAGCACCGTGGCCAAGGCCAGCAGCGCGTAGATCGCGCCGTTGGTCAGGCCATCCAGCGCCAGGATGCTGGCGATCGACAGGTCCACGCGGGCTCCGGCGCGCTGCGGTGGCCGGTCGGGGCCTCAGTTGGCCAGGGCCCAGTCGCCGTTCTTCACCACCAGCATCACCCCGGTTTCCATGGTGTAGCCCCAATGGTCGTCCTTGGTCCAGTTCATGATGCCGTGGCTGAAGTTGGTGCGACCCATGGTCTCCATCGCGTCCTTGAGCGCGGCGCGGAACTCCTTGCTGCCGGGCTTGGCCTTCTTCAGGGCCACAGGGATGATCTTTTCCATCACGATCAGGGCGTCGAAGGCATGGCCGGCGAACTGGTTGTGGGTGCCCGCGCCGTAGGCCTTGTCGTACTGGGCGACGAAGGCCATGGCCAATTTCTTGCTGGGGTGGCTGTCGGGCAGCAGGTCGCCGACCACGGCCGGGCCGGAGACGACGAAGGTGCCCTCGACGTCCTTGCCGCCGATGCGCATCAGGTCCTTGGTCGCAGCGGCGTGGGTCTGGTAGATCTTGCCCTTGTAGCCACGCTCGACGATGGCTTTTTCCGGCATCGCGGCGCCCGAGCCCGAGGCCACGATCAGCATCGCGTCGGGATTGGCTGCTGTCAGCTTCAGCGCCTGCGCGGTAACGCTGGTATCGGTGCGGGCAAAGCGCTCGGCGGCAATGATCTTGATGCCGTTCTTCTCCGCCTCGGGCGTCAACGCCTTGAGCCATTGCTCGCCGTAGGCGTCGGTGTAGCCGAGGAAGCCGATGGTCTTGACGCCCTGCTTCTTCATCAAGTTGACGACGGCAAAGGCCATCACGTCGTTGCCCTGCGGCAGGCGGAAGGTCCAGGCGTCCTTGCCCGGGGGCAGGCCCATTGGCGTGGCTGCGAGTTGCACCGTCTGCGCCTCGGCGGCGACATCGGCCATGGCGATGCCGACCGGGGTGGCGGCCGAGCCGATGATGATGTCGACCTTGTCGTCGGTGACGAAGCGGCGCGCGTTCTGCACCCCCTTGGTCGGGTCGGTGGCATCGTCGAGCAGGATGACGTTGAGCTTCTCGCCGGCAATCGATGTCGGCCAGAGCTTGAACTGGTTGGCCATGGGGATGCCCAGGCCCGAGGCCGGGCCAGTCATCGGCAGGCTGATGCCGATGGTGATGTCGGCCAGGGCCGGGGCGGCGGACAGCAGCAGGGCAGCAGCAGCGGCAAGGGATTTGATCGGCAAGCTCATCAATGGTCTCCAGTTCGGGGGTGGTCAGTTCGGGCGCCTTTGCGCTGGCGCACCTGGGGGAACGAATCGGGTCGGGGTTTCAGCGGCGCGGCCGTATCAACCACGGGTCGGCCTGCGGCGCCTGGTACATCGATTCGACGATGGCGGCGCGGTGCTTCAGCACTGCGCGCTGGTTGATCGAGCTTTTGTCGGTGATCTCACCCTGGTCTATCGACGGCGGATCGACCAGCAACTGCAGCTTGGCGATGCGGTTTGCGCTGCCCGTGCCCTCGGCCCAGAGCCGGTCGGCCAGGCGCTGGAAGAACGCGCGTACCGCCGGGTGCTGCAACACCTCGGCCGCAGGCGCGTCGCCGGCCAGGGCAGCGAGTCGCGCGCAATCTGCCAGGCGGGTGAACACCATCACCCCGACCTCGTCGCGGTTCAGCCCGGTGACGACCACGTCCTGCACGCAGGGGTCGCCGGCAGCGATGACGCGGGCGCGCAGCGGGCCGACGCTGACAAAGGTGCCGGTCGAGAGCTTGAAATCCTCGGCAATGCGGCCGTCGAACAGCAGGCCCAGAGACAAATCGTCGGGGTCGACCCGCCTGACCGCATCGCCGCTGCAATAAAAACCCTCATCGTCGAAGGCGGCGGCGCTTTGCTGCGGCGCGCGCCAGTAGCCCGGCATCACGTTCGGGCCGCGAAAGCGGATCTCGGTCTTGTCACCCGCAGGCACCAGCTTGACCTCGACCCCCGGGCAGGGCAGGCCGATGTAGCCCGAGCGGGCATGGGTGCCGACGACGAAGGTGCAGGACGGCGCGGTCTCGGTCATGCCCAGACCGGTGAGGATGCGCACCCGCTGGCCGCGCGCCGCCACGCCATGGGCGTCGAGCTTGTCCCAGACCGCCTGCGACAGGCCGGCGGCGGCGAACATGAAGGCCTTGAGGCGCTTGAACAGGCTGTCGCGCAGCAGCGGATCGGTGTCCATCGCGTTGGCGACTTCCTCCAGGCCCTTGGGGACGTTGAAGTAGACCGTCGGCGACAGCTCGCGCAGGTTGCGGATGGTTTCAGCGATGCCGCGCGGCGTCGGCTTGCCATCGTCGATGTAGAGCGTGCCGCCGTTGTACAGCACCAGGCCGAAGTTGTGGTTGCCACCGAAGGTGTGGCTCCAGGGCAGCCAATCGACCAGCAGCGGCGGCTCGTCGGCCATGAAAGCCATGCACTGGCGCAGCATCTGCTGATTGGCGCAGAGCATGCGGTGGGTGGTGACCACGCCCTTGGGCTGCAGCGTCGAGCCGCTGGTGAACAGAAACTTGACGACCGTGTCGGCGTTGGTCGCGGCATGGGCCGCTGCCACGGCTGCGCCCGGCGGCGTGGCCAGCAGGCTGTCGAAGCTGCGGCTGGCCCGGCCCGCGATTTGACCCTGGCCCAGCACCACCACCACGTCGCTGTCCACGGTCGCGGCAATCGCCTGGGCGAAGCTGGGGTTGGCGGCGTAGACCATCCCCGGCGTGGTGTTGCCCAGGATGTGGCGCAGCTTGCCGTGGTCGGTGGACAGCAGCGAGTAGGCCGGCGAGACGCTGATGAAGGGCACGCCGACCCAGATCGCGGCCATCATCAGGCTGGCATGTTCGAGGTCGTTGTCCGACAGGATCGCCAGCGGCCGCTGCAGCGACAGACCGGCGTCGAGCAAGGCCTGGCCTATCGCCTGGGCGCGCTGCAGCATCTCGGCGTAGTTGATGCGCCGCCAGTCGCCGCCGTCCTGGCGCCGGGCCACAAAGCAGCGCTGCGGCGCCTGCTCGGCCCAGTGCTGCAGCCGGTCGCTCAGGCGCTGCGGGTAGTCGGCCAGGGGCTCGGTCGACTGCAGGATCGCGCTGCCGTCTGGACGCTGGGTCAGCGTGGCCGCAGTGCAGCCACCGACCCGCGCCGGCACGAACGGCAGCGCCGCGGCGGCGCCGCTCACGCCTTGACCACCTTGCCGGCCCGACCTTCGAGGAAGGCGCGCAAGCGGACCTGCGCCTCGGGCGTGCTCTCGGCCACGGCGGCCATCAGCGATTCGGTGAACAGGCCCTCGGCCGGCGCCATTTCGGCGATCCGCGGCAGCGCCTGCAGCACCGCAAAGGCCGACATCGGGGCGTTGCTGGCGACCTTCTGCGCCAGGGCGATGCCCTTGGCCAGGCCCTCGGTTTCGCCGACCAGGTATTGCAGCAGGCCGGCACGCTCACCCTCGGCGGCGTCATAGACCCGCCCGGTGAGCATCATGTCGGTCATGCGCGCCACGCCCATCAGCCGCGGCACCCGCACCGAGCCACCGCCGCCGACGAAGATGCCGCGCTGGCCCTCGGGCAGGCCGAAGTAGGCCGACGGCTCGGCCACCCGCAGGTGGCAGGACGCCGCCAGCTCCAGCCCACCGCCGACGACCGCACCGTGCAGCACCGCGATAACCGGCACCCGGCCGAACTGGATCGCGTCGAACGCCGCATGCCAACTGCGCGAATGCAGCACCGCGCTGCCGATGTCGCGCTCGACCAATTCCGCCAGATCCAGCCCGGCGCAAAAGTGCGCGCCTTCGCCGCTGAGCACCACCGCACGCACATCGGCCGGCAGGTTGACGAAGGCAGTGTGGATCTGCGCGATCAGGGCGTCGGAAATGGCGTTGCGCTTGGCCGGCCGGTTCAGCCGGACATGCAGCACCGCGCTGCACTGGCTCACCTGGAGCAAGTCCAGGGCAGCCAAAAGGCCACCCGATGGAATGAACTCAGCGCTCATGAAGTAGTTTCTATCCTGAATTAAATCCTGGCGTCAATGATGCGCCACAGCGCAAGACTTTGCAAGTGATATCAGGGTTTACACCGATCATGGCTTGTCAACTTTGTTCAAATGCTAAACAATGTCCGTTCACCACTGCGCTTGAGGACAGGCCATGAACGCGTTCATCCCCTACGGCAACTACTGGTCCACCCCGTTCGCCAAGTGGCAGGGTGCACTGGCCAACATGAACTCGGTGCGGCTGGCCGCCCAGGTCGGCCGGGCCAAGCTGGCTGACCTGAAATTTCCGACCGAGCAGATCGACCTCGGCATCCTTGGCCTGACCAACCCGCAGAAGGGCAGCTTCTATGGCCTGCCCTGGCTGACCGGCATGCTCGGCATCGACCGGGTCGCCGGCCCGACCGTGCAGCAGGCCTGCGCCACCAGCGTGCGCGCGCTGCAGATGGCGGCGCAGGAAATCGGCGGCGGCACCGCCAGTTGCGCGCTGCTGGTGATGTGCGACCGCATGTCCAACGGGCCGGTGGTGCATTACCCCGACGCCACTGCACCGGGCGGAAACGGCATCACCGAGCGCTGGACGCTGGACAACTTTGCGGCCGACCCTTATGCCGGCAAGGCCATGCTGGAGACCGGCGAGAACGTCGCCGCGCGTTACGCCATCGGCATGGCCGAGCAACATGAACTCAAGCTGCGCCGCTTCGAGCAGTACCAGGCGGCGCTGGCCGACGACCGCGCCTTCCAGCGCCGCTACATGGTCGACGCGCCGATCTTCGACTCCGCCTTTCGCAGGCAAAGCGGCAGTCTGTCGGCCGACGAAGGCGTGTTCGCGACCAGCGCCGAGGGCCTGGCGCGGCTCAAGCCGGTGCGCGAGGGCGGCACCATCACCTTTGGCGGCCAGACCCACCCGGCCGACGGCAATGCCGGCGCCATAGTCACCAGCCGCGCGCTTGCCCGCCAACTTGCCACCCAGCCTGGGATCGAGATCGAACTGCTGGGCTTTGGCCAATCGCGGGTCGAAAAAGCCCACATGCCGATGGCCCCGGCACCGGCGGCGCAGAACGCGCTGCGCCATGCCGGCCTGGCCATGTCACAGGTTGATGCAGTCAAGACCCACAACCCGTTCGCCGTCAACGACCTGGCCTTTGCCCGCGACACCGGTTTTGCCTGGGAGAAGATGAACAACTTCGGCAGCTCGATCATCTGGGGCCACCCGCAGGGCCCGACCGGGCTGCGCGGGGTGATCGAGTTGGTCGAGGAACTGGTGCTGCGCGGCGGCGGGGTCGGCCTGTTCAGTGGCTGCGCCGCCGGCGATACGGGCGTGGCCACGGTGATCCGCGTCAGCGACAGCCGGGCCGCCTGAGCGGCACCCGAGCAACCTACTGGAGCCAGCGATGAAAGTCATCAGCCCGGACGCCGTCGGCGCCCTGATCCCGGACGACGCGACGATCTTCCTCGGCGGCCTGGCCGTGACCAGCCTGCCCGAGGAGATCCTGCAAGGCCTGGAACGCCACTTTCTGGCCACCCAGCACCCGCGCAACCTGACCACCTGGGCCTGCGGCGCGGTCGGCAACTCCGGCGAAGCCGGGATGAAGCACTTCGCCCACCCGGGCATGATCAAGCGCGTCATCGCCGGGCACTTTGGCCAGACCGGCAAGGAGATGATGAAGATGGTCTTCGACGGCCAGGTCGAGGCCTACAACTTCCCGCAGGGCTCGCTCTCGCACCTGACCCGGCAGATCGCCAACCGCTCGCCGGGGCTGCTGACCCAGGTCGGCCTGGGCACCTTTGTCGATCCCCGGCTGGAGGGCGGCAAGATGAACAGCCGCTCGACCGAAGATTTGGTCCGGCTGGTCGAGTTCGATGGCCAGGAATGGCTGCACTACCCGCCGCCGAAGATCGACGTGGCGATCATCCGCGGCACCCTGGCCGACGAGCGCGGCAACATCACCCTGGACAAGGAAGGCGTGCTGCTGGAGCAGTTGTCGATCGCCCAGGCCGCCAAGCGCTGGGGCGGGATCGTGATCGTCCAGGTCGAGCGCATCGTCAAGGCCGGCTCGCTGCACCCCAGGGCGGTGAAGATCCCCGGCCTGGTGGTCGACTACGTGGTGCTGGGCAAGCCCGAGAACCACATGCAGACCATCACCACCCAGTTCAACCCGGCGCTGTGTGGCGACATCCGCGTGCCCGACGGCAGCCTGGAGCCTATGCCGCTGGACGAGCGCAAGGTGATCGCCCGCCGCGCCGCGCTCGAGGTCACGCCCGGGGCGATCACGAACCTGGGCATAGGCATCCCCGCCGGCATCCCCAGCGTCGCCGCCGAGGAGGGCGTGGCCGACCTGCTGACGCTGTCGATCGAGAGCGGCGTCAACGGCGGCATCCCGGCCCAGCTCGGCGACTTCGGCCTGGCCTACAACGCCGAGTCGATCATCGAGCAGAGCTTCCAGTTCGACTTCTACGACGGCGGCGGCCTGGACGCCAGCTTCCTCGGCCTGGCCCAGACCGACAGCCAGGGCAATGTCAACGTCAGCAAGTTCAACGGCCGGCCGGTCGGCTGCGGCGGCTTCGTCAACATCACCCGCAGCACCCGAAAGCTGGTGTTCTGCGGCGCCTTTACCGCCGGTGGCCTGGACGTGCTGGTCGGCGACGGCCGCCTGACGATCCGCCGCGAGGGCAAGTCGCGCAAGTTCATCGAGCAGGTCGAGCAGATCACCTTCAACGGCCACGATGCGGCGCTGCGCCAGCAGCAAGTGGTGTTCATCACCGAGCGAGCGGTGTTCCACCTGCGCGAGGATGGGCTGGAGCTGACCGAGGTGGCGCCGGGCATCGACATCGAGCGCGACGTGCTGGCGCACATGGGTTTCAGGCCGATCATCCGTGGCCAGGTCAAGACCATGGACTCGGGCATCTTCAGCCAGCACTGGGGCGGCCTGGCCGGCCTGAGGCAACAGCCATGAGCAGCGAATTGGGCTTCTCAGCCGCCTTCGACGACATCTGGATCGTCGACGGCGCGCGCACCCCGTTCATCGACTACTGCGGGGCGCTGGCCGCCATCTCTCCTACCGACCTGGGCATCCATGTCGCCCGGGCGGCGCTGGCGCGTGCCGGCCTGGCCGGTGCGGACATCGGCTCGGTCATCACCGGCTCGATGGCGCAGGCCGATTTCGACGCCTTCGTGCTGCCGCGCCACATCGGCCTGTATGCCGGCGTGCCGCTGGCGGTGCCGGCGATCCTGGCAGCGCGCATCTGCGGCACCGGCTTCGAGCTTTTCCGCCAGGCCGCCGACCAGATCACCCTGGGCTACACCGCCACCGCCCTGGTCGTGGGCAGCGAATCGATGAGCCGCAACCCGATTGCCGCCTTCACCCACCGCAGAGGCTTCAAGCTGGGCGCGCCTGTCGAGTTCAAGGACTTCCTCTGGGAGGCGCTGGACGACCCCGCTGCCCGCGTCTCGATGATCCAGACAGCCGAGAACCTGGCCAAGCGCTACGTCATCACCCGCGCCGAGGTGGATGCCTACGCCGCCCTGTCGTTTGCCCGGGCGCTGGCCGCGCAGGCCGCCGGTCGCCTGGCCGAGGAGATCGCGCCGGTGGAGAGCCAGCGCTTCGAGCTGCCCGGCTACGAACCGCGCGGCATCGCCTTGCCACGCAAAGTCGAGCAGTTGGACGCCGACAGCCACCCGCGCCCCAGCCCGGTCGAAGCCCTGGCCAAACTGCGCAGCGTCTACCCCGATGGGGTGCAGACCGCCGGCAACAGCTCGGCCCTGGTCGACGGCGCCGCCGCCGCCATCGTCGCCAGCGGTGCCTTCCTGCGCCAGCGCGAAAACATCCAACCCCTGGCCAGGCTGCGTGGCGCCGCAGCGGTCGGCGTGCCGCCCGAAATTATGGGCATAGGCCCGGCGCCGGCGATCCGCGCCCTGCTGGCGCGCTGCGGACTCAGCCTCGCCGACATCGCCCTGGTCGAGATCAACGAGGCCCAGGGCGCGCAGATCCTGGCCTGCGAGCGCGAACTCGGGCTGGACCGCGACCGGCTCAACGTCAACGGCGGCGCCATCGCCATCGGCCACCCCTTGGCCGCCACCGGCGTGCGCTTGACGCTGACGTTGGCGCGTGAGTTGCGACGCCGAGGCCAACGCTACGGCATCGCCTCGGCCTGTGTCGGCGGTGGGCAGGGAATGGCGTTGCTGTTGGAGAACACTCTGGTTTGAGGTCCGTCGCACGCTGGGCACTCTCTGAGTGCCCTTGATCTATATGCATCATGTATGCATAATGGCGCCGTGAGCATCGAGTTCGACCCCGCGAAGGCCGCCAGCAACCTTGCGAAGCACAGCGTCAGCTTCAGTCATGCCGAGCAGGCCTTGCGAGACGACATGGCGGTGACGATCGAGGATCCTGACTCCGAGGGCGAGCAACGGTTCATCTCGCTGGGCATGGATGCCCTGGGTCGAATCCTTGTTGTCGTTCACACGCCCAGGGGCGAAAGCACCCGAATCATTTCCGCACGCAAGGCCAGCCGTGGCGAAAAGGAGCAATACCATGCGTAAGCAATACGACTTCAGCAATGGCAAACGCGGTGCCGTGATTCCGTCCGCGGGCAAGACGCGGATCACGATCATGTTGGACGCAGAAGTCCTGGAATATTTTCGCGGCCGGTCTGAGGCCCAAGGCACGGGGTATCAAACCCTCATCAACGCCGCCCTTCGCGCGGCGGTCGCGCAGTCCACTGGCCAAGAGACCGAGTTGCTGACCGTCGCCACATTGCGTGAAGTTCTGCGGCAAGAGTTGCGCACGGCTTAGGCTTCAAATGGAGGTTCTGATGCTACTTAAACTAGCGGTGCTACTGGGAATGGCGATCTTCTTCTTCCGCCACGGCGAACCCGGACTGGGAATAAGCTCTCTACTCGCACTTGCCCCTGGTGTGGGGCTTCTAACCGCCATGATCCTTGTAGTGATACTACTTGTGAAGACATGGTACGGTTCGGCCGCAATCATCGCAAGCCTAATTGCATTTAACTTGATCGGGAATAGACTACTTGGTCTTGATCGTCCGAGCGCGCCACCTGATACAGGAACTTGAAGGTCTTTCTCTTCGCCACACCGAAGGCAACACGTATTGTTCGCGACTGGTCAATTCGAACGACATGACCGGTCTCAGCAATATTCACTCCAGGTGCGATCTGATATTATCAATCTACGTGGCATATTGCGCTATCGGCAGGGCAAACATGACAGCTTTGCATGACGAATTCGATCCCAACTAAGTCTCCTCCGCCGAGAGGTGCTGCTGTAGTTATCGCATACAGGCTCACCTCGTTAAGCTGGAGTAAATGGCTATCAATCGGGCTGATTATAGTTTCGTCAACTCTTGCCTTTTCGCGCAGCGACTGGTCCATCATATTCATCGCGCTCATAGCCTGCGCGATCCTTACCCTCACTCTGTCAGTTCTGTCGGCAAACAAGGTAAGGCGCATAACCAGTCTCTCGCACGCCGAACAAGGACTAATATGGGAACGTTACAAGCGCGACACGGAATTTGCCAGCGAGATTGATCGCGTAATCCAATTTCCAAATCCATTTTCTGCCCAGCACAAGTGAAGACCTGACTATCAACCTGCCTCAGCAAACCCCTGAATTCGCTTGCGCGTGATGGGCGAGCAGGTGGCGACATCGACGACAAGCTCAGCGATGAGGCCGCGCAAGTCAAAGCGGCGATTGAAGCGGTAGGAGAAGGCGGCGAGGTACTCGGCCCCGTACTTGCGGTAGTTCAGCGAATGGAAGGCGCCGGCCAGCGTCGTCTTCAAGTTGCCCAGCACCGTGTTGATCCACTTGAATTCTGGCAAGTCGCGCGGCTTCAAGGCGCCGACCACACGCGGCTGGTGGATGCAGCCTGCATCCGCAACGGCGGCGAAGCAGTTCAGCCCGTCGCTGCTCACCACGGTCTGGGGCGCCAGGTGCGCCTTGGCCCACTGGCCAATGGCCTCCAGTGTGAAGCCGCTGACCCGGTTGAGCTTCAGGTGCAGCGGATGGCCGCGCTGGTCGAGTGAAACCGCCGCGACAAAGGGCACCTTGTTCTCCGAGCCGCGCCCGGCCTTGCCTCCCGCACGCTCACCGCCGAGGTAGGCGTCGTCGAGTTGAATGGCCCCGCACAGGCGATGCATGTCATCTTGGTCAGCCATGGCGTGGTTGATCTTGTGCAGCAGCAGCCAGGCGGTGGGGTAGCTCACGCCGAGAGCGCGCTTGAGGGCCAGCGCCGACAAGCCGGTCTTGGCCTGGCTGATGAGGTGGATGGCCAGGAACCAGGTGGTCAGCGGCAACTTGCTGTGCTCCATCAGGCTGCCGGCGGTCAACGAGGTTTGATGGCGACAGCCGTTGCACTGGAAGAGCTTGCGGGCGCCGTGCCCGACGAGGTAGTGATCGGCATGATTGCAGCGGGGGCAACGAAAGCCCTCGGGCCAGCGCGCCAGCTTGAGCGCTTCGGCGCACTGGGGGTCGGTGCCAAAACGGCGCTGGAAATCAGGGATCGACATGCCGCGCTGGAACTGGACTCGGTTCTGGGCCATGGGGCGCTCCGCAATGAGGGAGCGATCACCTTACCAGCCGTCTGGCTCATTAGGTGAGCCTGTGGGGGAATGCTGAGGCAAGTTCATAGTCAGGAGTGAAGATGAACTCGATAAAAGGATAACCCGAGGGATCGGGGTCACCGAGGGATCGGGGTCAGGTCTCAATACTGTTCGTTTAGCCTTCACTCTTCGTCCTTTGCGTCGCCATGACCTTCGGCTGGCAGTCGATGACGACGCGCCTGGCTGGCGTCAACTATCCTGGCCGCCCGGCGACAACTATCCTGGCCGGTGGAGGCGGGGGAATTTATTGATGGTCAGAGTGTCTTGGCTGTCTGTTCCTTGAGCTCCTTTTCAACGGCTGTTTGGCAAGCGGAGCGCGTCAGGCCATAGGCGTAGGCCGGGGAGCGGTGGTCAAGCCACGGACCCCGCGAGGGGCTGTCCACAGGCTCGTCCTGTGGGCAGGTGGCTTGTCCACGGCGGGCGCGGTTTT
>JANXYH010000198.1 GCA_025350145.1 Burkholderiales bacterium | reverse complement strand
CCTGTCAATGCGGCAGGAACAGCAGCCACACCACCAGCAGCGCGTTGAACAGCAGCGAGACCGTCAACCCGAGCTTGAGCAGCGCGGCGCTGTCGCGGCGCAGCAGCGGTGTGGGCGGCGGCGCATTCACCGGGCGCGAGGCGCCGCGCTCCAGCGCCAGCAGCAGTTCCTCGGCCGACTCGAAGCGCAAACGGGGGTCGCGGGCGATGGCCTTCATCAGCAGGTGGTCCAGCCAGATCGGCACGTCCGGGCGGATCCGTGCCGGCGCCTGCGCATCGCGGCGGTAGCGTCCGGACTGGTAGGGCTCGACCTCGCCATAGGGCAGGCGGCCGGTGAGCCAGAGGTAGAGCGTGACGCCCAAGGCGAACAGGTCGCTGGCGGCATCGGCCGGGGCTCCGCTCCACTGCTCGGGGTTGATGAAACTGGGCGTGCCGGCATGCAGCACCCGCTGCGCGGCGCGCTCGCGGCCCGACACCGCCACGCCCAGGTCGAGCAGCCGCCAGCAGCCGTCATCGCCCAGATGCAGGTTGCCCGGCTTGAGGTCGCGGTGCAGCACCCCCATACGGTGCAGCCGGCCGAGCGCGCGGCTCCAGGCGCCGGCGGCCTCCACCAGCTCGGCCACGGTGGGCCGGCGGCGCTGGGCGAGCATTTGCTCCAGAGTGCGGCCGGGGTGCCAGTCGAACACCGTGTAGAGCGCGCTGGCATCGGCGCGCCGCGGATGCACCGTAACGAAGCCCGGTGCACCGCTGGCGCCCACGCGCAGCCCCAGCCAGGCCTCGTGCGCCAGCATGGCGCGCTCCTCGGGGTCGGCGGCGCGCGCCGGGTTCAGGGTTTTGATGGCCACCAGCGCCTGCGTGCCGCTGTCGCGCGCCTGGTAGACCCGGTGAACTCCGGTGTCGGCGACGCGGGCGGTGATGGCGTAACCGTCGAGCAGGTCGCCCACCTTCAGCGGGCCGGGCGGATCGAGCCGGCGGCCATCGGCGAGTTCGTCGCGCAACTGGCGCGCATCGATGCCGCGCACGCGGATCAGCAGCGCGGTGGCGTTGTCGCGCGTGCCGGCGGCCAGCGCCGCGTCCACCAAGGCCTGGCTGGCGGCCTGTGCGTCGCCACCGGCCGCCAGCGCGGCAAGCTGGGCCGGCTTGAGCACGCCGTGCACGCCGTCCGTGGTCAGCACGAAGCTGTCGCCCACCCGCACCTCGCCCTGGGTGTAGTCCACCTGCACCTGCAGGTCCAGGCCGACGGCGCGGGTCAGGCGGCTGCGCAGGTCAGGATGGGCCAGGGCGTGGTCGGCGCTCAGCAGTTGCAGCGGCTGGGCCTCGCGCAGCAGCCAGGCACGGCTGTCGCCGACATGGGCCAGGGTCCAGGTCTGGCCCTGCAGCGCCAGCGCGGTGAGGGTGGTCAGGGCCGCACCGCCCTCCTGGCCGGGGCCCTGGCGGCGCCGGTTGTGGTCGGCCAGCCAACTGTTCTGGGCGCTGATCAAACGGTCCAGCGCCACCGTGGTTTCCCAGGTCTCGGGGGTGGCGAAGTAGTCGCCCAGCAGGCCCATCACGGTGGTCTGCGCGGCCTCCATGCCGCGCCCTCCGCCGGAGACGCCATCGGCGATCGCGGCGATCAGTCCGCGTCCCTCGGCGCCGCGTGGGGCGAAGGCCGCGCCGGCAAAGTCCTCGTTGCCGGTGCGCGGCCCGCGGTCACTGGCGAAACCGACCTCCACCTCGAAGCTCATCGCGCGATTGTCCATGCGCGCAGATTGCGCCAATTGCGCCAATTGCGCCGATCACACCGGGGTGGTGCCAGCTTGGCGCCGGTTTTGCACTGGCTTGGCACATGTCTTGCTTGAAACAGCTGCTCTCTGCGAAAGGAACTGCGCCATGAAGAAGCTGCGTTTGGTGATGGTCGGCAACGGCATGGCCGGCGTGCGCACGCTCGAAGAGCTGCTCAAGATCGCCCCTGATCTGTACGACATCACCGTGTTCGGCGCCGAGCCGCACCCCAACTACAACCGCATCCTGCTGTCGCCGGTGCTGGCGGGCGAGCAGACCCTGGACCAGATCATCCTCAACCCGCTGAGCTGGTACGCCGAGCACGGCATCAATCTGCACCTGGGCAAGGCGGTGGTCGAGATCGACCGGGTGCAACGCCTGGTGCGCGCGGCCGACGGCAGCTCGGCCGAATACGACCGCCTGCTGCTGGCCACCGGTTCGCTGCCCTTGATCCTGCCGGTGCCGGGCAAGGACCTGGCCGGGGTGATCGCCTACCGCGACATCGCCGACACCCAGGCCATGATCGACGCCGCCAGCACCCAGCGCCATGCGGTGGTGATAGGCGGCGGCTTGCTCGGACTGGAGGCCGCCAACGGACTCAAGCTGCGCGGCATGGACGTGACCGTGGTGCACATCGCCGCCTGGCTGATGGAGCGCCAGCTCGACGACATGGCCGGCAAGCTGCTGCAGCAGTCGCTGGCCGAGCGCGGCATCGCGTTTCGCATCGGCGCGCAGACCGAGGCGCTGCTGGGCGACGGCGATGAGGGCCGGGGTGGCCGCGTCAGGGCGATCCGCTTCAAGGACGGCAGCGAACTGCCGGCCGACCTGGTGGTGATGGCCGCGGGCATCCGCCCCAACGTCGGCCTGGCCGAGAAGTCCGGCCTGGCCTGCCAGCGTGGCGTGCGGGTCAACGACACCTTGCAGACCCTGACTGACCCGCGCGTCTACGCGGTCGGCGAATGCGCCGCGCACCGCGGCATCGCCTACGGCCTGGTGGCGCCGCTGTTCGAGCAGGGCAAGGTCTGCGCCACCCATTTGGCGCAGTTCGGCATCGGCCGCTACACCGGCAGCCAGGTCAGCACCAAGCTCAAGGTGACCGGCATCGACCTGTTCTCGGCCGGCGACTTCATGGGTGGCCAGGGCTGCGAGGAGATCGTGCTGTCTGACCCCCAGGGCGGCGTCTACAAGAAGCTGGTGATCAAGGACGACCGTCTGGTCGGCGCCTGCCTCTACGGCGACACCGTGGACGGCAGTTGGTACTTCAAGCTGCTGCGCGAAGGCCGCAAGGTGGCCGACATCCGCGACCGCCTGATGTTCGGCGAATCCAGCATCGGCGATGTCGGCCACGAGGGCCACAACAAGGCCGCCGCGATGGCCGACAGCGATGAGGTCTGCGGCTGCAACGGCGTGACCAAGGGCAGGATCTGCAAGGCGATCAAGGACAAGGGCCTGTTCACGCTCGACGAGGTGCGCAAGCACACCAAGGCCAGCGCCTCCTGTGGCTCGTGCACCGGCTTGGTCGAGCAACTGCTGATGTTCACCGCCGGCGGCGACTACTCCGCCACGCCGAAGAAAAAGGCGATCTGCGGCTGCACCGATGTCTCGCACCAGCAGGCGCGCGACGCCATCCGCGAGGGCCATTGGCTCAGCATCGCGCAGGTCCAGCGGCAACTCGGCTGGCGCACGCCCAACGGTTGCGCCTCGTGCCGGCCGGCGCTGAACTACTACCTGCTCAGCACCTGGCCCAAGGAGGCTGCGGACGACCCGCAGAGCCGCTACATCAACGAGCGTTCGCACGCCAATATCCAGAAGGACGGCAGCTATTCAGTGATCCCGCGGATGTGGGGCGGCGAGACCACCGCCGACGAACTGCGCCGCATCGCCGACGCGGTCGACAAGTACGCCATCCCGACCGTGAAGGTCACCGGCGGCCAACGCATCGACCTGCTGGGGGTGAAGAAGGAGGACCTGGTCAATGTCTGGAAGGACATCGGCATGCCCTCGGGCCACGCCTACGCCAAGGCGCTGCGCACGGTGAAGACCTGCGTGGGCAGCCTGTGGTGCCGCTTCGGCACGCAGGATTCCACCCAGATGGGCAAGGACCTGGAGCGCGCGCTGTGGCGCATGTATGCGCCGCACAAGGTCAAGCTGGCCGTCTCTGGCTGCCCGCGCAACTGCGCCGAGGCGGGCATCAAGGACGTTGGCGTGATCGGCGTCGAGTCGGGCTGGGAGATCGTCATCGCCGGCAACGGCGGCATCAAGACCGAGGTGGCGCAGTTCCTGGTCAAAGTGAAGACCGCGCAGGAGGTGCTGGAGGTCAGCGGCGCCTTCTTGCAGCTCTACCGCGAGGAAGGCTGGTACCTGGAGCGCACCGTGCACTACGTCGGCCGCGTCGGGCTGGATTACGTCAAGGCAAAAGTCCTGGCCGACGCCGCCAACCGCCAGGCGCTGTGGGCGCGGCTGCAGTTCGCGCTCGACGGCGAGCCCGACCCGTGGTTCGAACTCGACAAAGCGGCGGTCGACACCCGCCAGTTCATTGCCCTGACTCCCGCCTGAACCGCGCCGAAGAGAGCTGCATGCCATGAGCGACTGGAAACCCATCTGCCGCATCGACGACATCCCGCTGCTGGGCGCGCGCCGCGTGGCGCGTGGCGCGGCGGGGGCCATCGCGGTGTTCCGCACCGAGGGCGACAAGGTCTTCGCCCTGCTTGACGAATGCCCGCACAAGGGCGGCCCGCTGAGCCAGGGCATCGTCTTCGGCGACCGCGTCGCCTGCCCGCTGCACAACTGGTCGATCGGCCTGGCCGATGGCTGCGCCGCCGCGCCCGACATCGGCTGCACCCGGCCGTTTGCGGTGCGGGTGGACGCTGGCGTGGTGGCGCTGCGCGCCGCCGACCTATGCCTATGAGCGCCCCCAGACCTGCCGCTTCGCGTCAGGCCCCCCGAGGGGGTCAAGGAAACTCGGGAGCGGCCCTTCGTTTCCTTGAGAGCGCCCCCAGACCTGCCGCTTCGCGTCAGGCCCCCGAAGGGGGTCAAGGAAACTCGGGAGCGGCCCTTCGTTTCCTTGAGAGCGCCCCCAGACCTGCCGCTTCGCGTCAGGCCCCCCGAGGGGGTCAAGGAAACTCGGGAGCGGCCCTTCGTTTCCTTGAGAGGCCGCTCGCGTGATACCAATCCGCAGCGAAACCAAGTCAACCTGCCCCTACTGCGGCGTGGGCTGCGGCGTGATCATCGGCGCCGAGGCCGGGCGCATCGTCGCGGTCCGCGGCGACCCCGACCACCCCGCCAACTTCGGCCGTCTGTGCACCAAGGGCAGCACCCTGCACCTGACCGTCAGACCGGCGGTGACGGCCCGGACCCGATTGCTGCAACCCCTGATGCGCAGCCAGCGCGGCGCGCCGCCGCAGGCGCTGGCCTGGGGCCAGGCGCTGGATGTTCTCGCCAAGCGCCTGGCCGACACGGTCCAGCAGCATGGCCCGGATGCCCTGGGCTTCTACATCTCGGGCCAATTGCTGACCGAGGACTACTACGTCTTCAACAAGCTCGTCCGGGGCCTGCTGGGCAGCAACCAGATCGACACCAACTCGCGGCTGTGCATGTCCAGCACGGTGGCCGGCTACAAGGCCACGCTGGGCGCCGATGCGCCGCCGGCCTGCTACGACGACCTGGCCCTGGCCGACCTGGTCTTCATCACCGGCAGCAACCTGGCCTGGGCGCATCCGATCCTGTGTCGCCGGCTGGAAGACGCCAAGGCCGCGCGCCCGCAGCAGCGCTGGATCGTGGTCGACCCGCGCCGCACCGAGACCGCCGCCCTGGCCGACCTGCACCTGCAGATCCTGCCCGGCAGCGACATCGCGCTGTGCCACGGCCTGCTGCACCTGCTGCTCTGGGAGGGCTTCACCGACACCGCCTTCATCGCCGCGCACACCAGCGGTTTCGAGGCGCTGCGCCAGCGCGTGCGCGAGTCCACGCCACGGCAGACGGCGCAGATCACCGGCCTGGCCGAGGCCGACCTGATCACGGCGGCGCGCTGGTGGGGCGAGTCGCCCGCCGTGCTCTCGCTCTGGTGCCAGGGACTGAACCAGAGCGCGCGCGGCACCGCGACCAATGCGGCGCTGATCAACCTGCACCTGGCCACCGGCCAGATCGGCCGACCCGGCGCCGGGCCGCTGTCGCTCACCGGCCAGCCCAACGCCATGGGCGGGCGTGAGGTCGGCGGCCTGGCCAACCTGTTGAGCGCGCACCGCGATCTGGCCAACCCGGTACACCGGGCCGAGGTGGCCGCGCTGTGGGGCGTGGACGACCTGCCCGCCACGCCCGGCAGGACCGCGCTGGAGATGTTCGAGGCTGCGGCCGAGGGCGAGGTCAAGGTCTTGTGGATTGCCGGCACCAACCCCGCCCAGTCGCTGCCTGACCAGGCCCTGGTGCGCCGGGCGCTGGCGCGCGCCGAGTTCGTGGTCCTGCAAGAGGCCTGCGCCACCACCGCCAGCGCCGCCTTCGCCGACCTGCTGCTGCCGGCCAGCAGTTGGGGCGAGAAGGAAGGCACGGTCACCAACTCCGAGCGCCGCATCAGCCGGGTGCGACCGGCGGTGGCGCCGCCAGGCGCGGCGCGGCCCGACTGGCAAATTGCCACCGCAGTGGCGCGGCGCCTGGAGGCACGTTTGCGCCCCGGCCGGCCGACGCTGTTTCCCTATGCCTGTGCGGAAGACGTCTGGCGCGAGCACCGCGAGTCCACCCGCGGGCGCGATCTGGACATCACCGGCCTGAGCTGGGCCCTGCTGGACGAGGCCGGCCCGCAGCAATGGCCGCTGCCCGAGGGCGCCGCCAGGGGCCGCGCCCGGCTCTATGAGGACGGCCGCTTCGCCACACCCGATGGCCGGGCGCGGTTCGTCGACACCGCCCCCGGCGCGCTGGCCGAGCCGCGCGATGCGCGCCACCCGTTCTCGCTGACCACCGGCCGCCTGCGCGACCAGTGGCACGCGATGAGCCGCACCGGCACCCTCGGTCGGCTGATGGGCGATGCGCCACGACCGACGCTGGACCTGCATCCGCAGGACATCAGCCGGCTGCGCCTGGCCGAGGGCGAGTTGGTGCGGGTGAGCTCGCGCCGCGGCGACCTGGTGCTGCCGCTGCGCGCCGACCCCGGCCTCGCGCCCACCCAGGCCTTCGTGGCCATGCACTGGGGCGCCGAGGTGCTGGGCGGGCACGACAGCCAGGGCCGTCCCAGCGGCGGCGTCAACGCGCTCACCACCGGCGCGCGCTGCCCGCAGTCGCGCCAGCCCGAGCTCAAGCATTGCGCCGTCCGCCTGGCCCCGGCGGCGCTGCCCTGGCGGCTGCATGTGCTGGCCTGGCGGCCCGAGGGCCAGGCCTTGTCGCTGCGCGAGTGGCTGCGGCCCTGGCTGGCGGGCTGGGGCTACGCCAGTTGGGTGCTGTTCGGCCGCGAGCCCGATGCCCAGGGCCGGATCGGACTGCGGCTGGATGCGGCCGCCGCCACCGCGCCCGACGACGCCGTGCTCGACGCCCTGCGGCGTGCCTTCGGTTTCGATGGCCGCGCGGTGCTCGACTACTGCGATGCCCGCAGCGGCATGCGCCGTTCGCTGCGCGTGCAGCGAGCGGCAGCGGGCGCGCCCGAGACCCTGGCCGCCACCTGGCTGGCCGGCGACGCCGCCGCGCTGGCCGAAGCCGAGCCGGCCTGGCGCGCACTGCTGCAGGCCGACACAGTGCTGCCGGTGCCGGCACTGCGCCTGCTGGCGCCGGGCGGCTGGAACGCCGCGACGGTGCCGCCGGCCTCGCCGCAGTTGTGCAACTGTCTCAACATCAGCGAGGCCCAGGCCGTGGCCGCGATGGCCGGCCTGGACCGCCAGGCCAACGCCGCCGCAGCCCGCGTCGCCGAGGCCCAGCGCAGCCTGCGCTGCGGCACCCAGTGCGGCTCCTGCCTGCCGCGCCTGCGGCGCCTGGCGCAGGAGCTGGCCATGCCGCTGGCGACGCCAGTGGTCGCAGCTTGCTGAGTCAGGCTGGCCGCCGGGATCGCAGGCTCGCTTGTGCGGATCAACAAGACGCTTGAAGCCCAGGCATTCAGCTCAGGAACTTGGATCTGCTGACAGCACACCCTTTTTACACAGCGCATGTCCGGCGATTGACAGGCGCAGGACGTCGCTGTTGTTCGTGTTCAGACGCTGGGCCGGATCGGCACGGGCGCGGCCGTCGGCCACCAGTTGCATGCGCTTGTGCGGCCGCGCAAGATTAGGCGGCCGGACAGGGCTCGATCGCTGTCGGCGCATGAACCGGCGCGAAGGCCTTACCTGCCGCCCAGCACGGCGCGGCGAGCGCAGTAGCCGCCAGGCCGGCGCCCTTGTCTACCGCATCCCCAGCGGCGCGCCACTGCCGCTGCCCCTGCCCTTGTAACGACCTGCCGGAAAGCGTAGGCTTGAACCGCAGCGGCATTCCCGGTGCTGCATGCCTGCGGTGTGCCGGCAGCCCGGAAGGCGTTCTGCAACGCCGCTTGCCGCCACGCCCAGGTCTGCTCGACCAGCCACGCCGCGCCAACCGGGAATTGCCATGCAACTTTCTCTTCCCATGCGCGGTGCCTGCATCGCCGCGCTCTGCCTCGCCGGTATGGCCCGCGCCGACCTGGTCTACAAGGACAGCAGCGGCAAGGAACTCTACAAAGGCCCGGCGCCGAACCGCAATCCGGCGGTCAGTTGTGGCGCCGGCGCAGCCACCAACAAGGACCTGAAGTTCAGTGTGACCGACGCCGCCGGCAACGTCTTCACCATGTATTGCGAGAACAAGTCGTATTTCCAGGGCTACGTCAAACGGGTCGACGCGCCGATCGAAGACATCGTCGGCCGCTGCCTCTACGCCGGCGGCCTGAACGTCTGGAACTTCGAGGTGGACGACAAGAACCGGCTCAAGCAGATCGAGTGGTTGAACATCGACCCCAAGAACACCAAGGGCCTGTCGCGTGAGGACATCTACAAAGGCACTGGCAACCGCGATGGCAAGACCACCGACGAGTGGTATCCGAAGGCCTTGAAGTTCATCAAGGACAACATGCTTGGCAGCAACGACACGGTCAAGGAATTCAGCTACGGGTCGGCGCCCGCGCCGGGCGCGCCGATCAGCCTGGCCGACCTGAGCGACGAGATCTATTCGGCGGGCAGCTTGTTGGCCAGCTTCAGTTTCACGCCCGATGAGGCCGCAGCGGCCTTCCTGCCCGACGGCAACTCGCCCTATGCCTTGCTGGTCACGGATCCAAGCATGGGCAGATCTGGCGTACCCGCGCAGGACAGCGTGGACGAGCCACCGGGCTGGTTGCTGCTGCTGAGTGGCGCTTGGCTGGCGATTCGGGCCAGGCGATGGCCGCAAGTGCCTGCCAGCGGCGCGCCGAGCCGCCACCGCTGATCGCCGAAGCAACCGGTCGCAAGTGTCTGGGCCGGGCCGGATCTGCCCCGCTTCAAACCACCCGCCCAAACCACCACACGCTCAGCCCCGCCGCCAGCACCGCCAGCAAGGCACCCAGGACGGCGAACAGGGCGGTGATTTCGGTCTCGCGGGTTTCGACCACCAGGCGGCTGGACAGGCCGGCGTAGACCTGTTTCAGGTCTTCGGCGGTGCCGGCGTAGAAGTAGTTGGCGCGGGTCTGGGTGGCGATGGCCTTGAGGGTGTCTTCGTCCAGGCGCACGCGCATGCTCCAGCCTTCGAAGCCGATGATCTCGCCGCTCTTGGTGCCGATGCCTACGGTGTAGACCTTGACGCCGCGCTCGGCCGCCAGCTTGGCGGCTTCCAGCGGGTCGGGGCCGGTGGTGCGCTGGCCGTCGGTGAGCAGGATCACCGCCGCCGAGGTGTAGCTGCCGGGCTCGACTGGGACGAAGGGCTTTTTGTCCTTTTGTTGGCCGGGCATGGGGCGCTGGCCGGTGATCTGCGAGATGTCGATGCCGTCGTCGGGGAAGAGCGTGGCCAGCGACAGGATCAGGCCCGAGCCGATGGCGGTGCCGCGCTGGAGCTGGAAGCGGTCGATCGCCGCGACCACGTCCTCGCGGCTCAAGGTCGGCGGCTGGACCACGGCGGCGGCGCCGGCGAACGAGACCACGCCGATGCGCACGCTGCGCGGCAGGGCGGTGATGAAGGCCTTGGCGGCCTCCTGCGAGGCGACCAATCGGTTGGGCTGCACGTCCGTGGCGCGCATGCTGCCCGACACGTCCATCGCCAGGATGATGGTCTCCTGCTGGCTGGGCAGCTTGAGCTTGGCCACCGGCCGGGCGCTGGCCAGCAAGAGCACGCCGACGGCGGCCAGCAGCAGCAGCGGCGGCACATGGCGGCGCCAGCCCGGGCCCCGGCCCATCGCCTGGCGCACCAGGGCGACGCTGGCCAGGCGCACGGTGCTGCGTTTGCGCCGGTTCAGCAGCCAGCGGTAGAGCAGCACCAGGCCGGGCACGGCCAGCAGCGCCCAGAGCATTTCGGGCCAGAGCAACGACATCGGCATGGTGGGCAGCGGGTCGGGTTTCAGGCGGCCTGGGCCAGGCCCAGGCTTGCCGGCAGGCGGCGGCCGGCGGGCAGGCGCTGGCGTTGCTTGCGCAGCGCGACAAAGCGCAGCAGCGCGGTCATGAGATCGTCGTCGGTGGCCAGCTCCAGCGTGTCCACGCCCGAGGCCGCCAGGGCCTGGCGCAACTCGGCCTCGCTGGCCTGCGCCAGCGCCTCGTAGCGGGCGCGAAAAGCCGGGTCACTGGTGTCGATGAAGAGCTGCTCGCCGGTCTCGGCGTCCTGCACGGTCAGCAGGCCGGCGTCGGGCAGAACCATCTCCAGCAGGTCGTACAGGCGCAGCGCCATCACCTCGTGGCGGCGCGCCAGGCGGCCCAGGTGCAGCGGCCAGCCCGGTGCGCTGATGAAGTCCGAGAGCACGAACACCATTGACCGGCGGCTGATCCAGGATTCGGCGGCGCGCAGCAACTCGGCCAGGTCGGTGCCCTGGCCCGTGGGCTGGGCCTCGGCCGGGGCCTGGCGCATCCGCTGCAGCAGTTGCAGCACCTGGTTGCGGCCGGCGCCCGGCGGCAGCACGCCGGCAATGCCCTGGCGGTAGAAGATCGCGCCGACGCGGTTGCCATGGCGCGTCAGCAGCCGCGCCACGACCGCGACAAAGCCCTCGGCCAGGGCCAGCTTGCTGCGCCCGGCGCTGCCGAAATCAATGCTGCCGGACAGGTCGAGAAGGAACCAGGCGGTGAGCTCGCGGTCCTCGGTGTACTGGCGCACATGCGGGATCTGCAGCCGCGCGGTGACGTTCCAGTCGATGTGCCGGACATCGTCGCCGAACTGGTATTCGCGCAGCTCGGCCAGGTCCAGCCCGGCGCCACGGAACAGGCTGCGGTAGTCGCCCTGCAGCAGGCCGTCGAGGCGGCGCAGCACCGTCCACTCCAGCCGCTGGAGCAGCCGGTCTGGTGTCTGGGGCGCTGCGCCCTGCGCCGCTGCGGCTGCCGCGTGGTCGCTCATTGCGGGTGCTGCAGTGGCTTGTCGGGCACCGGGATGGCCGCCATCACCTTGGCGATCAGGGCGTCGGCGTCCAGGCCCTCGGACAGGGCTTCGTAGCTCAGCACCAGGCGGTGGCGCAGGGTGTCGGCGGCCAGGTCGGTCAGGTCCTCGGGCAGGACATAGCTGCGCCCGCGCAGGAAGGCCAGCGCCCGGCCGGCCTCGACCAGGGCGATGCTGGCGCGCGGGCTGGCGCCGTATTGCAGGTATTTGCGCAACTCGGGCAGGCCGTGCTTGTCGGGTCGGCGGGTCGCGCCGACCAGCTTCACGGCATAGCCGATCAGGCTGGGATCGACATAGATCTGCCGGCAGGCATGTTGCAGCTCGGCCAGTTGCGCCGTGGTGCAGACGGCGGCGACGGCAGTCGGCGGGCCGATCACGCGCTCGACGATGACGAACTCTTCCTCGTCGCTGGGGTAGTCGACCAGCACCTTCATCATGAAGCGGTCGACCTGCGCCTCGGGCAGGGGGTAGGTGCCCTCGGTCTCGATCGGGTTCTGCGTGGCCATCACGACGAAGGGCGCGGGCACGCTGTGGCTTTCGCCGGCGATGGTCACCTGGCGTTCCTGCATCACCTCCAGCAGCGCGCTCTGCACTTTGGCCGGGGCGCGGTTGATCTCGTCGGCCAGCAGCAGGTTGGCAAACACCGGGCCTAAGGTGGTGCCGAACTCGCCGGTTTTTTGGTTGTAGATGCGGGTGCCGATCAGGTCGGCGGGCACCAGGTCGGGGGTGAACTGGATGCGCCTGAACTTGCCCGACAGGGCGGCGGCCAGGGTACGCACCGTCAGCGTCTTGGCCAGGCCGGGCACGCCCTCGACCAGCAGATGGCCTTGGGCCAGCAGCGCCACCATCACCCGCTCAAGAAACCGGTCCTGGCCGACGACGACCCGTTTGACCTCGTAGAGCAGGCGCTCCATCAGGCTGGCACTGGCACTGGCACTGGCACTGGCACTGGCACTGGCACTGGCACTGGCACTGGCACTGGCACTGGCATTGGCGCTGGCGGTGTCGGAAGTTGTGGTCATCGGCTTCGGGGATGGGTGGGTTCAGAACGGCGACATGCCAATCGCCGAGGCGGCGTTTTCGATCGGCACTGCAAAGCCGATGCCGATGAAGGTGCGCTGGGCGCTGGGATTCATGATCGCGGTGACGATGCCAATCACATGGCCGTCCATGGTCACCAAGGGGCCGCCCGAATTGCCCGGGTTGGCGGCGGCATCGAACTGGATCAGGTTGGTCAGGATGCGTTTGCCCTCGGGCGAGCGGAATTCGCGCTTCAGGCCCGACACCACGCCGGTCGAGGCCGACGGCCCGATGCCGAACGGAAAGCCCACCGCCAGCACCTCGTCGCCTGGGCTCAGGCCACTGGTCGAGCGCAGGGTGGCGGCCTGCAGGTCGTCGGGAATGGTCTTGGCCTGCAGCACCGCCAGGTCGTTATCGGGCTGGCGGCTGACGACGCTGGCCTCGGACTCGCTGCCGTCCCAGAACGTCAGCTTGATCGTGCGCGCGCCGTCGACGACGTGCAGGTTGGTCAGGATCAGGCCCTTGTCGACGATCACCACGCCGGTGCCGACGCTGCGACCCTCGCCGTCGCCATGCGGCGCCGGCTCGGGCTTGTCGCCAGGCTTGCCAAGCTTGCCCGGCCCGGCAGCGGCAAGCGGCGGCTCGGCTGGCAATTCATGCTCGCCCACCACCCGCACCACCGACGGCAGGATCGCCTCATAGGCGGCAGCGGCGGCCGAGGGCAGGGGCTCCTTGGCAATGGCCTCGCGGATTTCGGCCTCGATCTGCTGGATCGTCAGCGGCGCCTGGGCGCGGCCGGTCCAGGCCGACCAATGGGCGCTGAGCGCCACCAGCAGCAAGGCGGCGGCCCACAGCCAGCGTTCATGGCGACTGGCGCGCCTGCCGACCGCAGCGCTCAGGCGCGTCAGCCGCGATGGCGCAGCGGGTGGTGTGGCGGCGACGGCGGCGGCTTCGGCGGCAGCTTCGGCGGCCAACCGGGCGCGGCGCAGGGGCGATGGGCTGTAGAGCGGCGTGCGGGCCAAGGCGGATCTCCAAAGCGCGGGGGGCTGTGCCGGGCCGCTGCCGGGACGACTCAAATCCCCTGCGGCCCGGCGGCCCGGAAACTGGCCACGACCCCAACGCAAACACGGTAGCACGCAGCGGCGGCTTGTGCATCGGCGATGATCCCAGGGCCATGACGCTCGCCGCGCCCGCGCCCGCAGTAGCCCAGGGCTGGATCGACAGCCACTGCCACCTTGACGCCGCCGAGTTTGACGCCGACCGCGACGCGGTGGTGCAACGCGCCCGATCGGCCGGCCTGACGATGCTGGTGCTGCCGGCGGTGGCTGCGGCCAACTTCGACCGCGTGCGCGCGCTGGCCCACCGGCATGGCCTGGCCTACGCGCTGGGCATCCACCCGCTGTACACCGGCGCCGCGCTGGAGTCGGACCTGGCGCTGCTGGCCCAGGCGCTGCAACGCCACGCCGACGACCCGCGCCTGGTCGCGGTCGGCGAGATCGGCCTGGACGGCTTCGTGCCCGGGCTGGACATGGCCCGCCAGCAGCAGTTCTACCGGGCCCAGCTCCAGCTCGCGCGAAGCGCCGGCCTGCCGGTGATCCTGCACGTGCGCCGCTCGGCCGATTTGCTGCTGGCCGGGCTGCGCCGCATCCCGGTGGCCGGCGGCATCGCCCATGCCTTCAACGGCAGCGCGGTCCAGGCCCGGGCCATGGTGGCGCTCGGCTTCAAGCTCGGCTTTGGCGGCGCCATGACTTTCGAGCGAGCCTTGCAGATTCGCCGCCTGGCCGCCGATTTGCCCGAGACCGCGCTGGTGCTGGAGACCGACGCCCCCGACATCCCGCCGCAATGGCTGTATCAGACCGCAGCGGCCCGCGCCCAGGGCCAGCCCGGCGGGCGTAACGAGCCGGCCGAGCTGCCGCAGATCGCGCAAACCCTGGCGACGCTGCGCGGCTGGAGCTTGGCGCAGACGGCGACCATCACCGGGCGCAACGCCATCTCGGCCCTGCCGAAGCTGGCGCGGCTTTGCGCGGCGGACCCGCAGTAGCGGCAGGCCGCCGCCGTGCCAGCCCAGGCGCCGCTGCCGCGCGGCGCCAGCGGGCCCGATCCTTCAGCGGTTGCGCGGCGCCAGCGGCGTCTCCGGCAGCGGGTAACCGGCGGCGCCGAAGGTGGCGACCACCGCCTTGTGGGTGTCGAAGTAGACCTGCCAGTAATTCGCGTTGTGGGTGTAGGGGCGCACACACAGCAGCGGGCCTTCGGCGGTGAAGCTGGCGATCTCGACATCGGGGCCAGGGTTGCTCAGGACATTCGGGATCGCGGCAATCGCGGTCTTGAGCCGTGCCATCGCGTCGGCGGGGTCTACGCCGTTGGCGATCTTGGCGCTGCAATCAACCCGGCGGTAGGGCAGGGCGGTGAAGTTCTGGATGCTGGCCGAGAAGATCGCGTTGTTGCCGACGATGGTCAGCACGTTGTCGGGGGTGACGATGCTGGTGCCGAACAGGCCGATCTCCTTGACCGTGCCGACGGTGCCGCCGGCGCTGACGAAGTCGCCGACCTTGAATGGCCGCAGCACCTGCATGAACACGCCGGCGGCAAAGTGCGACAGCAGCCCGCCCCAGGCCGCGCCTATGGCCAGGCCGGCGCCGGCCAGCAAGGCGGTGAACGAGGTGGTGTGGACGCCAAAGATGTCCAGGATCGCCAGGATCAGGACGACGTTGAGGACCACGCCGAGGATCGACGCCAGGTAGTTCGACAGGGTCGAATCGAGCTGCCGGCCCCGGCCCACGGCCGCGCTGAAACCGCGCACCACCAGGCCGATGATCCAGCGGCCGATGATCCAGGCGGCCAGCGCGCCCAGCACCTTGAGCGCGAAGTCGACGCCCTGGGTGCTGAGAAAGTCGATGATCGTTTGCATGTTCACAGTGGGTCCTTTGCTGCAGGCGGCGTTGGCCGCGTCGGTGGGTGGCTAGGTCGGGCCCGGAGTTTAGGCGGCGGTGGTGGCTTGAGCGGCGCTGGCCTGCCTGGCTGACAACGACATGGGGCCAGGCCGCCGGCCTGACAATCTGCCTCCCACCAAGCCGCCGCCATGTCCAGCCCTGCGTCCCGAAAGCCGCCAGCGACCCCGGTCCTGTCCGGCGCCACGATCAGCGAGTTCGACGGCGTGCGCTACCTGCACCTGGGCACACCCTATGTGCAGGGGGCGATGCGCATCCGCGCGCCGCGCAAGCTGGAGCTGGAATACATCCGGCGGATGATGGTCTGGCTGCTGTTCCGGCCGCTGGCCGGGCTGGAGGATGGCCACGCGGTGCAATTCGGCCTGGGCGCTGCGGCGATCACGCGCTTCAGCCATGGCGTGCTGGGCATGCGCAGCACGGCGGTGGAGATCAACCCGACCGTGATCCAGGCCTGCCGGCTGTGGTTCAAGCTGCCCGCTGACGATGCCCGGCTGACGGTGGTCCAGGACGACGCCGGGCGCTGGCTGGCCGAACAGGCGCTGCCGGGCTCGGTCCAGGCGCTGTGTGTGGACATGTACGACGAGCAAGCCGCCGCGCCGGTGCTGGACGATCTGGCGTTCTACGCCGGCTGCCGCGGCGCCCTGGCCGATGGCGGGGTGATGACCGTCAACCTGTTCGGCCGCGATGCCCGCGCCGACCGCAGCGCCGGGCGCATTGCCGAGGCCTTTGGCAGCGACCAGGTCTGGCAGATGTCGCCGACCAAGGAAGGCAACACCATCGTCATCGCCGGCCGCGCGGTGCAGGTGCCCGACCGCGACACGCTGAGCGCCCGCGCCGACGAAATCGAGTCGCGCTTCGGCCTGGGTGCGCGCAAGTGGCTGCTGATGGTCAGCCCCTTCGCTGGTGGGCGCCTGGCCGGTGGGCGCCTGGCCGCTTGAGCAAGCGCATGTTTGGCATCGCCGACTACCCCGCCTTCGCCATCGCCGTGCTGGTGTTCCTGGCGATCCCCGGCCCCGGCAACCTGGCGCTGATCATGTCCACCGGCAAGGGCGGGCGGCTGGGCGGGCTGGCCGCCACGCTGGGTGTGATTGCCGGCGACCAGGTGCTGATGTGGGCGGCGGTGGCCGGCGTGGCGGCACTGCTGTCGGCCTGGCCTGTGGTCTTCGGTGCGGTTCAGTGGCTGGGCGCCGCCTACCTCGCCTGGCTGGGTTGGAAGATGATCCTCAGCCGCCCGGGCGACGCGCCGGTGGTCCACATCCGCAGCGGCCACTACTTTTCCCAGGCCGTCGCGATCACCTTGCTAAACCCCAAGGCGATCGTGTTCTACATGGCCTTCTTTCCGCTCTTTGTCGACCCGGCGCGGCACCGCGGCCTGCTCACCTTCGGGGTGATGGCGCTGACGATCGCCAGCCTGACCTTCGCCTACTGCCTGGTCGTGGTGCTGCTGACCCACTGCTTCGCCGAACGTCTGCGCGCCAGCCCCGGCGCGGTGCGCTGGCTCAACCGAGTCGCGGGCAGCATGCTGCTGGGTTTCGGCCTGCGGCTGGCGCTGAGCCGTTAGCCCGGGCTTCTTTTCAACTCGTTCGTCATCTCAAATGGCCCCCGGCCGAGCCCCGACCACCGCCTGGATCGCCTTCGACACGGCGCTGGGCCTGTGCGCCCTGGCCTGGGGCGAGGGCGGCTTGACCGGCGCCCAATTGCCCGAGCGCGACGCCGCCAGCCAGCCGGCCCTGCGGCAACGCATGGCGCAGCGCTTTCCGGACGTGGCGCAATCCCTGGACAGCGCCCAGGCGCCGGCCGAGATCCAGGCACTGGCGGCGGCCATCGCCGCCCAGTTCGCCGGCAGCCTGGTGAACCTGCCGGCGGTGCACCTGGACATGCATGGCGTGCCGCCGTTCGAGGCCAGGGTCTTTGCCGAGGCGCTGCGCCTGGGGCCGGGCCAGACCATGACCTATGGCGAACTGGCCCACCGCCTGGGTGAGCCCAGCGCCGCCCGGGCGGTCGGCCAGGCCCTGGGCCACAACCCTTTCGCCCCGGTCGTGCCCTGCCACCGGGTGGTCGGCGCCGGCGGCAAGATGGTCGGCTTCTCAGCCCCCGGCGGCGTGCAGATGAAACAGCGCATGCTGGACATTGAGCAGCGTGCGGTGGCGGGGCAGGGTGATTTGTTTTGAGCCCTTGGGGCTGTTCTGCGCAACGCCTTGCCGAGTGTGGTTGCGCGAGGCCTCAGCGGCGGCAATGGTTCCGGCAATGAAGCAAGCTGAGCTTGGACTGAACCTGACGATGTTGCGCACCCACAAGCCGGTGTTTCTGTGCCGGCCGGCTGTCGGCTGCCGATTGAGCCGCTGGTTAGCCTGCACCGTGATTGCCCTGGATTCAGTAGCCGCGCAAGAGCATGTCGAGCGCCGTATCGACTCCCAAGGCTTGGCCCCGGGCGTTGCTTAAGTGCTCGCGGAGGTCGCGCCGGTGAAAGACAGCAATGCCCAGTGGATGAAAGCGATACGACTTGGCGCCGATCTGGATCAGAGAGTTGAACCGATCGGTCATCCCAGGAATGGCGTCAGGGTGTGCGAGCGGGACGACGACGCGCTCCACGAAGGCGTGCAGCAGATCGCTCTGGATCTCCATCACGGCGGGGAAGGTGCCGCGATCTTCCGCGATGGGGTTGGTCCAACAGTCGAACCGAGCCACGCTTGTACGTGCGGGCTTCAGTCAGCTTGGGCGGCCCGCCAGCGGCGCACGCGCTGGGA
>JANXYH010000184.1 GCA_025350145.1 Burkholderiales bacterium | reverse complement strand
TGCGCATTCCACTGATCGCGGACACCCATTCCAAGCTGATCGCGGACAGCGTTCCAGGTGATCGCGGACAGCCTGGGTGGAGTGCCTGAGTGACGACCCGGATGGTAGGCCAAGTGGCCGCCATCAGTTTGGAGTGCTGTCTGCGATGAGCGTGGAACGGGGCCTGCCGGGTTGTCCACGCGGCGCCCTGGCGCCGGGTGGGCAACCCGGTGCCGAAGGCGTTTTCGATGCCGTGGTTGTGGGCTGCAGCAGCCTTGTCCACGGCGGCGGCGTCGCTTGACGACGAACAGCCGCCGCGGTGGGCAAGGCGGGGCCGAAGCGGTAGTGGGCCGGCGGCTCTGGGATGCCCTCAGGCTTGGGCCTTGGCCCGGCGCAGCGACTCGCCCTTCAGTGCCAGCGTGTGCGAGCCATGCAGCAGCCGGTCCATGATGGCGTCGGCGATGGTGGGTTCGTTGAGCCACTGATGCCAGGCGCTGGTCGGCAGCTGGCTTGTGATCAGCGTGCTGCGGCTGCCCACCCGGTCGTCCAGCAATTCCAGCAAGTCCTGGCGTTCCTGGGCGGCGATGGGTGCGATGGCCAGGTCGTCCAGCACCAGGACATCCAGCCGCGCCAACGTGGCCAGACGGCGGCTGAAGCTGCCGTCGCCATGGGCCACCTGCAACTCCTGCAGCAGCCTTGTCGCGCGGGTGTACAGCACGCTGAAGCCCTGGCGCGCGGCCTGCTGGGCCAGCGCACACCCGAGCCAGGTCTTGCCGCAACCGGTGGCGCCCGTGATGAGCAAGTTGCGGCCGTGGCGGATCCAGTCGCCGCCGGCCAGCGCGGTGATGAGGTGGCGGTCCAGGCTGCGGCCGGCCCGCCAGTCGATGTCCTCCACGCAGGCGCTGCTGAGCTTGAGCCTGGCGGCCTTCAGCAGTCGCGCCACGCGCTTGCCGTCGCGCCAGTCCAGCTCGCGCTGCACCAGCAGCGCCAGGCGTTGTTCGAAGGGCAGTTGCTCAGCGGCCGCTTGCGTGCCCGTGTCGGCCAGCGCGGCGATCATGCCGTCCAGGCGCAGGCCGCGAAGTTGGTCCAGGGTGTGTTGTTCAAGCATGTCGGGCTCTCGGTGAGATGTTCGGTGGGTGGTCTGGCTGGTCTTGGGCAGGGGCGCGATGGTCGCCATCAGTGGTGCCCGTAGTAGCCGGGCCCGCGCACGTTGTCGTGCGCGGGCATGGGCGCGGCGGTGCCACCCAACAGGCTGCTGTCCTGCCGATCCAGCCCGCAGGCCAGGATCGACTTGACGCTGCGGTAGTTGGGCGCGCGGATGGACTGCGCGCGGGCGCAGGCGGCCTCCAGACGCTCGTCGCCATATTCCCGAGCCAGCCGCATCAGGCCCAAGCAGGATCGGTAGCCCTGCTCGGGGTGCGCACGGTGCGTCATCTGCCAGTGCACCACCCCAGCGGTGGCCGCGCCGATGCGCTCGCCCCAGGCGATGAGCTTGGCCGGCGTCCACTGCAGGTGCGCCCGGTGCGACGCCGGCATGTGTTCGACCACGGTGGTGAAGGCGCCGACCTTGGCGCTGCGCACATGGGCGGCGATGCGCTGGCGGCGCAACAGCACTTCCAGCGTCGTGGCCGTGACGCGCAACTCCACTGCCGCGCCCACGTGCTGGTGCGGCACCGAGTAGTAGTGGCCTTCGAAGGCGACGTGGTAGTCGATGTTTACGCGTGCTGGCTTGAATTGCGCCAGCACCATCGCGCAGGCCGGCAGCGGCTTCAGGGCCGGCGCGTCCAGTGCCGCGAAGGCCGAGGCCCTGCAGCCGGGCAGCTTCTTGAACGGGCGCTGGTTCAGGTCCGCCAGCAACAGGCCAATAGCGTGGTTCAACTCGGCCAGGCTGAACAAGCGCCGATTGCGCAGCCGCGCCAGGATCCAGCGCTCGACCACCTGCACGCCGACTTCGACCTTGGCCTTGTCCTGCGGTCGGCCCGGGCGTGCGGGCAGCACGGCCACACCGTAGTGCTCGCCCAGTTCCTGCATCAGCCGCGCGGTGGCGGGTTCGTAGGCGTCGGGGTTGGCGATCAGCGCACGGGGCTGATCGGGCACCAGCAGCCGGGGCACGCCGCCGATGAACGCGAGCGTGTCGATGATCGAGCCGACCCAGTCGGCGGCCGTCTGCTGCCAGGTGGCGCAGGCGTAGGTGTAGTTGGACGCGCCCAGCACGGCCACGAAGACCTGGGCGCGACGGACCTCGCCGCTGGTGGCATCGACCACCGGCACGGTCTGGCCGGCGTAGTCCAGGAACAGGCGCTCGCCGCCGGGGTGGACCTGGCGCATCGAGCGCTTCAGCCGCTTGGCCCAGGCGCGGTACTTCTCGCAATACGCGCTGTAGCGGTAGGCGGCCTGGCCGGCCCCAGCGCGGTATTCCTCCCACAGCAGTTGCAACGTGACACCCGCACGCTTGAGTTCCTGGTGCAGGGCCGCGTAATCGGGCTCAGCCCGGGTGGTGTTGCGCGGGCGCGGCCGCGGGTACAGCCGGGCCTGCAGTTCGTCGTCGCTCAGCGTGCTGGCCAGCGGCCAGTCCACGGCGGCGTCGCGGGCGTACATCGCGATCTCGCTGACGCTGGTCTTGCTGACGCCCAGTGCGGCGG
>JANXYH010000127.1 GCA_025350145.1 Burkholderiales bacterium | reverse complement strand
CCGGCGCGGGTGGTCGCACCCACCAGGGTGAAGGGCTGCAGATCGAGCTTGATCGAGCGCGCCGCCGGACCCTCGCCGATCATGATGTCGATCTGGTAGTCCTCCAGCGCCGGGTAGAGGATTTCCTCGACCACCGGTGACAAACGGTGGATCTCGTCGATGAACAGGACATCGTTCTTTTCGAGGTTGGTCAGGATCGCGGCCAGGTCCTTGGGTTTTTCAAGCACCGGGCCAGAAGTCTGGCGCAGGTTCACCCCCAGTTCGGCGGCGACGATGTGGCTCAGCGTGGTCTTGCCCAGGCCGGGTGGCCCGAACAGCAGGACATGGTCCATCGCCTCCTCGCGCTGCCGAGCCGCGACTATGAAGATCTCCAACTGTTCGCGCACTTTGGCCTGGCCGATGTACTCGGCCAGCAGCTTGGGCCGCAGCGCCCGTTCCTGCGCCGCCTCGATCGGCGACTGCTGGGCCCCGGTGATCAGCCGCGCGCTCGGCGGCGCAGCGGAAGCGAAGTCGTCGGTCTGGATGCCCATACAGTGATTGTCCCCCATGCCGCGCGGGCCATCGCGCACCGGTCCAGCCCGGGCCGGGCCGGGCTAGGACAGCGACTTCAGCGCCCGTTTGATGCCCTCGCTGACACCGATGTCCGCAGGCAGGGCCTTCAGGGCAGCCGCCGCATCGCGCTCGCTGTAGCCCAGGGCGATCAGCGCCTGCACGATGTCGGCCTGCGCGTCACTGGCCAGCGCCACACCGGCTGCGCCCAGGTCGGCGCCCAGCTTGCCCTTGAGTTCGAGCAGCAGCCGCTCAGCCGTTTTTTTGCCGATGCCCGGCACCTTGACCAGGCGGGCGGTCTGCTGCGCCGAGACTGCCGCAGCCAGTTCCGCGACCGACAGGCCCGACAGCAGGCCCAGGGCGGTGCGCGGCCCGACGCCGGCAATCTTGATCAACAGCCGGAAGGTGGCCCGCTCGGCCGCAGTCAGGAAGCCGAACAACTGCTGGGCGTCCTCGCGCACCACGAAGTGGGTCAGCAAGGTGGTGCGCTCGCCGAGTGCCGGCAGGTTGAAGAAGCTGCTCATCGGCAGGTCGAGCTCGTAGCCGACGCCGCCCACGTCGATGAGCACCTGCGGGGGCGATTTCTCCGCGACGACGCCTGTGAGTCTGCCGATCATGGCGCGGCAGTGTAGACACCGGGCGTGGCAGGCGCGGCGCGGACGAGCGCCGGGCCGCTCCCAAGCCGGCCGCGCACCCCCACGGGGGGCGCTGCGGTACACCGCAGCCGGGGGCCGACATCTAGCGTCGGAACAGACCCAGGCGCTGCGCCTCCAGCGCGGCCTCGGCGCGCGAGCTGACGTTGAGCTTGCGGTAGATCTGCTTGACGTAGTCGGCGATGGTGTGGCGCGACAAGGTGAGCTGGACACCGATCTCGGGCAGGGTGTAGCCCTTGGCCACGCGCAACAGGACTTCGCTCTCGCGCTCGGTCAGCGATACCGCCGGCATGGCGTTGGCCGTGGGTGCCGCCTGGTTGGCGAAGTATTTGATGACCTTGCGCGCGATCGACGGCGACAGCGGCGGCTCGCCCTGGCTGATGCGCTGCAATTGCTCGGTGATGAGCTCGCGCGACTGCTCCTTCAAGATGTAGCCGTAGGCGCCGGCCTGAAGTGCCGGGAACAGGTGCTCGTCATCGTCGTGGATGGTGACGACCACCGATTGCGCGTCGGGCTGCACGTCACGCAGCTTGGCCACCACATCGGTGCCCGAGCCGTCAGGCAGTCCCAGGTCGATCAGCGCCAGGTCGAAGCGCAGGGTCGAGACCTGCATCAGGGCGTCCTGCACGCGCGAGCACTCGGTCAGCCGGGCTCCGGGAAAGACCTGCGCCACCAGGCTCTTGAGCCAGGCGCGGATCTCGGGCAGGTCTTCTAGCAGCAGGATGTGGTTCATGGGTGTGTGGGCGCCGGCAGGCATGGGCAAACCCATGCTAGCAGCGGCTCAACCCGAAGTGACGTGGCGATCCAGGGGCAGCGTGAGGCGTATCACGGTTCCATGTCCGGGGTTGGACTCGACCAGGCATTGGCCCTGCAACTGCTTGGCCCGGCCCTTCATGCTGGCCATGCCATGGCCCTTGTCGAGGCGGCCATCGAGCTCGGTCGAGATGCCCTGGCCGTTGTCGCGGATCACCAGGTGGAAATCGCCGTCGTGGAGGGTGAAGGCCAGCGCGCAATGCGAGGCCCCGCTGTGCTTGATGATGTTGCTGACCGCCTCGCGCAGGATCCGGGTGGTCTGCACATAGGCACGCGAGGACAGGGTCTGCGGCAACTCGTCGTCCGACGGCGCGTTCCATTCGCTGTGCACGCCCGACTGGGTCAGCCGCGACACCACCTCGGCGCGCCAGTCGCCGAGCGCGTCGAGCAGCTTCACCGGCTTGCCGGTCAGGCCGCGCACCGACAAACGCATTTCCTCCAGCGCCTCGCGCGCCAGTGTCGAGATGCGTTCGCTGTCGCTGGTGTGGACGATGGTCAGCAGCTTGGCGCCGAGGTCGTCGTGCAGGTCGGCAGCGATGCGCTTGCGCTCGCGGTCGGTCACCTGCTCGACCCGCAACTCGGACAACTGGGTGAAGTTGCGCTCGATCTGCGCCGTCGCCTCGCGGACGCGCAACTCCAGTTCGTTGCGGCGTTGCTCGACGCTCTGGTAGGCCCGGCCGAACTGCTGCGTCAGGCGCAGGCCCAGCACCAGGAAGACCAGCGACGGCAGGAGTTGCGCGATGTAGCTGATCCGCTCGTCCAGGTGCCAAAGCTGGGCGGCAAGTCCGGTCGCCAGGGCCAGCCCGACGACGCCCAGCAAGACGCCCATCAGCGCCGTCTTGCGGCTGCGCCGGCGCAGCCACAGGCGCAGGCAATGGCTGGCGGCGAAGCCGATCTCCAGCCACAGCAGGATCTCCCAGGCCATGCTGACGCGGTGCAGCAGCGGCGCCCCGGCCAGCACCAGGCTGGCCGCCAGCAGCAGACACTGGGCCGGCAGGAAGCGGTCCAGCCAGACCTGGCGCTGGCCGGCATAGCGCAGCATGAACTGCACCGCCGCCCAGGCGATCAGGCCCAGCAGGGCCGACAACATCAACTCGCTGCTGCGGTTGGACCAGGGCAGGTCGGTCCACCACAGCCGGGCCAGCGACAGGGCACAGCCGACCATCAGGGCGCCGAAATAGGCCAGGTAGCTCTGCGCCCGGTTGAACCAGCCCATCACCAACATGAAGCCGCCCATCAACAGCAGGGCGCCACTCATCACCTGCGGCAATTGCACCGCGTAGAACAAGCGCCGACGCTGGTGCTGGCGCAGCACCTCGTAGGGGCCGATCTCAAGCACCGACAGGCCACCCGCGCGCTGCACCGAGCTGACCTCGTCGAGGGCATAGCCGGTCACGCGCAGCTCCAGCACATTGCCTCGCGGCAGCAACAGTGCCGCCGGCAGGGTCACCAGTTGCGGGTAGCTGCATTGGCGCGAGACCGGCTCGTGGACGGCGCCACCGCCATAGACCAGGTGGCCGTTGAGGTGGACTTGCAGGACGCTGCAGGCGCGCTCGGCGTACAGGCCCAGCAGTTCGCCGGCCTCGGGAACGCTCCGGCGGTCCAGCACCACCCGGTACCAGCGGCTGCCGCTGAGCGCGGTGGCGGGATCGTCGGGCCGGGCTTCTTCCCAACGGTCGGGGAGGCTGACCGGTCGGCTGTGGCGCCAATCCGGCGCCGATCCGGCCGCCGCAGCGCTGACGGCACTGCGCTGCGCGCTGTGCAGCTCCAGCACCTCGGCCGGCGCTGCCAGCGCCCAGCACAGGCAGCTCAGCCAGCCCAGCCAGCCCAGCCAGCGCAAGATGGCTGCAGCCAGGCGCATCCGGCCTGCCGCCAGCCAGTCCGGCCCAGGCCAGCGCGACGCCACAGCATCGGGCCTTGGAGGACGACAGGGCAGGCGCATCGGCGACGATTGTGCAAGACCCCGGCCCGGCCAATCGATGGAGAATCGCCGCTTTGGCGCGCCATAGACACGCCAGCCACGCCGCCGCGTGATCAGCCCCAGGCCCCGCAGAACCGCCCATCCCGTGATCCTTCGCCACGTTTTCGAGCCGACCGACAACCTCCGATTGGCGCACCTGGCTGGGGCCCTGGACCAACACCTGCGGGCCGTCGAGGCGGGGCTGGCGGTGCACATCAGCCGGCGCGGCGCGGTGCTGCGGATCGAGGGCCAGCGCCAGCGCGTCCAGGCCTGTCTGGCGCTGCTGCAGAGCCTGTATGCCCAGGCTGGGCAGCCGCTGGCGGCGCAGGCGGTGCAACTCGCCCTGGTCGAGGCCGCCAGCAGCGTCGGACCGGTGGCCGCCGGGCTGGCGCCGACCGATCCGGACGATGTCGCCGACGCGGTCGTGCTCCACACCCGGCGCGCGGACCTGCGTGGCCGCACACCCAATCAACTGCGCTACCTGCGCCAGATCTTGGGCCACGACATCACCTTCGGCATCGGCCCGGCGGGCACCGGCAAGACCTACCTGGCAGTGGCCTGCGCGGTTGACGCGATCGAGCGCTGCAGCGTCGAGCGGATCGTGCTGACACGGCCGGCGGTCGAGGCCGGTGAGCGGCTGGGTTTCCTGCCCGGTGACCTGGCGCAGAAGGTCGACCCCTACCTGCGGCCGCTCTACGACGCGCTCTATGACCTGATGGGGCTGGAGCGCGTCAACGCCGCATTCGAGCGCGGCCAGATCGAGGTCGCGCCGCTGGCTTTCATGCGCGGGCGCACCCTCAACCACGCCTTCGTCATCCTCGACGAGGCGCAGAACACCACGCCCGAGCAGATGAAGATGTTCCTGACCCGAATCGGCTTTGGCTCGCGCGCCGTCGTCACCGGCGACACCAGCCAGGTCGATCTGCCGCGCGGCCACAGCAGCGGCCTGATCCAGGCGGCCGAGGTTCTGGCCCAGGTCAAGGGCATCGCCTTCAGCCGGTTCACTGCGGCGGACGTGGTCCGCCACCCCTTGGTGGCGCGGATCGTCGAGGCCTATGACGCTGCCCAGACCGGCGCCCGATGAAGCCCACGCTGAGCCTGTCGCTGCAGTTCGCCGACGCCCGCCACCGTGCGCTGCTGCCCCGGCACCGCGTCCGCCGCTGGCTGCACGCGGCCCTGGCAACGCCGGCCGAGTTGACGGTGCGCATCGTCGACGAAGCGCAGGGCCGCGCCCTCAACCGCGACTACCGAGGCATGGACTACGCCACCAACGTGCTGACCTTCGGCTACGAGGCTGCGCCGGTGGTGATCGCCGACCTGGTGCTGGTGGCGGCCGTGGTCGAGCGTGAGGCGCTGGCGCTCGGCCTGCCCGTGCCCGACCACTATGCCCACTTGCTGGTCCATGGCGCCCTGCACGCCCAAGGCTGGGACCATGAGGACGACGCCGACGCGGCGGCGATGCAGGGCCGCGAGACCGCGCTGTTGGCGGGCCTGGGGCTGCACGACCCCTACGACTTGTAGCCGGCGCGCTGCAACAGCCGCGCTGCGTCGAGCGCGAAGTAGCTCAGCACGCCGTCGGCACCGGCCCGCTTGAAGGCCAGCAGCGACTCCATCATCACCGCGTCATGGTCCAGCCAGCCGTTGGCGGCGGCAGCCTTGAGCATCGCGTACTCACCGCTGACCTGGTAGGCGAAAGTCGGCACCTTGAACTCGTCCTTGACCCGGCGCACGATGTCCAGGTAGGGCATGCCCGGCTTGACCATCACCATGTCAGCGCCCTCGGCCAAGTCCAGCGCCACCTCGCGCAGCGCCTCGTCACTGTTGCCGGGGTCCATCTGGTAGGCCTTCTTGTCAGCGCGGCCGAGGTTGCCGGCCGAGCCCACGGCGTCGCGGAACGGGCCGTAGAAGGCGCTGGCGTACTTGGCGCTGTAGGCCATGATGCGGGTGTGGATGTGGCCGGCCGACTCCAGCGCCTGGCGGATCGCGCCGATGCGGCCGTCCATCATGTCGCTGGGGGCGACGATGTCGACACCAGCCTGGGCCTGTACCAGCGCCTGGCGCACCAGTACCGCCACAGTCACGTCGTTGAGGATGTAGCCACTGGCGTCGAGCAGGCCGTCCTGGCCGTGCGAGGTGTAAGGGTCCAGCGCCACATCGGTCAGCACGCCGAGTTGCGGAAACCGCGCCTTGATCGCCTGCACCGCGCGCGGCACCAGGCCGTCGTGGTTGATGGACTCGATGCCGTCGGGTGTCTTCAGTTCGGGCTCGATCACTGGAAACAAGGCCAGAAACGGAATGCCCAACTGCACGCATTCGTCGGCCACGCCGAGCATCCGGTCTATCGACAGGCGCTGCACGCCGGGCATGCTGGGGACATCGTGCGCCAGCCCGGTGCCCGGTTGCACAAACACCGGCAGGATCAGGTCGCAGGGCTGCAGGCTGTGCTCGCGCACCAGGTTGCGGGTGAAGGCATCGCGGCGCAGGCGGCGCGGACGGCTGGCAGGAAAGGGCGGCGGAGTGCGCATGGGGCTTGAGGGCAAACGGGTGGATGTCGATAGCCTGGCCGCAGCCGCCTGCGCGCCAGGTCAGGCGCGGATGTAAAGCCCGGCTGCGCTCATGGCCTACCCCTCATTTGAGGTACCTGCAAGGCCAAAGCATCTGCTAACATTTGCCTCGGATGATAGCCGTGAGGCTGTCCTCCCCTGCTTTTCCTCCCTGAGCAGGTGCCTAAGCGTGGAAACACAAACAGGCTTGCGACCCCGGCCCATGGCTGGGGTTCTTTTTTTGTGCGGCCCGAAAATTCCCGCCGTCGATAATTGCGGTGATGAATGCCATGGCGCCGCTGCTGCTCTGGGTCAAAGCCTTTCACATCGTCTTCGTCGCGAGCTGGTTTGCCGGCCTGTTCTACCTGCCCCGCATCTTCGTCAACCTGGCCGAGGTCAGCCCCGGCAGCCACGCCGAGCGCGAGCGCTTGTTGCTGATGGCGCGGCGGCTGTACCGCTTCAGCAGCCTGTTGATGTGGCTGGCGCTGGGGCTGGGGGCCTGGCTCTGGCTGGGCTTCGGTGCGGCGCGGTTTGCCGGCCAGTACTGGCTGCACGCCAAGCTGGCCCTGGTGGTGGTGGTGGTTGCCTACCAGCATGTCTGCGCTGCGCACCTGGGTCGCTTCGAGCGCATGGCCAACCTGAAGTCCTCGGGCTGGTTCCGGGTGTTCAACGAGTTGTCGGTGCTGCTGTTCGCAGCCGTGGTGGTGCTGGCGGTGGTGCGGCCATTTTGAATGGACTGACGACGGCCATGTTCAGCCGCCGTCTGCATGGCACCAGCGGGCCCTTGCTGCTGGCCTGGCTGGGCTTGATCGTCTACGCCAGCCTGTACCCGTTCAGTGGCTGGCGCTGGCCGCCGGGCGCGACGCTGCCCGACCTGATGGCGCTGCCCTGGCCGCGCTATTTCATCGGCTTTGACATCGTCGCCAACTTGATGGGCTACCTGCCGCTGGGCTTTTTGCTCTGCGTCCTGGCGTGGCGACATGGGCAGGCGGCCGGCAAGGCCTGGCTGTGGGCGGTGCTGGGCGGCGCTGCGCTGTCCTATGCGATGGAGTGCACCCAGCACCTGCTGCCGCAACGGGTGCCTTCGCTGCTGGATGGGGTGCTCAATGCGCTTGGCACGGCCATCGGCGGTGGGCTCGCGACGGTCGCGGCGGCGCAGGGCTGGCTGACGCGCTGGGGCGCCGAGCGCGACCGCTGGTTTGTCCAGGGCAGCGCGACGGCCACCACCTTGCTGCTGCTGTGGCCGGCCGGCCTGCTGTTTCCGGCGCCGCTGCCCCTGGGGCTGGGCCAGATCGGTGGGCCGGTACGGCAGTTGTTGGCGCGGCTGTTGGCCGACATCGAATGGTCTGCCGCAGCGGCGCCTATGGGCCAGTTGATCGATTGGCTGGCCAGCCCCGGCCCGGTCAGCCCACCGTTGCCCAGTTTGGTCGAAGGCCTGGCCACCGCGCTGGGCCTGCTCAGCCCCTGCCTGCTGGCATGCTGCGCGGCGCGCCCCGGCTATCTGCGCAGCCGCCTGATCCTGGCCACGGTTTGCCTGGCGCTGCTCGTCACGACCTTGTCCACGGCCTTGAATTTCGGCCCTGACCGGGCGCTGGCCTGGGTCACGCCATTGACGCTGATGGCGATGGCCGCTGCGGTCGGCCTGGCGATGGCGCTGCGCAACCTGCCGCCGCGGCGCCTGGCGGTACTGGCCTTGCTGTGCCTGCTGGGCATGGTGCTGCTGGTGCATGCCGCCCCGGCCGACCCCTACTACGCGCAGAGCCTGCACAACTGGGCGCAGGGTCGGTTCGTTCGGTTCCACGGGCTGGCGCAGTGGGTCGGCTGGCTCTGGCCGTATGCCGCCATGGCCTGGTTGCTGTCGCGGCTGGGCCGGTCAAGCGGCCCGCGCTGACCGGCGGATGCCTAGGGTTTACACGGGGCTGACTACAATCCAAAGGCGATGAGTTCCTACTACAAACACCATATTTTCTTTTGCCTCAACCAGCGCCCCGAGGGCAAGGCCTGCTGCGCCGACCACGATGCGCGGGCCGGCTTTGACCATTGCAAGGCCAAGGTCAAGGCGGCGGGATTGGCCGGCCCTGGCGGCGTTCGGGTCAACAAGGCCGGCTGCCTGGACCGCTGTGCCGGCGGGCCGGTCGTGGTGGTCTATCCCGAAGGTGTCTGGTACACCTTTGTCGACAACGAGGACATCGACGAGATCGTCAGCGCGCATCTGCAGGCCGGCCAGGTGGTTGAGCGGCTGCGCCTGCCGCCCGACGTCGGCCGATGAGCGACGGCCACCGGGCATGAACCGCGACACCCAGCGCAGCAGCGTGGCCGGGCCGGCCGGCGCGATCGAATGCGCGATCGACCCGCCGACCGGCGTTTTCGCCGACGCCCCGCGCGGCGTGGTCGTGGTCTGCCACCCGCACCCGCAGTTTGGCGGCACGATGGACAACAAGGTGGTGCACACCATCTCGCGCGCCTTCCTGCAGCTCGGCTACCGCAGCGTGCGCTTCAACTTCCGCGGTGTCGGTCAATCGGCCGGCAGTTTTGACGACGGCCGGGGCGAGATCGACGACGCGCTGGCGGTGATCGCGGCGCAGCGCCAGGCCGAGCTGCCGCTGGCGCTGGCGGGCTTCTCGTTTGGCGGCTTCATCGCCGCCTGCGCCGCGCAGCGCCTGGCGCAGGCGGGCACGCCGGCCGAACGCCTGTTGCTGGTCGGTCCATCGACCGAACGCCAGTTGCCGCCGCCGGTGGCCGCCGACACCGTGGTGGTGCATGGCGAGGCCGACGATGTGGTGCCGCTGTCGGCGACGCTGGCCTGGGCCCGGCCGCAGGTGCTGCCGGTGCTGGTGCTGCCCGGCGTGGGCCACTTCTTTCACGGCCAGTTGACGCTGCTCAAGCAGCAGATCGTCCAGGCCTGGCACCGCTGACCGGGCTGCAGCCGGCCACCCACCCAACTTCTTCGACCGATGAAATTATTGTTGTTCACGCTGGCCATCGTGGCCGCTGCCGGGTTGTCGACGCCGACCGCCATGGCGCAGGCGCCGCAAGCGCCTGAAATCGCCGCCAGATCCTGGCTGCTGCTCGACATCAGCACCGACCAGGTGCTGGCCGAGAGCCAGGCCGACGCGCCCGCCGACCCGGCCTCGCTGACCAAGCTCATGACCGCCTGGCTGGTGTTCGACGCCCTGCGGCAGCAGAAGCTGACGCTGGCGCAGACCCTGCCGGTGTCACTGCGCGCCTGGGCCGAGCGCAAGGGCGGCGGCTCGCTGATGTTCATCGACCCGAAGATGACGCCGTCGGTCAACGATTTGCTCAGGGGCATGATCGCTGTGTCGGGCAACGACGCGGCGGTGGCGCTGGCCGAGGGTGTGGCCGGCTCGGTCGAGAATTTTGTCGCGATGATGAACCGCCAGGCGCTGGCCTGGGGTTTGAAGGCAACCCAGTTCAAAAACGTCGCCGGGCTCAGTGAGCCGGGCCACCGCAGCAGTGCGCGTGACTTGGCGGCGATCGCGGCGCATGTGCTGCGCGACTTTCCCGAGCGGTACGCCGCCTACTACGCGATCCGCCAGTACAGCTTCAACGGCATCCGCCAGGACAACCGCAACATGCTGCTCGGCCGTGATCCGTCGGTCGATGGCATGAAGACCGGCTACACCGAGGCGGCGGGCTACTGCCTGATCGCCAGCGCGGTGCGCGAATTTCCCAACGGCCGGCGCCGCCTGCTCAGCGTGGTGCTGGGTGCGGGCTCGCGCGAGGCCCGCGCCGGCGAGAGCCAGAAGCTGCTCAACTGGGGCTACGCCGCCTGGGACGCGGTGCGGCTGTTCGAGGCCGACAAGCCGGCCGCGACCGTGCCGGTCTGGAAAGGCAGCCGGGCCGATGTGGCGCTGGGTGCAGCGGGCGCCTTGCTGGTGGCCGTGCCCAAAGGCCAGGGCGACAAGCTCAAGACCGAGATCGAGCGCAGCGACCCGCTGGTGGCGCCCTTGAGCAAGGGTCAGCGGGTCGGCTCGATCAAAGTCAGCACCGGCGCCGGTGTGGTGCTGGCGACGGTGCCGCTGGTGGTGCAGACACCGGTCGAACAGGCCGGGCTGCTGGGCCGGGCCTGGGACTCGATCCGGCTCTGGATCAAGTGACGGGCCGGGCCAGGCAGCGCTGTCCAGCCGACCGGGCTTGGGCTAAGCTGGCAGATCGGTTTTGAAAGGCCGCAATGACCGCACCCCTGCCCGACACCCTGTGCCACCTCAACGGCCGCCTGCTGCCGCTGCGCGAGGCCACGGTATCGGTATTGGACCGAGGCTTCCTGTTCGGTGACGGCATCTACGAGGTGATTCCGGTCTACGGCCGGCGCCTGTTCCGTTTCGAGCAGCACATGGCGCGGCTCTCGCGCAGCCTGGCCAAGGTGCGCATCGGCAATCCGCACGACCAGGGTGGCTGGCTGGCGCTGGCCCGAGCGATGGTCGAGACCCAGGACGCTGCGGATCAACTTGTCTACCTGCAGGTCACCCGTGGTGTGGCGCCGCGCGACCATGTCATGCCGGTCGACATCGCGCCGACGGTGTTTGCCATGGCCAGCGTGATGAAGCCGCCGACGCCGGAGCAGCGCCACCAGGGCGTGGCCTGCGTGACGGCGCGCGACTTCCGCTGGGAGCGCGGCGACATCAAGAGCATTTCTCTGCTGGGCAATGTGCTGGCGCGGCAAATCTCGGCCGACCATGGTGCGACCGAGACCGTGATGTTCCGCGACGGCTGGCTGACCGAGGCCGCCGCCAGCAATGTCTGGATTGCCCATGAGGGTGCCTTGCTCGGCCCGCCCAAGAGCGAGCATGTGCTCGAAGGCATACGCTATGAGTTGCTCGAAGAGCTCTGCGACGAGGTCGGCATCGCCTTCAACCTGCGGCCGATCAGCGAGGCCGACGTGCGCGCTGCCGATGAGTTGCTGCTCAGCTCGGCCACCAAGGAAGTGCTGCCGGTGACACGGTTGGACGGTGCTGCGGTCGGCCATGGCGCGCTGCGCGGCAAGCCCGGCCCGGTCTACGCCAGGCTCTACGAGGCCTACCAGCGCGCCAAGCGCGAGCAAGGCGTCTAGCCCGACCATGGCCGCGCCTGACCCTGCCGCCGTCCCAGATCCCGACGCCAGGTCGCTGATCACCTACCCCAGCGCCTTCGCCATCAAAGTGATGGGCGAACAGGTGCCGGGTTACGTCGAGGCGGTCAAGGCGATCGCCGCGCAGTTCGACCCGCAGTTCGACCCCGGCAGCGTGCAACTGCGGCCCAGCAAAGGCGGGCGCTACCTGGGCGTCACCGTCACCGTCACGGCCACCAGCCGGGCGCAGTTGGACGGGCTGTACCGGGCGCTGTCGGGCCATGCGATGGTCAAGGTGGTGCTCTAGCCTTGAGAGTCGTCAGCCTCGGCCGCCGGCCCTATGAGCCGACCCTGGCGGCGATGCGTGCCTTCACCGAGGCGCGCACGCCGCAGACGCCCGACGAGGTCTGGCTGGTCGAGCATGACCCGGTCTACACCCAGGGCCTGGCCGGCAAGGCCGAACACCTGCTCAACCCCGGCGCCATCCCGGTGGTGGCCACCAACCGTGGCGGCCAGGTCACCTACCACGGCCCCGGCCAGGTCGTGGCCTACCCGCTGGTGGATTTGCAGCGCCTGGGCATCTACGTCAAGGAATACGTCTACCGGCTGGAGAACGCGGTGCTGCGGCTGCTCGAGGGCCACCACCTGACGGGCCACCGCGTGGCGGGCGCGCCTGGCATCTATGTGCGCCTGGCCGACCCGTGGTCGCACTCCGCGCTGGCCGGGCCGACGCCGGGTGGCGACCCGTTCCGCGGCCTGGGCAAGGTCGCGGCGCTGGGCGTCAAGGTCAGCCGCCACTGCACCTACCATGGGCTGGCGCTGAACGTGGCGATGGACTTGCGCCCGTTCGCTGGCATCAACCCCTGCGGCTACGCCGGCCTGCAAACGGTTGATCTGGCTACACTTGGGGTTAACACTGATTGGGCCCGCGTCGCCCCGTCGCTCGGCCAAATTCTGGCTTCGCAGTTCAGGCCCTGAACTGCCCACAAAAGTGCGCTTGCCATGAGTACCGACAAGGTCGTTCACCAGCACCAGGACGGCGGCAGCTACGACGCCAGCGCCAAGCAGAAGTCGCAGGCCAAGACGGCGCGCATACCGATCAAGATCGTGCCCGCCGAGGTGCTCAAGAAGCCCGACTGGATCCGCGTCAGGGCCGGCAGCCCGAGCACCCGCTTCTACGAGATCAAGGCGATCCTGCGCGAGCACAAGCTGCATTCGGTGTGCGAGGAGGCGTCCTGCCCGAACATCGGTGAATGCTTCGGCAAGGGCACCGCCACCTTCATGGTGATGGGCGACAAATGCACCCGGCGCTGCCCGTTCTGCGATGTCGGCCACGGCCGGCCGGATCCGCTGGATGCCGATGAACCGGCCAACCTGGCCAAGACGATTGCCGCGCTGAAGCTCAAGTACGTGGTCATCACCAGCGTCGACCGCGACGACCTGCGCGATGGCGGCGCGGCCCATTTCGTAGCCTGCATACGCCAGGTCCGGGCCCAGTCGCCGGCCACCCAGATCGAAATCCTGGTGCCTGATTTCCGCGGTCGTGACGACCGTGCCCTGGCCATCCTGGCGGCCGCACCGCCGGATGTGATGAACCACAACCTCGAGACCGTGCCACGCCTGTACAAGCAGGCCCGCCCCGGCAGCGACTACGCCTTCAGCCTGAACCTGTTGAAGAAGTTCAAGGCCCTGCATCCCGGCGTGCCGACCAAGAGCGGCTTGATGGTCGGCCTGGGCGAGACCGACGACGAGATCCTGCAGGCCATGCGCGACATGCGCGCCCACGACATCGACATGCTGACCATCGGCCAGTACCTGGCGCCCAGTGGCCACCACCTGCCGGTGCGCCGCTATGTCCACCCCGACACCTTCAAAATGTTCGAGGTGCAGGCGCAGGCCATGGGCTTTGGCCATGCGGCGGTGGGAGCGATGGTGCGCAGCAGCTACCACGCCGATCACCAGGCGGCGCAGGCGGGCTTGGTGCCGGCGGGCCTGGTGCCGGCCTGAGTCAGCCGAAAGACTCGAATGACTGCCAAGCTCGAACTGCGGCCCGGGCTCAAGGGCTATCCCCATGACGCTGCGGCGATGTCAGCTTTGGACATCGCCGCTGCGGGTTGGAACGTGCTGGCCGGTGACTTGCCGTTGCCGCTGGCCCTGCTCAAGCGCGACGCCCTGGCCCACAACATCGCCTGGATGCAGCGCTTTGCTGCCGCCCGCGGCGTGGACATGGCGCCGCATGGCAAGACGACGATGTCGGCGCAGTTGTTTCGGCGCCAGCTCGATGCCGGCGCCTGGGGGCTGACCTTTGCCAACGTCACCCAGGCAGGCCTGGGCGTGGCCGCCGGCGCGCGCCGCATCCTGATCGCCAACCAAGTGATCGCCGACGCCGATCTGGCCCAAATCCAGGCGCTGCTGGCTGCCCATGCGGGCCTGCGGATTGTCTTTCTCGTCGATTCGCTGGCCCAACTCGGCCTGATCGAGGCCTGGCATGCCGGCCGGCCCGGTGCGGCGGCGTTCGAGGTGATGCTGGAGATGGGTGTCAGCGGTGGCCGCACCGGTTGCCGAAGCCTTGCCGAAGCCGCCAGCCTGGCCCGGCGCCTGCATGCCAGTGCGGCGCTGCGCTTGGTCGGCGTCGAGTGCTACGAAGGCCTGGCCGCCAAAGGCAACACCGCCGACGACGCGGTCTACGCCGATGCGCTGCTGGACAGCGTCCAGGCGCTGGCCCGGCTGGCCGCAGCCGAAGGCCTGTTCGACACCGACCAAGAGGTGCTGCTCTCGGCCGGTGGCTCGGCCATCTTCGACTTGGTCGCGGGCCGCTTGAAGCTCGACCTGGGCCAGCCGGTGCGTGGCCTGCTGCGCTCGGGCTGCTACGTCACCCATGACCATGGCCACTACAGCAGGATGCTGGCGGCCGTGGTGCAGCGCTGCGGCTGTGCCGAGGGCGACAGCCTGCGGCCGGCGCTGGAGATTTGGGCCCAGGTCCAGTCGCGGCCCGAGCCCGGCCTGGCCATCGTGGCCGCCGGCCGGCGTGACCTGTCGTTCGACATCGACATGCCGCTGCCCTTTGCCCGCGCGCAGCTTGGCCAGCGCCAATCCAGCCCGACACCGCCGAGTTGGCGGATCACCGGACTGAACGACCAGCATGCCTATTTGCGCTGGGCGGCGGCCGACGAGGCGCTGGCGCCGGTGGTCGGCGAGCGCATCGGCCTGGGCATCTCGCACCCCTGCACCACCTTCGACAAATGGGCCTGGATGCCGGTCGTCGACGCCGACTATGGCGTGGTCGACGCCATCACCACCCGGTTCTGACGCCAAGAGTGGCTTCGTCGGCCCGCGCCCAGGTCTTGTGCGGCGCGGCCAGGCCCTCTGCCTGATCTGCGCCCAGATGCTGGCGCATGCAGGGCGGCTGAGGCGCCGCTGTCCTGCCTTGGGCCAGCCAGCGCAGTGCCCCTCGCCCGGCAAGGATGGCAAGATGGCGGCGGATCAAGGGCATGGCACGGGGCCGCAATGCAAAGTCAGACAGACCACAAGTCAAGGGTTCGGGCGCTGTGCGGCCTGGTTTGCAGCACGGTCCTGGCCGTGCTGCTGGGCAGCGGCGGGGCGCGGGCTGCAGCCAGCGACAGCGACGCCGCCAGTGGTATCCGCGCGGCGCTGGCACGCGGCGCCGAGGCGGCGATTGGCAATCTCGGCAAGGCCGACGGCTTTGGCGGCAACCCCAAGGTGCGGATCGCCCTGCCGCGTTACCTGGCCGATGCCGCCAAGTTGCTCAAGGCCACCGGCCAGGGCAAGCGGGTCGAGGAACTGGAGCTGGCGATGAACCATGCCGCCGAGCAGGCCGTGCCGCAGGCCAAGGCGCTGCTGGTTCAGACTGTCAAGTCGATCAGCGTGCAGGACGCCTGGAAGATCGTGCGAGGCTCGGACACCTCGGTCACAGACTTCTTTGCCGAGCGGACCCGAGCCAAGCTCAGCGAGCAGTTCCTGCCCATCGTCACCCGCGAGACCGAGAAGGTGGCGCTGGCCGAAAAGTACAACGCCGTCGCCGGCAAGGCCCAGGCCCTGGGCCTGATCAAGGGCGAGGACGCCAACATCCAGAGCTATGTCACCCGGCGGGCGCTGGACGGCCTGTACCTGATGATTGGCGAGGAGGAGCGCAAGATCCGCGCCGACCCGATTGCCACCGGCAGTGCGATCCTGAAAGCGGTGTTTGGGCACTGAGCCCGTGGGACCGGCCCTCCGGGCGCGCTGGCGGGCCGTGGGTTCGGCCTTGGCCTGCGCCCTGTCGGCAGCATGCAGCCCGGCCCTGGACTGGCGTGAACTCCGCGGCGCCGACCAGGCGCTGACGTTCAGCCTGCCGTGTCGGCCCGATGCGGCCGAACGCCAACTGGCGCTGGCCGGCAGCACGCTCACCTGGGTCATTCACAGTTGCAGTGCCGACGGGCTGACCTATGCCGTGGCCTGGGGCGACAGCGGCGACCCGTCGCAGGTGGCGCCGGCCTTGGCCGCCTTGGCCAGCGCCAGCCAGGCCCGTTTGCGCGGCCAGTTCGAGCGCGATGTGGCCGCGCTGGTGCCCGGCATGACACCGCAGGCCGGGGCCCGCCAGTGGCGCATCCGTGGCCAGTTGCCCGGCGGCAGCACGGTGGTCCAGGAGTCGGCGGTGTTCGCCCATGGCACCAGGCTGTTCCAGACCACGGTGCAGGGCGCGGCGCCTGAGCCGGCGCAGACCCAACCCTTCTTCGAGGCGCTGCGTTTGAGCGCGGCGGTCGGTCGATGAACGCGCTGCCGGTGGCCAGCCAGCCGACTGCGCAGCCACTGCCGCTGTCGCGGTTGGTGGCGGTTTTCAGCGCCTTTGCGCTGGCCTACTTCCTGTCTGCGCTGGTGCGCGCCGTCACGGCCACGCTGGCGCCGGTGTTCAGTGCCGAACTGGGCCTGGGCGCCGGTCAGCTCGGCTTGCTGGCCGGGGTCTATTTCTGCGGCTTTGCGGCGATGCAATTGCCGCTGGGCTGGGCGCTGGACCGGTGGGGGCCGCGCCGGGTGTTGATGGCTTTTCTGGCGCTGGCCACGCTCGGCTGCGCCGCTTTTGCCGCAGCCCAGGGCCTGCTGCAATTGCTGCTGGCGCGGTTGCTGATCGGCATGGGCGTGGCAGCCTGCCTGATGGCGCCGCTGACCTGCTATCGGCGCATTTTCAGCATCGCGGCACAGCAGCGCGCCAATTCATGGATGCTGATGACGGGCTCGCTCGGCATGGTCGCCTCGACCTTGCCGGTGCAGTGGCTCCTGCCCCTGGTCGGCTGGCGCGGCCTGTTCGTGGCGGTGGCCGGCCTCTTGGCGCTGGCCGCGCTCAACATCTGGCGGGTCGTGCCGCCTGATCCGGCTGCCCGAAGTGCGCGTGCGCCCGCGCCGGCCACAGGCTATCGCCAAATCTTCAGTCACCCGGCATTCATACGCATGGCGCCCCTGGCGGCGGTGGTCTATGGCGGCCTGTTGGCCTTGCAGACGCTGTGGATCGGCCCGTGGCTGACGCAAGTCGCGGGGCAGACGCCGGTGCAGGCGTCGCAGGGCCTGTTGGTGGTCAACCTGGCCATGCTTTTCACCTTTCTGGCCTGGGGTGTGCTGATGCCCCGCTTGACCCGCATTGGCTGGGCCGGCGAACGGTTGATCGCGGCGACCTGGCCGGTGGGTGCCTTGTGCCTGGTGGCCATCGTCGGGCTGGGGCCGCGCGCCGGCGCCTGGCATTGGGCGGCGTTTTGCGTGGCCACCAGCGTCGTCAGCCTCAGTCAGCCAGCGCTGGGCCAGGCGTTTGTGGCTGAGCTTGCCGGCCGAGCGTTGTCGGCGTTCAACCTGCTGATCTTTGCCGGAGTGTTTGCGCTGCAATGGGGCATTGGCCTGGCCATCGATGGCCTGCGCGCCCTGGGCTACGACACCATTGAGGCCTACCGCCTGGCGTTTGCCGGCTATGCCTGCGCCTATATCGCCGCACTGCTTTGGCTGAACCTTTCGCGCCGGCTTCAAAGGGTCGTCGAGCACGCGCCGGTGGCAGCAGGCGGCCAAGCTCGATAATCCGCGCTGCGCGCCTGTCACACCCGGCGCGTACCCTTGGCGCAACAACGCCATCCGCAGCGCCAGCGCCTGGGCCCCCGGCGCTGATCCCGTTAAAGCGCCCCAAGACAGCCCTTTCATCCGCCCCGATGCCTGCCCTGTTCATCATCGCCCATGCACCGCTGGCGAGCGCATTCCACGCCGCCGCAGGGCATGTGTTCGCAGAGTTTGGCGATGTGGTGGCCAGCTACGACGTGCGGGCTGACGCCTGTGACGCCGACTCGCATGCCGAGGCCGCGATTGCCTTGGCCGGTCTGGGCAATCGACCGGTGTTGATCCTGACCGATGTATTCGGCGCCACGCCCTGCAACCTGGCGCAGCGCCTGGCGCAGACGATTGAGGCCAAGGTTGCGGTCGGGATCAATCTGGCCATGCTTTGGCGCGCAATCACCTACCGTGACCGTCCATTGGACGAGTTGCTCGAATTGGCGCTGGCCGGTGCCCGCATGGGTGTGATGCAGGCCAGCGTGAATCGACCCCAGAACCAAGCCAACCCGCCGCTACGACATGATCCAGACCAAAGTGACGATCAGCAATAAGCTCGGCCTGCATGCCCGCGCTTCGGCCAAGCTGACCAAGTTGGCCGGCAGCTTTGCCTGCGAAGTGCATTTGTCGCGCAATGGACGGCGCATCAATGCCAAGAGCATCATGGGCGTGATGATGTTGGCCGCAGGCCTGGGCAGTGAGGTGTTGATCGAGACCGATGGCGTGGGCGAGGAGGCGGCCAATCTGGCGCTGCTGACGCTGGTGAACGACAAGTTTGGCGAAGGCCAGTAAGCAGGCCGGCGCCGCCTCAACCAGGGGCTGGGTTGGCGCCAATCGCCGGCCCACTGTACGGAGTTGCGCATGAGCATTCAGGTCTTTGGCTTGGCAGTGTCGCGCGGGGTGGCCATCGGCAGGGCCGTGCTGGTGGCCAACACTCGGGTCGACGTTGCCCACTACCGGGTCGATGACGCCGCGCTGCCGGCCGAGATCGAGCGTCTGCGTCATGCCCGCAACACCGTGGCCGACGAGTTGCAGTCACTGAAACGCGAGCTTCGTCCGGATGCGCCGCACGAGCTTTCCGCCCTGCTCGACGTGCATTTGATGCTGTTGCACGACGACAGCCTGGCCGAGGCCACGGTCCAATGGATCAAGAGCCGGCACTACAACGCCGAGTGGGCGTTGTCTGCACAGACCGAAGTGGTGGTGCGCCAGTTCGAGCAGATGGATGACGAATACCTGCGCGAGCGAAAGGCCGACATTGAGCAGGTCACGGACCGCCTTCAGCGGGTGCTGGCCAAGCAGTCATCGGGCATACCCATGCCGCGTGCAGCACATGCGTTCAGCGGCGAAGACCCGTTGGTGCTGGTGGCCAACGACATCGCGCCTGCCGACATGCTGCAGTTCAAGGGCAGCGTATTCACCGGCTTCATCACGGATGTCGGCGGGCGCACTTCACACACCGCCATCGTGGCCCGCAGCCTGGACATACCTGCCGTGGTCGGCGCCCGCGAAGCCAGCCGCCTGATCCGCCAGGATGATTGGGTCATCATCGACGGCGACCATGGCGTGGTGGTGGTCGATCCATCACCGATCGTGCTCGACGAGTACCGCTTTCGCCAGCGCGAGAGTGAACTCGAACGCGCCCGCTTGAACCGCCTGCGACACCGACCTTCAGTGACGCTGGACGGACAGAAAGTTGAGCTGCTGGCCAACATCGAACAGCCAGGCGACGCTGTCGCCGCGTTGGATGCCGGCGCAGTTGGCGTGGGTCTGTTCCGCAGTGAGTTTCTGTTCCTCCATCGGGGCGATGCATTGCCCGACGAATTCGAACAGTTCGTGGCTTACCGCGACGCGGTGCAAGCCATGAACGGCCTACCGGTGACGATCCGCACCGTCGACATCGGTGCCGACAAGCCGCTGGAGCGACTGACGCTGCACGAGCTCCGCCATGAGCATGTGCTCAACCCGGCCCTGGGGCTGCGGGCCATCCGCTGGAGCCTGTCTGAGCCGCGCATGTTCATGCAGCAACTGCGTGCGATCTTGCGGGCAAGCGCATTCGGCAAAGTGCGCCTGCTGATCCCGATGCTGGCGCACTTTAGCGAGGTCACGGCCACGCTCGACGCAGTCGCCCGCGCCAAGCAGCAGTTGGCCGACGCAGGGCAGGCGTTTGGGCCGGTGGAGCTGGGGGCGATGATCGAGATCCCGGCCGCCGCAATGACCATGCCGCTGCTGCTCAAGCACTTTGACTTCGTCTCGATCGGCACCAACGACCTGATCCAGTACACCCTGGCAATCGACCGCGCAGACGAAGCCGTGGCTCACCTCTATGACCCCTGGCATCCGGCGGTGCTGCGGCTTGTGCAGATGGTGATAGACGCGGCCAACTCGGCGGGCAAGCATGTCAGCGTCTGCGGCGAGATGGCCGGCGATGCCAGCTTCACCGAACTGCTGCTGGCGCTAGGACTGCGCAGCCTGTCGATGCACCCCTCACAGATCCCAGCAGTCAAGCAACGCGTACTGCGAGCCGACACTGCGCGCCTGCGTGCGGCCTGGGCAAGCGCATCAACCAGCGACGACCCCGGCAGTGTCTGGCGGCAGCAGCAAGAGGCAAGCGGGCGCCCCGGGCGGGTGCATTGAGGTAGGCGCCAGGCTGCGCCGACCGAGTCGCAAACGGCAAAGCAGAAGCCGACTTGCGCCGACCAAAAAGTCCATGCTATAGTCACAGGCTCGACGCGACGCAGACAGACGCTTAGCAGAAGGAGCAAGGGGCCAGACCAGTCGGCAGCAACAAGCCGACGTGTCACGGGCCTCAGCAAGCAAGTCGCAGACGAGCTGGAAAGTTTTTCAACTCGCCCTTGCCGGAAGTCGAGAATCCGATCTAGAATCCCATCTCTTTGTCGGCTGCGGTTGGAGCTGAAGAGGGTGAGGGTAGGCGAGGGGGTGTGATGAGCGCCTTTTTGTTTGGTGGTGGAATATTTGCTGTGGTGTAG
>JANXYH010000093.1 GCA_025350145.1 Burkholderiales bacterium | reverse complement strand
GATGGTGCCGGCGAAGTCGCGCTGGTCGTCCGTCAGCGGTGTGTCCAGCAGCAGCCCGCTCATGCCGATCACGGCGTTCATCGGCGTGCGGATCTCGTGGCTCATGGTCGCCAGGAAAGCGCTCTTGGCTTCGTTGGCGGCCTCGGCTGCGGCGCGGGCGTCTCGTGCTTCCTTGAACAAGCGTGCGTTCTCAACGGCGATCACGGCCTGGTCGGCGAAGGTACGCAACACCGCGATCGCCTGCTCGGAAAATGGCCCGGGCTCGACCCGGGTGACGCTGATCATGCCAATCGGCTGGTGGTCACGCACCAGCGGGCAATACAGCATCGCTCGATAGCCGCGCAGACGCGCAACGTCTCGGGTACGCGGCCAGACGTTGGTGGCGAGCTCGGTGTCGGGGATCTGGATGACCTCCCCCTGCCTCAGGACCGAAGCGAACGGTGAGCCGGCCATGGCTGACGGGAACATCGCCTCCAGGGCTGCATCTCCCTGCGGGTTCGTGGGTGTGAAAGCCATCAGGTGCACGGTGTCACCGATGAAGCGGAACACCGCAGTGGAGAAGCCACCGATGAGCCGATTGGAACCAATCGCGATGGCCTTGAACACCGGCTGCAGGTCGGTCGGTGAGCTGGCGATGACGCGCAGCACCTCGGCGGTGGCCGTCTGGCGTTCCAGCGCCTCTTGCGTTTCGTTGAACAGTCGGGCGTTCTCGATCGCGATCACCGCCTGGTCGGCAAAGGTCTGCGCCAGGCCGATTTCCTGCTCGTCGAACGCCCCGGCCTCGGCGCGCAGGATCGTCAGGCAGCCGACGGCCTGGCCCTCGCGCAGCAAGGGCACGAACAGGCATGAGCGGTAGCCCAGCGCGATCGCGAGTTGCGGCATCCGGGGGAATTCGCGCGCGCCGACGGCGGTGTCGGCCACCACGATCAGGCGCGCGTCGAGGATGCAGGTGCCGGCGCCGCTGCCGCGGTCCAGCGGCCAGGGCGCGAGGACATTGGCCGCGTCATCATCGGGGTTGTCGCTGGCGTAAGCGACCGACTCGATCATCTCGCCGCGCGGCATCACCAGCGCCACCGCCTTGCCGGCGAAGAGGCGGCGGCAGCTCTGCACGATGGCCTCGAACACGGGCTGGGTGTCGGTCACCGAGCGGCTGATGACGCGCAGGATGTCGGCCGTGGCCCTCTGCTGCTCCAGCGCCTCCTTGGTCTCGTTGAACAGCCGCGCGTTCTCCAGCGCCACGACGGCCTGCCGGGCGAACACCTGCAGGAGCATGCGCTCGCGCGCGTCAAAGTCGCCCAAACGCAATCGCGCGACGCTGATGATGCCCAGGAAGCGACCATCCTTGAACATCGGCACCCAGGCGGTGGCGTAGCTCATGCGCCCGCCCGTGGACACGCGGGCGAACTCGCGCACGCCCTTAGGGACATCGGGCCCATTCAAGGTGTCTGGGTAGACGACGATGCGATCGCCGGCTTGCGCCAGTTTTCGTGTGGCCGCCAAAGGGATCGGGGGCAACATGCGCATACTCTGCGCGGTGGCTTCGGCTTGGGCAGGGCTGCTGAACAACAGCCGCTGGGCAGTTTTGCTGAATCGGAAGTGACGGCGGTGCAACAGGCCATCGTCTTCCACCAGATCGATCGTGGTGCCCAGGGTTTCGTCGATCAGCCCCTCGCAGCGCTCGAGGATGGCCTCGAACACTGGCGCGGAGTCGCCCATCGACTGGCTAATGACCTCCAGCACGTCGGACGAGGCCTTCTGCTGCTCCAGCGCCTCCTTTGTCTCGTTGAACAGCCGCACGTTCTCGATGGCCACCACCGCCTGGCGGGCGAAGGTCTGCAGCAGCGCCACTTCCTTGTCGGCAAACAGCCCGACCTCCGACCGGCCCACGCTCAGCGTGCCCAAGATTTCCTGATCGCGGATCAACGGTGCGCACAGGATGCTGCGCCAGCCCGCCACGGCCAGTACCCGCTGCATTTCGGGCGAGTACTCACCCTCGGCCATGTTCTGGGTGTCGGCCACGTTGAACACGCGGCGCTCGCGCACGGCGCGGGCCGACACCGAGGTGCTCTGGTCCAGCGGCTGCGGCCAAGCCTGGCGTGCCAAGGCCACCGCCTCGGGGTCGGAGCCATGCATGCTGGCCAGGTTCAGCGCCTGGCCCTCGACCCTGATCACCAGGCCGAAGCGCGATTGCGTCAGGGCGGCAGCCCGCTCGGCAATGATGTCGAACACCGGCTGCACATGGGTGGGCGACTCGCTGATCACGCGCAGCACCTCGCTGATGGCGGTCTGGTAGCTCAACGACTCGGTGAGCTCGTCGGTGCGCTGCGCGACCTGCTGCCGCAACGCGCCGTTACCGCGAAGGTGGGCCAGCGCCACGGCGGCTTGCCCAGCCAGCATGGCCAGCAGGATCCGCTCGGCCTGTTCGAAGCGGCCGCCATTGCCGCCTGCCTTGCTTTGAGTGCCTTCGATGTCGGCATACAGGCAACCCAGCGGGCCTTCGGGCCCCAGCAGCGGCGCCACCAGGCAACTGCGCTGCGCGGACGGCGCTGCGCCATCGGGGCCATGGCGCAGGCGGCTGGCGCAGGTGTCCATGGCCTCGATCAACCAGGGCGTCACGGCCTGCAGCAAGGCCTGTGGGCTTTCGCCGGCGGGCAGCTTGGATGCGGCGATGCGCAGCGCCGCCTGATTGGGCTGCAACATCAGCAACACGCGCTGAGCGCGCAACAGGCGAGAAGCCTCACCCACGATGGCGGCGTGCAGCGCAGGCTCGGTCTGCAGTTTGCTCAGGCGCAGTGGCAGTTGTGCCAGGTGGTCGAACTGCGACGGCGCGGGGGCACGCGGCTTAGGCGGCCTAGTTTTCATGGCGGGCCTTTGCATCGGTCAGCGCTTGCACGAGTCCATCGACGCGAATCGGCTTGGTCACGTAGTCGTGCAGGCCTGCGGCCAAGCAGGCCTCACGGTCGCCCTGCACGTCCATCAGCACCAGGTTGTAGGGCTGGCGCTGCACGCATTCGATGGCCTGCTCAAGCCGGCCGGCATGGGCCAGGTCGGTCACCGTTTGAAGCATCGTGTCCATCGTTCAGCGTCCGTTGCTGGTGGTGCGGATTGGTCTTGGTTTGGAGCCGGTCGATTGGATTTTAGTATTGCATTTTGTGTTTGTGTCGCTCAAAATACGATCATGTACAGACGAGATGCGCATGCCATGCTGGCTCAAAGCCTGGCCTGGAACCCGGCCGTGCTGCTGTTGGGTTCGCGCCAGGTGGGCAAAACCACGCTGGCCCGAGCGCTGGCGGCCGAGCGGCCGGGCGCGGTGTTCCTGGACCTGGAACGCGGTGCCGACCGCGCGCGTCTGGCCGAGCCCGAATTGTTCTTTGCCCGCCACCGCGACCGGCTGGTGGTGCTGGACGAAGTGCAGTTCATGCCGGGGCTGTTCAATCACCTGCGGCCCGAGATCGACGCCGACCGCAGACCCGGCCGCTTTCTGCTGCTGGGCTCGGCCGCGGGGCAACTGCTGCGCCAGCAGGCCGAATCGCTGGCCGGGCGCATCGGCACGGTGGAGCTGCCACCCCTGCTGGCGGCCGAGGTGCCGGCGGCCGCGCAAAGTCTGGCTGGCCTGCAGCAGCTTTGGCTGCGCGGTGGCTTCCCGCCCAGCCTGGACGCGGCCAGCGACGCGCAGTCGCACGCCTGGCGGCAGGACTTCATCCACACCCTTTTGCAGCGCGACCTGCCCAGTTGGGGCGTGGCGGTGTCGGCCGACAACCTGCACCGCTGCTGGCGCATGTTGGCGCACCTGCAAGGGCAGGTGTTCAACGCCTCGCAGATCGGGCAATCGCTGGGCGGCGTGGCCCACACCACGGTGGCCCGCTACCTGGGCACCCTGGTGGACGCGATGCTGGTGCGCCGGCTCGAGCCGCTGCTGCCCAACGTGGGCAAACGGCTGGTGAAGTCGCCCAAGGTTTATGTGCGCGACAGCGGCCTGGTGCATGCGCTGCTGGGCCTGCCCACGGTGGACGCACTGCAAGGCCACCCGGTGGCCGGTGCCTCGTGGGAGGGCTTCGTGATCGAGCAGGTGGCCGCGCTGGTGGCGACGCAGATGCCACCGGGCGCCACGCTGGCCTACTACCGCACCGCGGCCGGCACCGAGATCGATGCGGTGGTGGAAGCGGGCAGTCGGCGCATCGGCATCGAGGTGAAGTTCAGCAGCGCGCCCAAGCCCACGCGGGGTTTCTGGCAGGCACTGGACGACCTGGGCGTGACCCAAGCGTATGTGGTCGCACCGGTAACCGACGCCTACCCTCTGGCCGCCAACGTGGAGGTGCTGCCCGTGTCGCAACTGCCGCAGGTGGCGCAGGCGCTGCAGGGCGGCTGAGCGAAGGGGCTCAGCCGCCACGCTGCACCTGGCAAGCCAGCAAGGCCTGCATCAACGCCTGCACCAAGGCATCCACCCGCATCAGCTTGGTCACGAAGCCGTCCATGCTGTGGCCAATGGCTGGCGCACCCGATGACTTCGTGATCGTCAATGATTTACACTTTCGGAGTCTAATTCCGATTCTGTAAAAATGATTCCCCGCGCCGCCGCCGCCCGCCTGTTGCGCCTGATGCAGGGCTTTCCTGTGGTCACCGTCACTGGCCCCCGCCAGTCTGGCAAGACCACGCTGGTGCGCAGCCTGCTGCCCGAGCGGCCCTATGTGTCGCTGGAGTCGCCTGCGCAGCGCGAGTTCGCGCGCCAGCGCCCGGCAGAGTTCCTGCGCCAATTCCCGCAGGGCGCGGTGATCGACGAGGCGCAGCACGCACCGGAGCTGTTCTCGGAGATGCAGGGCGTGGTCGACGGCGACCCGCGTATGGGACTGTTCTTGCTGACGGGTTCGCAGAACCTGTCCCTGCTGTCGCGGGTGACGCAAAGTCTGGCCGGGCGCACCGCGTTGGTGGAGTTGCTGCCACTGTCCATTGCCGAGCTGCGCGAGGCGGGCCGGCTGGAGGCGGGCTACGCAGGCCACCTCGTGAAAGGCTTCTTCCCGGCCATCTACGCACGCGACCTGGAGCCTCAAGAGTGGCTGCAGGCCTTCATCGTGACTTACGCCGAGCGCGACGCGCGGCAACTCGCCGCCATCCAGGACCTGGGCGCCTTCCAGCGCTTCCTCAAGCTCGTGGCCGGGCGCACCGGGCAACTGCTGAACATGCAGGCCCTGGGCAGCGACACGGGCGTGTCGGACAAGACGGTGAAGCATTGGTTGTCGATCCTCGAGACCTGCTACCTCATCCACTACTTGCGGCCGCACAGCGCGCACTTCGGCAAGCGGCTCATCAAGATGCCCAAGGTCTACATGACCGACGTGGGGCTGGCTGCGGCGCTGATCGGCATCCAGGACGAGACCCAGGTGATGAGCCACCCACTGCGCGGCGCGCTGTTCGAGACCATGGTTGTCAACGAATTGCTCAAAGCGCGCTGCAATGCCGGCTTGCGCGAGCCGCTGCACTTCTGGCGCGACAACGTCGGCACCGAGGTGGACGTGGTGCTGGAGCGTGGCCGCGAGGTCGCCGCCATCGAGATCAAGTCCGGGCCTACTGTGGCCTCCGACGCCTTCGACGCCCTGGGCAAGTGGCGCAAGTACGCCAGCGAGCGCGGCCGCTTCGGCGCCATCCATCCGGCGCTGGTGTACGGCGGCGACACCCGCTTCACGCGCAACGGCGTGGACGTCATGCCTTGGTCGGGTCTGTGACGCGCTCATCCTGTCAACTGGCCTGGCGCGGTGTAGCGGCCAGCAGCGCCTGCACCAACGCATCGACCCGAATCGGTTTGGTCACGTAGTCGTCCATGCCGGCGGCCAGGCATTCTTCGCGGTCGCCCTGCATGGCGTTCGCGGTCATGGCGATGATGCGCGGGCGGTGGGCAGCATCCGGCCAGTGCGCCACGATGCGGCGGCTGGCTTCCAGCCCGTCCATCTCGGGCATCTGCACGTCCATCAGCACCAGGTCGTAGGGCTGCTCACCCAAGCGCTGCAGCGCCTGCAGGCCATTGACCACCACCTCGGCGGCGTAGCCCATCTGCGCGAGCAGACGCAGCGCCAGCTTCTGGTTGACCAGGTTGTCCTCCGCCAGCAAGATGCGCAGCGGGTGGCGGGCGGCCATCTGCGGGTCGATACCGGCCCTGCCTGCGGGGGCTGCCACGGCGGCCTGGCCGGTCACGGACTCGGCCCGGATGTGGAAGCGGAAGGTGCAGCCCCGGCCCAAGCCTTCGCTCTCGGCCACCATCGTGCCACCCATGGCCTCGGCCAGCCGCTTGCTGATGACCAGCCCCAGGCCGGTGCCGCCGTACTTGCGCGTGGTGCTGCTGTCGGCCTGGCTGAAGCTCTGGAATAGCCGGGTCATGCCCTCGGCGGACAGGCCGATGCCACTGTCCTGGACGGCGAATTGCAACTCGTCGCGGCCGCGCTGCTCAAGCGTCAGCCGGACCTCGCCTGCCTCGGTGAACTTCAGCGCGTTGCTCAGCAGGTTGAGCAGGATCTGCCGCAGCCGCGTGCTGTCGCCCCTGACACTGTGCGGCACCGCCTCGGCGATGGCCACGCGCAGGCTCAGCTTCTTCGCCTCGGCGCGGTGCCTGACCAACTCGACCGCCGCGCCCACGCACTCGCGCAGCGCGAAGGGTAGGCTCTCAATCTCGAGCTTGCCGGCCTCGATCTTCGAGAAGTCGAGGATGTCGTTGATGATGGTCAGCAGGCTCTCGCCACTGTCGCGCACGGTGCGCGCGAGATCCCTTTGGTCGTCATTGAGTGGGGTTTCCAGCAGCAAGGCGCTCATGCCGATGATGCCGTTCATCGGCGTGCGGATCTCGTGGCTCATGGTCGCCAGGAAGTCGCTCTTGGCGGCGTTGGCGGCCTCGGCGGCGGCGCGGGCCTGCTGGGCGTCGTTGAACAGCTTGGCGTTCTGGATCGCAATCACCGCCTGGTCGGCGAAAGCGCGCAGCAGCGCCATCTGCTTGTCTGACATGAGGCCGGGTTGCGGCGAGCTCATCGAGAGTACCCCGATCGCCCTGCCATCAAGCAACAACGGCGCAGCGGCTATGGCGCGAAAACTGAACCGGTCGGAATCGGCAATGCCGAGCGGCGCAGTCGGCGTGGCCCGGTTGTCGGCAACTTGCAGGGCCTGCCGTTCGAGTGCGGCGCGGCCGGTGACGGTGGTGCTGTCGAGGGCCAGCACCTCAGGGCCGTGGAACTCGCCCTCGACCAGTGCGTAGCTGCGCGCACGTCGGTGCAGGGCGCCGGCTTCGAGCACCCGCAGCGCCGTCGTGCGGCCGAAGAGCTCTTGGGCACTGTGGACGATGGCGTCGAACACCGGCTGCACGTCGGCCGGCGAGGCGGCAATGACCTTGAGAATTTCGGCAGTGGCCGTTTGCCGCTCCAGCGCCTCTTGCGTCTCGTTGAACAGTTGCGCGTTCTGCATGGCGATGGCGGCCTGATCGCAGAAGGACTTGAGCTGCGCCAGCTCCACCGGGCTGAATGGCCTGGCCGGTCGTCGTTCAAGACGAAAACATCCGATTCCCCTGTCTTTCCAGAATATCGGCGCGACCACAAGCGAGAAGTTGCCCCAGCGTCCAATCACCTTGTCCAGCCAGCGCGGCGGGTCTGGCCAACGACTGGCATCGGCGATGTGCAACAAGACATTGCGCGCGATCACTGGCCCGGAAATCGACTCTTCCGGTGCGAACGGCGGCGTGGCCATCATGAGATCGGCGCCCGGCCCCAAAAAGTTGGCATTGCGAATCAAACCGCTGGGCTCAACCACCTGAATGCCCACCTGCTCGGTCGCGAACAGCGCCTGGGCACTTCTCAATATCGCCTCGAAAACAGGTGCGCTGTTGGCCATGGATTGTCCAATGACCTGCAGCACCTCGGCCGAGGCGGTCTGCCGCTTTAGCGCCTGCTGCGTTTCGTTGAACAGCCGTGCGTTCTGGATTGCCACCACCGCCTGGTCGGCAAAGGTGCGCAGCAGCGCCAGTTCCTTGTCGCTGAAGGGCCGCGGCGGCGAGCGCGCGATGTCGATGGTGCCCACACCCTGGCCCTGCCACAGCATCGGCGCGGAGGCGAGCGAGAAGTTGGCGTGCTCGGACACGAGCTTGGTCACGTAAGCCGGCGCGTCCTTGGCCGATGCATCCGGGATGTGCTCAAAGCGGCCGGCGGCCATGACGCGCTCGGTCACCGAGCCGGCCAGCGGACGCGGGTACTCGGTCTTGATGATCTGGGCGAACTTGCCGCGGTAGGCCACGAAGTCGATCATCCCGTCGCGCGCCAGGCAGATGCCCATGTCGCTGGTGCCGAACAAGCGCTCGCAGGCATCGAGGATCTTCTCGAACACCGGCTGCGCGTCGGCCATCGAACCGCTGATGACCTGCAGCACGTCGGCGGTGGCGGTCTGCTGTTCCAGCGCTTCCTGTGTTTCGTTGAACAGCCGCGTGTTCTCGATGGCAATGACGGCCTGGTCGGCAAAGGTCTGCAAGAGCTCCACCTGGTGCGGCGCAAATGCACCGGGCTCGCGACGCGTGACGCTGATCATGCCGGTGGGCACGCCGTCGCGCAGCAGCGGCGCAAAGAGCGCACTGCGAAAGCCGCGCTTGCGCGCCAGCTCGCGCAGCAGCAGACCTTCGCGTTCACCACCCGCCTCGGTGTCCGCGATGACCACCGGCCGCCCGGTTTCCATGACCATTCCGGCCATCGAAGAACCCGTCAGCCTCGCCGGGAACGTGGCCTTGAGCGCGGCGTCGCCCTCGGGGTTGGTCGAGGTGAAACCCACCAGGTGCATGAGGCCGTCTTCGAAGCGGCCGACCAAAGTGGAGTAGCCGCCCAGCAACTGGTTGGCGCTGCGCGCGATGGCGTCGAACACCGGCTGCACATCGCCGGGTGAGCTGGCGATGATCTTGAGAACTTCGGCCGTGGCGGTCTGGCGCTCCAGCGCGCGCTGCGTGGCGTTGAACAGGCGCGCGTTGTCCAGCGCCACCACGGCCTGGTCGGCAAACATCTCCAGCAGCGCGAGCTCTTTGGCGCTGAAAGGGCGATGCGCCTCACGCGAGACGTTGATGCTGCCCAGGCCGACGCCGTCCTTGAGCAGCGGCACCACGGCCAGCGAGTAGCTCCACGTGCCACCCGTGATGCGCCGTGCGGACTTGCGGACGTCTTCCGGCGCGGCGGGGTCGTTCAACGCATCGAGGTAGGTCAGGCTGCGCCGGCCAAGGATGGCCAGCTCGGTGGCGCTGCCTTTGAGCGCAGAGGGCCGCGACTGGCGCATCTGCTGCTCGATGGCGTCGGGCTCGATGGTCGAGCCGAAAAACTTGCGTGCGCCCTCGGCCAGGCGGAAGTAGGCCGAATGCACCAAGCCGTCGTCATCGATCAGCGTCACCGAGCTGCCCGTGGCGTCAGCAATCTGGCGCTCAAAGCGCACCAGGATGGCCTCGAACACCGGCGCCGCGTCGCCCATCGAGCCGCTGATGACTTGCAGCACATCGGCTGCGGCGCGTTGCTGCTCCAGCGCTTCCCTGGTTTCATTGAACAGCCGCACGTTTTCGATGGCGATGACGGCCTGGTCGGCGAAGCTCTGCGCCAGCGCGATGTCGGCTTCGCTGAAGGGCTCGGGCTTGTCGCGCTGGAAGACGAGCACGCCCAGGCCCTCTTGGTCACGGCCGCGCAGCAGCGGCAGCATCAGCGTCGAGCGGCAGCCCGTCAGGCGCTGGACGTTCTGCTCATGCAGGGGCAACTCGATCGCCGACCAGTCCGGCATGTGCAGCGCGGCGCGCGAGACGAGCGCGCGCGCCGGAAAGTTGTGCGCCGGGTCCAGCGGCAGCTTGTCGACCGTGGCCGGTGCCAAGCCGTCGACCGTGGCGTGGCGCTGGGCGAGCAGATATTCGCCTTCGCGGCGCAGCAGCGCGGTGCGGTAGCAGCCCAGCAGCTTGCGCGCGGTGCTGACGATGACGTCCACCACCGGCATCACGTCGGTGGGGCTCTGGCTGATAACACGCAAGATGTCGGCGCTGGCGGTCTGGCGCTGCAGCGCGGCCTGGGTCGGGTCGAAGAGGCGCGCGCTCTGCAGCGCCAGGCCCAGGGCGGTACTGACGGTCTCCAGCAGGCGCAGGTCGTCTTCTGTGAAGGCGCGCTCGCGTTCGTAGTTGTCCACGTTGACGATGGCGATGACCCGCCTCGCCGCGACCACCGGTGCCCGCATGAAGGACATCGGCAGCGAGGTACCCGGCACATGACCGCCGGTCATCTCGGCGCGAGTGTTCACCGCAACGGCGCGGCGTTCCCGCAGCAGGCGTCCGTTCACGCCCTCGGGCTTGAGGGGGTGGGGCGCGACATCGGTCCGCCGAACGCCGCCCTCGTAGGCGTAGGCCACGGTAAGGACGAGCGCCTCTTCGTCCACCCATACGACCACCAGGTCGTCGGAGTGAAACACCTCGCGCAGCTTGTCGCCCACCAGATCGATGATCGCGTCGATGTCCAACTCCGCCACCAGCCCCTGCTGGATGCTGTTGATCACCGCCAGCTCGGCGTTGCGGGCTTCGGTTTCCTTCAGCAGGCGCTGGCTCTGCTCGCTGCTTTCCTGCAGTGCCGCCGTGCGCTCGGCCACCTGGCGTTCCAGCCCTTCTTGCGTTTGCAGATTCGCCAGCGCCACGGCGGCCTGCGCGGCCAGGGTGGCGAGCAGGTCGCGGTCGCCTTCGTGCAGGCGGCCGAACAGGCCTTCCAGGTCGGCGTAGACGAAGCCCAGCAGTTGGCCCTGTGCCACCAAGGGGGCAACGAGGCAGCCGCGTTGGTCGAGTTCGTCGGCAGCACGCGGCCCGTCAGGGCCGTCAGGGCCGTCAACAAGCTCGGGGCCGTGGCGCAGCGTGGTTTGCCGCGTGCGGCGGGCCTCGTCCAGCCAGGGCGTGATGGCTTGCAGCAACGCGTCGGCCGCCTCGCCTTCGGGCAGTTGCGCGCCGGCGATGTGCGAGCCGCCGGCCGACTCCAGCACCAGCAGCACGCGCCGCGCGCCCAGCAGCTCAGTCACTTCTTCGATCAGGAAGGCGTGCAGCGCGCTGCTGGTGGTCTGCTCGTTCAGGCGCAGGCCGGTGTCCACCAGGCGCTGCACGCTTTCACGCAGGCTGACGGTGCCTTGCAGGTGCGCGGTATGGCTCGCTGGCGGCAGCCCAGCTGCGCGGGCCTCGCTGAACCAGGCTCGCAGCAGGTCGGCGTGCCCGCTCACCGATTGCTGCAGGTAGCTGCGACGCAGGCCTTCGTCGCTGAGTGGGGACACACCCCGCACCAGCAGGCCGTAGGCGGTAGCGAGCGCATCGTGTGCACCGCGTGCCTTGCCGTTGGCCAGCAGAGCGCGGTAGTGGGCCCACCAGGCGGCGGCGTCGGAGTGCCAGCCACCGCCCAGTCGGCCGCGCCGCGCCTGCTGCAGCTGGGTGGCGCGAGTGGTGGCGCGCAGCGCTGCGGCGGCATGGCCGAAGCCGAGTTCGCAGTGGGCCAATTCGCTCAGCGTGTGCGGCAAGCGCCATGGAAGGTCGAGCTTGACGACCTGGCGCAAGAGCCGGAGTGCCTGGCGGGGGTCGTCCTGCCTGAGCACGAACGCCTGCGTCAGTAGGACGGTGGACGCCAGTTCCGCGCTGGGCTCGAGCGTGTGCGCACGACGGGCCACGGCAATCGCGGCACGTGCGGCTTCACGATCACCCAGCTCGAATGCGACGATTCCAGCGATGGCCCAGATGTTCACGCGCGCCACATCGGTCAAGCCGGGTTCGCGCAGGGCGATCGAGTGGCGCATGAGCCGCAGCGCGCGCCGGTACAGGCCCAGCCGGCCATAGGCCAGGCACAGGTTGTGCTCGGCCATCGCCTGCATCGACAAGTCGCCCGCGTCGCTGGCCACGCGGTGCGCCTCCTGCAGGCCGCGCACGCGCACCGCCAGATCTTCGTCGCTCTGGTCGCGCGTGCTCAAGGCCCGCGCCACGCCGCTGGCGTCGCCCACCTGCCGCGCCAGCGCCACGGCCCGCTCAGCCAGCGCGCGGTGCTCTGGCTTGTCGGCTTCGGCCATGCGAACCGCCGCCAGCACGCGCAGCGCCTGGCCCTGGTAGGCAGCGTCGCCCAGCGCGGCGAAGCGCTGCACGGCCTGCTCGGCGAGCATGGCGGCCGGGTCGGCGCCCAGCGCGGCCGTGGCCTGGCGCAGCAGTGCCATTGCCAAGAGCCGTCCGCGCACGGTGAGCGGCCCGCGCGTGGCGGTGCTGCCCACGCGCAGTGCGGCAGCTTCGGCGGCGGTGGCCGATTCCAGCGCTTGGGCGTGTCGCTCTTGCCGCGTTTGCACCAGCGCCAGCGCGCACAGCGCCTGCGCTTCGTGGGCGGGGCGCCGTGTCGGACCCAAGAGCTGAGCCAGAGCCAGCATCGCCCGCGCATCGGCTTCGGCCAGCGGCAGCTCGCACAGCGCCACCAGGGCGTGGATGCGCTGATCCAACAGGTTCAGGCGTTGTAGCGGCTTCAGGCCCGGTGCGGCCAGTGCTGCGCCGCATTCGAGCACCCGACGCAGGAAGGGGTTGGTGGGTGCGATGTCAGTGCGCAATGGCAAGGCGCTTGGGGTGTTCATCGAGATAAATTCTTGCAAAGACCGTCTATTCTTGAAAGATGCATCTGGCGATAAAAGATGCGCTGTTGGGTATGATGCATCGCACCTCTTTGCCTGCATCTGGAGCAAACATGCGCACCACCTTCACCTTGGACGACGACGCCGCCGCGCTGGCCCAGACCTACGCCCGCGCCAATTCGCTGCGGCTGGGCAAAGCGGTGTCCGACCTGATCCGCCGCGCCAGCGCGCCGCCAATGAAGGTGAAGAAGAAGGGCGACTTGTGGGTGATTGCGGCCGCACCGGGCGCGCCCAAGGTGTCGGCGCAACAGATCAAGGACCTGATGGATACGCTGGACTGAGGCCAGCCCATGTCTTCGCACCTGCTGGACGTCAATGCCCTGATCGCGCTGCTGTGGGAAGACCACAGCTTCCACGGCAACATGGCCCGCTGGTTCGCCAGGCACGCCCGTGCGGGCTGGGCGACTTGCGCAATCACCCAGTCGGGATTCATCCGCGTGATGATGCAGCCGGCTTTGGCTCAGCACGGGCGCACTTTGGCCGATTTGGCTGATGTGTTGGCACACAACGTGGCTCAGCCGTCGCATCGGCTGCTGTCGCTGGACTTCGCCTTCGCCGATGTCCTGGCCTGCTGCACCGGCGGCGTGGTCGGCCACCGCCAAGTGACCGACGCCTATCTGCTCACCGCCGCCATGCGCGCCGGCATGAAGCTGCTGAGCTTCGACCGAGGCCTGGGCGCGCTGCTGGCCAGCCCCGCTGAGCGCAGCGTGCACATCGAGGTGTTGGGTTAGCTCACGCACCGCGCCGCTCGCTGGCCGAAAGCAAGGCTGCCACCAACGCATCGACCCGAATCGGCTTGGTCACGTAGTCGTCCATGCCGGCGGCCAGGCATTCTTCGCGGTCGCCCTGCATGGCGTTCGCGGTCATGGCGATGATGCGCGGGCAGTGGGCTGAATCCGGCCAGTGCGCCACGATGCGGCGGCTGGCTTCCAGCCCGTCCATCTCGGGCATCTGCACGTCCATCAGCACCACATCGTAGGGCTTGGCATCGATGGCTTCGAGGGCCTTCAGGCCGTTGACGGCCACGTCGGCCGAGTAACCTATCTGGCTCAAGAGGCGCAGCGCCAGCTTCTGGTTCACGAGGTTGTCCTCGGCCAGCAGAATGCGCAGCGGGTGGCGTGCGGCCATCTGCGGGTCGATGGCGGTGGTTTTTCCGGTGGTCTTTCCGGTGGGCTTGGTCGCCGTGGCCTCGGTGGCCACTGCCTCGGCCCGGATATGGAAGCCGAAGGTGCTGCCCTTGCCCGTGCCTTCGCTGTGCACGCCCATGGCGCCGCCCATGATCTCGGCCAGGCGCTTGCTGATGACCAGGCCCAGCCCCGTGCCGCCGTACTTGCGCGTGGTGCTGCTGTCGGCCTGGCTGAAGCTCTGGAAGAGTTTGCCCATGCCCTCGGGCGTCAAGCCGATGCCGCTGTCTTTCACGGCGAAGTGCAGTTTGTCGGATTCGCGTTTCTCGACCGTTAGCCTTACCTCGCCTGCTTCGGTGAACTTCAGCGCATTGCTCAGCAGGTTCAGCAGGATCTGCCGCAGCCGCGTGCTGTCGCCCTTGACGGTGTGCGGCACGTCGTCGGCGATCGCCACCACGAGGCTGAGCTTGTTCTCGGTGGCGCGGTGACGCACCAGTTCCACTGCCGAGCCGATGCACTCGCGCAGCACGAACGGCGCGCTCTCCACGTCGAGCTTGCCGGCCTCGATCTTCGAGAAGTCGAGGATGTCGTTGATGATGGTCAGCAGGCTCTCGCCGCTGTCGCGCACGGTGCGCGCCAGGTCGCGCTGGTCATCGTTCAGCGACGTGTCCAGCAGCAACCCGCTCATGCCGATGATGCCGTTCATCGGCGTGCGGATCTCGTGGCTCATGGTCGCCAGGAAGGCGCTCTTGGCTTCGTTGGCGGTTTCGGCCTGGGCGCGTGCCTGCTGCGCCTCGTTGAACAAGCGCGCGTTCTGGATCGCGATGGCCGCCTGGTTGGCGAAGGTCTTGATCAGCGCGTGTTCCCTGTCGCTGAATGAGCCGAGGCGTGAGCTCAGGATCGCGATCGATCCGATGCCCTTGCCCTCCCACAGCAGCGGCGCGAACAGTGCGGCGAAGTTGAAGCCAATGATGTTCGCGAAGCGCTGCAGGCCGGGCACGTGGGTCGCGTTGTGCATGTCGGGGATGTCGGCCAAGCCAGTTCGAATGGCGAGCTCGGTCGCGGTGCCCACCAGCGGCGATGGAAAGGCCTGAGCGATGGCCTGCTCGCGCTGCCGGGCCGCCTCGGGCGAGAACGGCCCCGACACATCACCCACAAAGCGGATGCCCGCCACATGCAACATGTCCTGCGCATCCGCCTGCAGGATCATCAGCGCTAGGGCGTCCGGGAACAACTGCGCGGCGCTGTCGATGATCTTGTCGAATACCGGCCGGGCATCCGCCACCGACGCGGCAATGACCTTGAGCACCTCACTCGTGGCCGTCTGGTGTTCCAGCGCCTCCTGAGTGTCGTTGAACAGCCGCACGTTGCGGATCGCGATCACCGCCTGGTCAGCGAACGAAGACAGCAAACCCATCTGTTGCTCGGCCAGTGCGCCGGGCTCGGGCGACGACATCGAGATCACGCCGATGGCCAAGCCGTCCTGCATCAACGGCGCGGATGCGATCGAGCGGAAAGACAGCTCGCGAACCTGTGACCTGGAGAACAGGTCACTGTCCGGCGCCCGGTTGTCCGCCACCTGCACGGTCCGGCCGTCGAGCACGGCCCGGCCGACGACGCTGCTTCGGTCGATCGGCATCAGGTCGGGCCCGTGGAATTCGCCGCCCGCGATGTCATAGCTGCGCGCACGGCGCCGCAGGCCGTCGCGCTCGACGGTACGCAAGGCGGTCTTGCGGCCGAACAGCCGCGCCGCGCTGTGCACGATGGCGTCGAACACCGGCTGCACGTCCGACGGCGAGCTGGCGATGACCTTCAGGATTTCGGCCGTCGCCGTCTGGCGTTCCAATGCCTCGTTGGTCTCCCTGAACAGCCGCGTGTTCTCGATGGCAATCAGCGCCTGGTCGCGGAACGATTCGGCCAGCGCAATGGCCTGGGTGTCGAAGGCGTGGGCTTTTGTGCAGCCCAGCACAAGCACGCCCACGCAGTCGTCGCCGCGCAGCAGCGGCAGGTACAGCGCTGAGTTCAGGCCCAGCTGTTGATGCCGCAACTGCTCGTGCGGCGGCAGCGCGACGGCCGACCAGTCGCTCACGTGCAGCATGGTCCTGCTGCGAATCGCGCGCGACGGAAAGTTGGCGTCCGCGTCTATCGACATCACCTGCGCGCCCGGCACCGGCGTCAGGCCTTTCGGCGTGGCCATGGCCTGGGGCGAATAGGTGTCGCCGTTGACGGTCTGCACCAAGGCGATGTCGCAGCCCAGGTGTTTGACAGCGGTGCCGACGATCACGTCGAACACCGGCTGGGGGTCGCCGGTGGCGGCGGCAATCGCCTTGAGGATCTCGGCCGTGGCGGCCTGCTGCTCGCGCGCCTGGTGCAACTCGGCGCGCAGTGCCTGCATTGCGGCCGCGTAAGGGGCGGTGGACGGTGGA
>JANXYH010000064.1 GCA_025350145.1 Burkholderiales bacterium | reverse complement strand
TCAGGCGAAGCGGGCCACATCTGCAAAGGCCAGCCGTGGCCGTTGCCTCAGGCGAAGCGGGCCACATCTGCAAAGGCCAGCCGTGGCCGTTGCCTCAGGCGAAGCGGGCCACATCTGCAAAGGCCAGCCGTGGCCGTTGCCTCAGGCGAAGCGGGCCACGTCCGCAAAGGCCAGCCGTGGCCCGCGGGGCCGATACCCCGCCGGATCACCATAGCCCAGGTTGACGATGAAATTGGCCTGGTAGCGGCCATCGGGGAAGAAGGCGGCGTTGACCTTGGTCGGGTCGAAGCCGCTCATCGGGCCGCAGGCCAGGCCGTGCATACGCGCGGCGACCATGAAGTAGGCGCCCTGCAGGCTGCCGTTGCGCGTCGCCGTGGCGCTGGCCAGATCGGCGTTGCCGGCGAACATGTCGCGGGCGGCGGGCATGGCCGGAAACTGGCTGGGCAGGTGGTCGTAGAAGCGCGTGTCCGAGGCGATGATGGCCACCACCGGCGCGACCATGGTCTTGTCGACATTGCCCGGCATCAGCGCCGGCTTGAGCAGGGCCCGGCCTTCAGCGCTCTTGACGAACACCAGCCGCATCGGCTGGCAGTTCATCGAGGTCGGGCCGAACTTCATTTGTTCGTAGACCGCCGCCAGGGTGGCGTCGTCGACCGGCTGGTCACTGAACTTGTTGGCGGTGTGGGCGTGGACAAAAGCGGCGTCAAAGGCGTCTTGGCTCAGGATCGGCATGGGGGGATTCTTGAAGGGGTTGGGAAGAAAAGCTGCCATTGTCCGGCTTTGCCTGGACCACGGGTCCGACTGCCCGACCCGGACTACAGCGCCTCTAGCGCTCAGCCGCGCTGGCTGCTCTGGCGCGGCACCAGTTCGGTCGGCAACTGGTGCGAGGTCGCGCGTGCGCCGCTGACCTGCGACAGCAACTCGTCGATCAGCGCCCGGCCGGCGACATCGATGGGCTGGCTGACCGTGCTCAGCGGCGGGTGTGATTGCGCCGCCAGGGCAATGTCGTCGTAGCCGACCACCAGGCAATCCTCGGGCACCGAGCGGCCGGCCTTGCGCAGGCTGCTGATCACGGTCATGGCCATCAGGTCGGAGGCGGCAAAGACGGCGTCGAAATCCACGCCCTCGGCCAGCAACTGCTGCACCGCCACCTCGATCGCCTCGGCCACGAACGGCACCTGGCGCTGGCGTTGGGGCTGCAGCGCGATCCCGGCTTCCTCGTGCGCCAGCCGGTAGCCTTGGCGGCGCTGGCCGATTTCCGGCAAGTCCGGGTCACCCATGAAGACGACCTTGGTCGCGCCCTGGGCCAGCAGGTGGCGGGTGGCCAATCGGCCACCGCCGACGTTGTCGCCACCGACCGTGGCATACACCTGGTGCGGCATCTGCGCGCCCCAGACCACGAAGGGCACGCCACGCACCGCCATCGCGTTGAGCTGGTCATGTTGGTGCCATTGGCCGATCAGCACCACGCCGGTCGCCCGGCCGGTATGGAAACCGTTTGCAGCCAAATCGAGCCGGTCGGCATCTACGCGCGACAGCAGCATCTCGTAGCCACGCTCGGTCAGGGTGTCGGCAAGGCTGCCGATCAGGCTCAGGAAGAACGGGTCGGACAGGTGCTGGCGGGTCTTGGGGTCGTAGGGCACCACCACCGAGACGGTGCGGTTCTGCTTGAGCCGCAGGTTCTGCGCGCCGATGTTGATGGTGTAGTGCAGTGACTTGGCAAGGTCGCCAATGCGCTGCCGCGTCTCGGCGTTGACCAGTGGGCTGTCGCTCAGCGCCCGCGACACGGTTGAGACCGAGACGCCCGCCAGGCGGGCGATGTCGGCCATCTGCACGCGCGCAGCCGGTATCTCGCCGGCGGCGGCGGCGGCGGAAGTGGGGGAAATGGGGGAAATGGGGGAAATGGTCACGGGTTGCGGCAGCTTGAGCACGATGGCGGGGCAGTGGAAGGCACACCTGAGGGCAAGACCGGCGTCGCAAATTGCGGCCTGACAACGATTACATCA
>JANXYH010000036.1 GCA_025350145.1 Burkholderiales bacterium | reverse complement strand
TCGAACACCGGCTGGGGGTCGCCGGTGGCGGCGGCAATCGCCTTGAGGATCTCGGCCGTGGCGGCCTGCTGCTCGCGCGCCTGGTGCAACTCGGCGCGCAGTGCCTGCATTGCGGCCGCGTAAGGGGCGGTGGACGGTGGAGCGGGCGGGGGCTCGGGCGATGCTGCGGACAGGCTCGGCGGAGGACCGCTGTGGCGACGCCTTGTCGGCTCGGTCTGCCCCAGATCGGGGCTGGGTTTGTTCTTGGGCACCGGCATCTGGGACTGGCCTCATCCAATGGTGCCGCTGTCGCGACGCGGCACATCGGCGCAGTCTAGCGGCGCCTCGTGCGCCGCCCGGCCCGTGCCGGTTCAGGGCGCGTCGGCGAGAACCACGGCGTTCTGGGTCACCGGCGGCGCTTCCAGCCAGATGCCGGCGCTGGCCAAGGCCGCCAGCAGGGTCAGGCAAAACACCACCAGGCCGCGGCTGCCACGCCGGGGCGTTGCGGGCCGACCGGGGTCGACGCCTGGCGTAGCCGGCTTGTGGTTAACGCTGTTTTGCCGGTTGGCCGGGTTGCGCAAGAGCAGCGTGGGGAGGCTGGGTGCGGCGGTCATGGCGGGGGTCCTGTGGCTGGCGTGGGGTGCGGTGGGTAGTGTCTGGAAACTGCTGTCGACTTTAGGTCGATGCGGTGTCGCGTTCGTGTCATTGCTGGGCACTGCGGCGGCGACTTTTTCACGGGGTCTGGGCGGCGCGGCAGGCGCGCATCGGCAGCGCGACAATCGCGGTCCGCAACCCAGCTTCTGCCATGACCGCACGCACGCTCTACGACAAGCTCTGGGACGACCATGTCGTCCACACCGAGGAAGACGGCACCGCCACGCTCTACATCGACCGGCACCTGGTGCACGAGGTCACCAGCCCGCAGGCGTTTGAGGGCCTGCGCCTGGCCGGGCGCAAGGTCTGGCGGGTGAGTTCGGTGGTCGCGACCGCTGACCACAACACGCCCACCACCGGCTGGGAGCGCGGCTACGACGGCATCACCGATCCGACCTCGAAGCTGCAGGTCATGACGCTGGATGCGAACATTGCGGCCTTCGGTGCTGCGGCGTACTTTCCCTTCCTCGACAAGCGCCAGGGCATCGTCCATGTGATCGGGCCGGAGCAGGGCGCGACGCTGCCGGGCATGACGGTGGTCTGCGGCGACAGCCATACCAGCACCCATGGCGCGTTCGGCGCGTTGGCCCACGGCATCGGCACCAGCGAGGTCGAACATGTGCTGGCGACGCAGACCTTGTTGGCCAAAAAGGCCAAGAACATGCTGGTCAAGGTCGACGGCGCCTTGCCGGCCGGCCTGACCGCCAAGGACATCGTGCTGGCCATCATCGGCCGCATCGGCACTGCCGGCGGCACCGGCTACACCATCGAATTCGGTGGCGCGGCGATCCGCGGCCTGAGCATGGAAGGGCGGATGACGGTCTGCAACATGGCGATCGAGGCCGGTGCCCGCGCCGGGCTGGTGGCGGTCGACGACACCACCATCGCCTACGTCAAGGGCCGTGCGCTGGCGCCGGGCAACGACCCGGCCACCGGTCGCTTTGCCGGTGGTCCGGAGTGGGAGCAGGCGGTCGCCGTCTGGCGCGGTCTGCACACCGACCCGGGCGCGCATTTCGACGCCGTGGTGACGCTCGACGCGGCGGCGCTGAAGCCTCAGGTGACCTGGGGCACGAGCCCGGAGATGGTGCTGGCCATCGACGAGCGCCTGCCCGACCCCGACAAAGAGCGCGACGAGGTCAAGCGCGACGCGATCGAGCGGGCGCTGGTCTACATGGGCCTGGAGCCGAACAAGGCGATCGCCGACATCATGCTCGACAAGGTCTTCATCGGCTCCTGCACCAACAGCCGGATCGAGGACATGCGCGCCGCCGCCGCCGTGGTGCGTCGCATCGGTGGCCGGATCGCGCCCAACATCAAGCTGGCGTTGGTGGTGCCGGGCTCAGGTTTGGTCAAGGCGCAGGCCGAGGCCGAAGGCCTGGATGAAATCTTCAAGGCCGCTGGCTTCGAATGGCGCGAACCCGGCTGCAGCATGTGCCTGGCGATGAATGCCGATCGACTGGAGCCCGGCGAGCGCTGCGCCTCGACCAGCAACCGCAATTTCGAGGGCCGCCAGGGTGCCGGTGGCCGCACCCACCTCGTCAGCCCGGCCATGGCCGCTGCGGCGGCGCTGGCCGGACACTTTGTCGATGTCCGCCGCGTGGCCTGAACCAGTTCTGCCGAAGGTTATTCAAGATGCAAGCTTTCACCGTTCACCAAGGCTTGGTCGCGCCGCTCGATCGGGCCAATGTCGACACCGATGCGATCATTCCCAAGCAGTTTCTGAAGGCGATCACGCGCAGCGGCTTCGGGCCGAATCTGTTCGACGCCTGGCGCTACCTCGACAAAGGCGAGCCGGGCCAGAATCCGGCGGCGCGGCGGCCCAATCCGGATTTTGTGCTGAACCAGCCGCGTTATGCCGGCGCGTCCATCCTGCTGGCGCGCAAGAATTTTGGCTGCGGCTCCAGCCGTGAACATGCGCCGTGGGCCCTCGAGCAATATGGCTTCCGCGCCCTGATCGCGCCCAGCTATGCCGACATATTCTTCAACAACTGCTTCAAGAACGGTATCCTGCCGGTCGCCCTGGCCGAGCCGGTGGTGGCCCGGCTGTTCGATGAGGTGGCCGCCTTTCCCGGCTATCGGCTGACTTTGGATCTGCCCCGCCAGGTGCTCGTCAAATCCGACGGCACGGAAATCCAGTTCAAGGTGGAGGGCTTCCGCAAGTATTGTCTGGTGAATGGTTTCGACGACATCGGCCTGACCTTGCGCCACGCCGACAAAATCAAGGCCTTCGAGGCCGAGCGGCTGGCGCGCCAGCCCTGGCTGGCACAGCGCCTGGGTTGAGCGGGTCCGGCGATGGCCTGGCTCAAGCGCTGGTTTCACCGCACGGTGCTGACGCGCGGCTGGTTGTGCTTCATCGTCATGCTGCTCAGCTTTTTTGCCTTCGGGGTCGGGTCGCTGAACCTGTTCATGCTGCTCCGCGCCAACGCCACGCTGCTGCTCGACAACGGTTGGCAGGCGGTCATGGATGGCGGTCTGCAGCAATCGCTGGAGTTGCTCTGGAATGGCCTGGTGGCGATGGCCGCGTACCTTGTTTTCAAAACCTGCGAATACCGGCTGGTGCATTGGCTGGGGAACGCCGACGACCATTTCAAACCTGAGGACGATTGAAAACATGAAAATCGCCATTCTGCCCGGCGACGGCATTGGCAGTGAAATCATGGCCGAGGCCGTGAAGGTGTTGCAGGTGATGGAATTGCCGCTCACGCTGGAAACCGCGCCGGTGGGCGGCACAGCCTACGAGTTGCATGGCCATCCGCTGCCGCCGGCCACCCTGGCCTTGGCCCAGGCCGCCGATGCAGTGCTTTTTGGCGCGGTCGGCGACTGGAAGTTCGACAAACTCGAACGGCAATTCCGCCCGGAGCAGGCCATTCTGGGTTTGCGCAAACACCTCGGCCTGTTCGCCAATTTCCGCCCGGCGATTTGCTACCCGCAACTGACGCAGGCCTCCAGCCTGAAGCCCGAGTTGGTCGCCGGATTGGATATCCTGATCATCCGCGAGTTGACCGGCGACATTTACTTCGGCGCGCCGCGCGGGCGCCGCACGGCGGTCGACGGCCACTTTCCCGGCGCCGAAGAAGCCTTCGACACGATGCGCTACAGCCGCCCGGAGATCGAGCGCATCGCCCATGTGGCGTTCCAGGCGGCGCGCCGGCGCCGCAAGAAGCTCACCTCGGTCGACAAGGCCAATGTGCTGGAGACCTTTCAGTTCTGGAAGGACGTGGTCAGCGAGGTCCATGCCGACTACCCCGACGTGGCGCTGGACCACATGTACGTCGACAATGCCGCGATGCAGTTGGTGAAGGCGCCCAAGGCCTTCGACGTGGTCGTCACCGGCAACATGTTCGGTGACATCCTCAGCGACGAGGCGGCAATGCTGACCGGCTCGATCGGCATGCTGCCCTCGGCGTCGCTGGACAAGCACAACAAGGGCCTCTATGAGCCCAGCCACGGCAGCGCCCCCGACATTGCCGGCAAGGGCGTGGCCAACCCCCTGGCTACAATCTTGTCCGCTGCCATGATGCTCCGCTACTCGCTCAACCAAGCCACCGCCGCCGACCGGATCGAATCCGCGGTGCAGGCGGTGCTGGCTGCCGGGCTGCGCACTGCGGACATCTGGTCCGAGGGCACGCAGCGGGTGGGCACGCGCGAGATGGGCGATGCGGTCGTTGCCGCGCTGGGTTCGTCCAAAACTGCTGCGTCGACTGCCCAGTCGATGACCAAGACCTAGCCGCTGCGCATCGTTTCGCCCTTCTGAACCCCGGCGATACGAGCCGGGCAAGACCGGGGTCCGATGCTGCAGAAGAGGTGATAGCCATGGCTTTATCCCGTAACCCGCTGGTCGGCCTGGTCGGCTGGCGCGGCATGGTCGGCTCGGTGCTGATGGACCGCATGGCGGCCGAGGGCGATTTCGGCGTCATCGAGCCGCTGTTTTTCTCGACCAGCGCGGCCGGCGCTGCGGCACCCGCCCTGGCCAGGAACGAAACCCGGCTGCAGGACGCCTTCGACATCGCCGCGCTCAAGCGCTGCGAGATCATCATCACCGCCCAGGGCGGCGACTACAGCAGCGAGGTCTACCCGAAACTGCGCGCCGCCGGCTGGACCGGGCACTGGATAGACGCCGCTTCGACGCTGCGCATGGCCAGCGACGCGGTCATCATCCTCGACCCGGTGAATCGCCCGGTGATCGATGCCGCCATGGCCGCCGGTGGCCGCAACTGGATCGGCGGCAATTGCACCGTGAGTTGCATGCTGATGGGCGTAGGCGCGCTGTACAAGGCTGGCCTGGTCGAGTGGATGAGCACCCAGACCTACCAAGCCGCCTCGGGCGGCGGTGCGCAGCACATGCGCGAATTGCTGAACCAGTACGGCGTGCTCAATGCCGCGGTCAAGGCGCTGCTGGATGACCCCAAGAGCAGCATCCTGGAGATCGACCGCGCGGTCGCCGCCTGCCAGCGCAGCCTGAGCGCCGAGCAGACCGCCAATTTCGGCGTGCCGCTGGGCGGCTCATTGATCCCCTGGATCGACAAGGACCTGGGCAACGGCATGTCCAAGGAAGAGTGGAAGGGCATGGCCGAGACCAACAAGATCCTCGGCCAGGGCGAAGGCTTCAACACCCCAGCAGTGCCGGTCGACGGCTTCTGCGTGCGCGTCGGCACGATGCGCTGCCACAGCCAGGCGCTGACCTTCAAACTCCGGCGCGAAGTGCCGGTGGCCGAGATCGAGGCCATGATCGCGGCCGACAATGCCTGGGTCAAAGTCGTGCCCAACAACCGCGAGGCCACCGTCCGCGATCTCACGCCGGTGGCGGTCACCGGCACGATGGCGATCCCGGTCGGGCGGATTCGCATGCTGGCGATGGGCCCGAGCTACATCGGCGCCTTCACCATCGGCGACCAGTTGCTGTGGGGTGCGGCCGAGCCCTTGCGGCGGATGTTGCGCATCCTGGTCGAGCGCTGAGCCAGGCTGGCGGGCTGGCTTTTGGCGCCGCTCGGCGACGGTGACGCCGGCCCACGTTGTGGGCCGGCAACAAATGCTCTGCGAATGCAAGCGTGAGAGAATCCCCGGCTATGTCAGGCAACGCATGAGCATGTCAGCGTATATGCTTGATGCAGTTGTGGTTTTGAATATGAGTCCGTGGCCCTATCGTGCTGTCAAGGGGCCTGTCGTGGCCGGGGCATAAGAGGCAAAAATGGTCCAGGGTCCGCCTGCCTGATCCTGTCTGACGAGCCCGTCGTGGAGACGTCTTGAATATTCGCCAATCGCTCGCTTCTCGCACCGCGACAGCCCTGGCCGCGTCGGCTGCCCTGGTGACGCTGACCGGACCTGTCCATGCGCTCGGGCTGGGTCAATTGCAGGTGCAGTCGGCGCTGGGCGAAGGCATGCGGGCCGAGATCGACGTCAGCAGCATCACCGCCGAGGAGGCGAGCACGCTGAGCGTGCGCATCGCCAGGCCCGAGGCCTACCGCACTGCCGGGGTCGACTACAACCCGGTACTTGTCGGAACGCAGGCGGTGTTGCAGCGCCGCGCCGATGGGCGCGCCTATGTGCGCCTGAGCAGCGACCGGGCGGTGCAGGAGCCGTTTGTCGAAGCGATCCTGGAACTGACCTGGAACGGCGGTCGGCTGGTGCGTGAATACACCATGCTGTTCGATCCGCCCTCGGCGGCTGCGCTGGCCGCACCGGCGGCGGTGGCGGTGGCCCCCGTGATCGCCGCGGCACCTGCGGCGGTTGCGCCTGCAGCGGCAGCGCCAAACCCGCCGCCGCAGCGTGCGCCCGCACCCCGGCCGACCCGACCGGCGCCAGACGTCGGCAGCGCGCCCAAGCCCCAAGCCGCTGCGGCGCCGGCGGTGGCCGTCGGTGCCAGCGCCGACAAGTACCCGGTTCAACGCGGCGACTCGCTGTCCTACATCGCCCAGCGACACCAGCGCACGGGTGTGGTGCTCGACCAGATGCTGGCAGGCCTGTACCGCGCCAACCCCGACGCTTTCATCAACGCCAACATCAACAAGCTCAAGGCTGGCGTCGTGCTGGCCTTGCCTACCGCCGAGGCCGCCAAGTCCCTGTCGGCCGGCGAGGCCAGGCAGTTGATCGTCGCCCAGAGCGCCGACTTTGGTGCCTACCGCAGCCGCCTGGCCGAGGCTGCGCCCAACGCGCCTGCGGACGGCGCGACCCGGGTCGCCCAGGGCAGGTTGCAGGCCACGGTCGATGACCGCAAGCCTGGTGCCGCCGCCTCACCCGACAAGCTCAAGCTCAGTGGCGCTTCGGTCCGAGCCTCCGGCCCGCAGACCGCCACGCCAAGCCCTCAAGCAAACGCAGCACCGGTACCGCCCGGCGCCACCGCCAACAGCACCGCCGGCGGCCCCGGCACCGCCAGCAACAGCGAGCTGGCAGCACGCATCGCCGAGCTCAGCCGCAGCATCGACGAGCTCAAGCGGCTGCAGCAGCAGGCGGCTGCGGCGCCGACCGTGGCGGCTGTAGCCAAGCCGGCGCCGGCTCCCGCGCCTGCGCCAGCTCCGGCTCCGGCTCCCGCACCGGCTCCGGCTCCTGCACCGGCTCCGGCTCCCGCACCGGCTCCGGAACCGGCCCCCGCACCGGCTCCTGCACCCGCCGCCTCGCCGGCACCGCCGGTCGCCGATGCGGCTGCGCCTGCCACCGCCGCTGGCAGTGCTGCCGCTTCGCCACGGCCTGCGCCTGCGCCTGCCGCGCCGGCGCCGAGTCTGCTCGACAGCCTCAGCGACAACCCGATGCTGTTGCCAGGCGCCGGCGCCTTGGCGCTGCTGCTGGCAGGCTTTGCCGCCTGGCGGCTGCGCAGCAGGTTTGCCAAGCCGGCCAGCGAGACCTCGTTCCTTGAGAGCCGGATGCAGCCGGACTCGTTCTTCGGCGCCAGTGGCGGGCAGCGCGTGGACACCCGTGACGCCTCGTCGACCCATGCCTCGAGTTCGATTGGCTATTCCTTGAGCCAGCTCGACGCGATTGGCGATGTCGATCCGGTGGCCGAGGCGGATGTCTACCTGGCCTATGGCCGAGACCTGCAGGCAGAGGAGATCCTCAAGGAAGCGATGCGCGCCACGCCCGACCGTCTGGCGGTGCGCACCAAGTTGCTCGAGGTCTACGCCAAACGCCGCGACAGCAAGGCTTTCGAGTTGCTGGCGACGCAGCTCTTCTCGCTGGCCCATGGCAGCGGGCCGGACTGGGAAAGGGCGCAGGAACTGGGCCGGCAGCTCGATCCCGAGAACCTGATGTACCAGTCCGGCGGGCGCCCCGCCGAGGTGATGGTCCGTGACCGGGTGGTGGAGCCGCTGGGCGCGACCACCTTGCCACAGTCGGGCTTCGCCAACAGTGACCATGCGCTGACCCAGCCGGCGATGATGACCAAGGTCGACTCGCGGTTCGACCTCGACCTGGACCTCGACCTGGGCGAGCCATTGGCCGATGCGATGACCGCCACGCAGCCGCTGGCTTCGGGCGCCGCGCGTCCTGCGCTCGAGCAAAGTACGGCGATGGACTTCGACATGCCGGCGTTCAGGCCGACCTTGGCGGCCACACCGGTCGCGACCCAACGGATGCCGCCGCCGGAGCCTTACGACGCCTTCAACAGTTCGATGCACTTGGATTTGGAGCCGACCTCGACCGTGCCGCTGGGCCGCTCGGCCGCGTCAGCCACAACCCGGGCGGCGCCCATGACCACCCGCACGTCGCCCGACGCGGCACTCGACTTCGGCGACTTCTCGCTCTCTACCAGCGACGGCAGCCTGTCGGAAATCGCGGCGCTGTCCGACGGCGCGACGACCACCCCGGGCGACCTGGATCAGCTCGGTCCGGACGAGACCGACCCGCTGGCGCGCAAGTTCGATCTGGCCGAGGAGTTTCGCCAGATCGGTGATCTGGAAGGTGCCCGCGACCTGCTTGAGGAGGTCGCCAACAAGGCCAGTGGCGCGCTCAAGGCCAAGGCTCGGGCGATGCTCGACAACCTCGCCTGAGGGCAGGTTCGCCACGCCGCTCTGCGCCGGTCGGGCAGGGCGGCGCGGTGCGCCACAGCGACATGGCAGACCGCATCGCTCTGGGCGTCAGCTATCGCGGCGGCGCCTACTGCGGCTGGCAGCGTCAGCCGCACGGCCGCACCGTGCAAGACCTGGTCGAGCGGGCGCTGTCGCGTTTCGTCGATGCGCCGGTCGGCGTGGTCTGTGCCGGCCGCACCGACACCGGCGTGCATGCCTTCAACCAGGTCGTGCACCTCGACAGCCCGGTGCAGCGCGACGCGTTCTCCTGGCTGCGGGGCACGAACCGGCACCTGCCCGACGACATCGCGCTCCAATGGGTGCAACCCGTGGCTGGCGATTTCCATGCCCGCTTCAGCGCCTGCGGGCGGCGCTACCGCTACCTGCTGCTGGAGTCGCCGATGCGCCCGGCACTGGAGTCCGGCATGGTCGGCTGGAGCTTTAAGCCGCTGGACGGCGCTGCGATGCGGGCGGCGGCGGCACACTTGGTGGGAGAGCATGACTTTTCGTCCTTCCGCTCGGCCGACTGCCAGGCCAAATCGCCGGTCAAGACCCTGCGCTCGATCGACATCAGCCGCCACGGCGACTATTGGCGCTTCGACTTCGACGCCTCGGCGTTTCTCCACCACATGGTGCGCAACCTGATGGGCTGCTTGCTGGCTGTTGGCGCCGGTCGGCAAGCGCCGGACTGGCTGTCGGCGGTGCTGGCCGCCCGCGACCGCGACGCCGCCGCGCCGACCTTTGCCGCCGCCGGGCTGTACTTCTGCGGCCCGTACTACGATCCCCGCTTCGCCATTCCCGAGGCCACGTCCGCCATGTGCTGGCTGCCTTGAACCGCCTGTGGCCCATCGCACCCGAATCAAGATCTGCGGCCTGACCCGCGAAGCCGACGTCGACGCTGCCATCGAGGCCGGTGCCGACGCGATTGGCCTGGTGCTGTACCCCGCCAGTCCGCGCGCGCTGACGCCGCAGCGCGCCGGCCTGCTCGCCCGCCGCCTGCCGCCTTTCGTCACCCCGGTGCTGTTGTTCGTCAACGCCAGCGCGGCCGACATTGCCGCTGGCGTGCAGGCCGTGCCCCAGGCGCTGTTGCAATTTCACGGCGATGAATCGCCGGCCGAGTGTCAGGTCGGCGGTCGGCCCTACCTGCGCGCTGCGCGGATGGCGGTCGGATTGGATTTGTTAGACTTTGCCGCCCTGCACGCGCAAGCCACCGGCTTGCTCCTGGACAGCCATGTACAGGCCTTTGGCGGCAGCGGAAAGGTGTTCGATTGGTCGCTCGTCCCGCCCCGCGTGCCCCTTCCAGTCGTTTTGTCTGGTGGGTTGAGTCCTGCAAACGTGACCGCTGGCATTCAGCGCTTGCGGCCTTGGGGCGTTGACGTCAGTTCGGGCGTTGAAGTCGCCAAGGGCGTCAAGGATGCGGCCCTGCTGCGCGCGTTTTGCGCTGCAGTGCGCGGCGCAGATGCGGCGATCACCGCTGGCATGAGCCCGAGCGCCGCGCAGCCTTAGCCGCTGCACCACCCACCACCATGATTGACCGGCCGGCCACAGCCCTGTGGCGGCCGGCGCACAGGACGCAGAGACGATGTTCGAATACCAACAACCCGACGTGCGCGGCCACTTCGGACCCTATGGCGGCAGCTTTGTCGCCGAGACCTTGGTCCATGCCCTGGACGAGTTGAAGGCCGCCTACGAGCGCTGCCGCAGCGACGCCGAGTTCCAGGCCGAGTTCCGCCGCGAGTTGAAGCACTTCGTCGGCCGACCCAGCCCGATCTACCACGCGGCGCGCCTGTCGCGCGAGGTCGGCGGCGCGCAGATCCACCTCAAGCGCGAAGACCTCAACCACACCGGCGCGCACAAGGTCAACAACACCATCGGCCAGGCCTTGCTGGCGCGCAAGATGGGCAAGCCGCGCGTGATCGCCGAGACCGGCGCTGGTCAGCATGGCGTGGCGACGGCGACGATCTGCGCCCGCTACGGCATGGAGTGCGTGGTCTACATGGGCAGTGAGGACGTCAAGCGCCAGAGCCCGAATGTCTACCGTATGCACCTGCTCGGCGCCAAGGTCGTGCCAGTAGAGTCCGGCTCCAAGACCCTCAAGGACGCGCTCAACGAGGCGCTGCGCGACTGGGTCACGAACGTCGAGAACACCTTCTACATCATCGGCACCGTGGCCGGGCCGCACCCCTACCCGACCATGGTCCGAGACTTCCAGCGTGTGATCGGCGACGAATGCCTGGTGCAGATGCCGGAGATGATCGGCCGGGTCGGCGCCCAACCCGATGCCGTGATCGCCTGCGTCGGTGGTGGCAGCAACGCGATGGGCATCTTCTACCCCTACATCCGCCACCAGGCGGTGCGCCTGATCGGTGTCGAGGCCGCCGGCCTGGGCCTGGATTCGGGCAAACATGCTGCCAGCCTCAGCGCCGGCGTGCCCGGGGTGCTGCATGGCAACAGAACCTATCTGCTGCAGGACGAAAACGGCCAGATCACCGAGACCCATTCGGTCTCGGCCGGCCTGGACTACCCCGGCGTCGGCCCCGAGCATGCCTACCTGAAGGACATCGGCCGGGCCGAGTACGTCGGCATCACCGATGCCGAAGCGCTGACCGCGTTCCACCGCCTGTGCCGCACCGAAGGCATCATCCCGGCGCTGGAGTCCAGCCATGCCGTGGCCTACGCGATGCAACTCGCCGCGACCATGCGGCCGGACCAGCACCTGCTGGTCAATCTCTCGGGCCGGGGCGACAAGGACATCGGCACAGTGGCCGATCTGTCGGGCGGCGAGTTCTTCTGTCGACCGTCCTGCCAGGGACAGGCCGTCAAGGGTGGTCATGCGCTTCTGCAGCGGCTGGAGTTGCACAAATGAGCCGGATCGAATCGACCCTGGCAGCGCTGCGCCAAGCCGGGCGCACTGCCCTGATCCCCTATATCGCCGCCGGTGATCCAGACCCCTCGACCACGGTCGAGGTGATGTGCGCACTGGCCGACGGTGGTGCCGACATCATCGAATTGGGCGTGCCGTTCTCCGACCCAATGGCCGACGGTCCGGTGATCCAGCAGGCCAGCGAGCGGGCCCTGGCCAAGGGCGTCGGCATGCCCCAGGTGCTGGACTTTGTTCGCGCCTTTCGCCTGCGCAATGCCGCCACGCCGGTGGTGCTGATGGGCAACGCCAACCCGATCGAGCGCTACGACCAGCGCCACGGCCAGGGCGCGCTGATCCGCGCTGCGGCCCAGGCAGGCGTCGATGGCCTGCTGGTGGTCGACTACCCGCCCGAGGAATGCGAAGACTTCGCCGCCGCCTGCAAGGCCGGCGGGCTGGACCTGATCTTCCTGCTCGCCCCGACCTCGACCGAGGCGCGCATGGCGCTGGTCGGCCGCATCGCCAGTGGCTACGTCTACTACGTCTCGCTCAAGGGCGTGACCGGTGCTGGGCACCTGGACACCGCTGCCGTGGCCCAGGCCGTGCCACGGATCCGTGCCCATGTCAACGTTCCGGTGGGTGTAGGCTTCGGCATCCGCGATGCGGACTCGGCCAGGCGAGTGGCCGAGTCCGCTGACGCGGTGGTGATCGGCTCGGCGCTGGTGCAGTTGCTCAACGCCCAGCCGCCTGAGCGCCAAGGCCGGGCCGCCCACGACTTCATGGCCACAGTGCGCGCAGCGCTGGATCAGCCAAGAGACTGATCCCAACCCTCCTGGAGCAGACATGAGTTGGCTGGAAAAATTACTGCCGCCGAAGATCCAGCAGAACGACCGCGGCGAGCGCCGCTCGGTCCCAGAGGGTCTGTGGGTCAAGTGCCCGGCCTGCGAGACGGTGCTCTACAACACCGACCTGGCCAAGAACCTGAACGTCTGCCCCAAGTGCGACCACCACCACCGCATCGGTGCGCGCGCCCGGCTCGACGCCTTCCTCGACGCCGAGGGCCGCTACGAGATTGGCCAGGAGGTGTTGCCGGTCGATCCACTCAAGTTCAGGGACAGCCGCAAGTACCCTGAGCGGCTCAAGGATGCGCTCGAGGCCACTGGCGAGACCGACGCGCTGGTGGTGCTGGGCGGCGCGGTGATGAGCGTGCCGCTGGTGACCGCTTGCTTTGAATTCGATTTCATGGGCGGCTCGATGGGTTCGGTCGTGGGCGAGCGCATGGTCCGTGGCGTGCAGGCGGCGTTGGAGCAGAAGGTGCCTTTCGTCAGCTTCTCGGCCAGCGGTGGCGCGCGCATGCAAGAGGGCCTGTTCAGCCTGATGCAGATGGCCAAGACCAATGCGGCCCTGAGCCGCCTGGCCGCTGCCGGCCTGCCCTACATCAGCGTGCTGACCGACCCGACGATGGGCGGCGTGTCGGCCAGCTTTGCCTTCGTTGGCGATGTGGTGTTGGCCGAGCCCAGGGCGCTGGTCGGCTTTGCCGGGCCGCGGGTGATCGAGAACACGGTGCGCGAGAAGCTGCCCGAGGGCTTCCAGCGCGCCGAATTCCTGATCACCAAGGGCGCGATCGACCAGATCGTCGACCGCCGCCAGATGCGCCCGCGGATTGCCAGGATGCTGGCGATGCTGCAGGGGCAGAACGCCGACGCGGTCGCTTAGATGTCGACCCCCGGCTTGCGGCAGACCGCAGCCGACCCCCGAGGGGTCGCGCAGCCCGCTTGGGAGCGGCCCGGCGCTGGGCTGCGCCCGCTTCGACGGCGCCGGCCCAGGCTTGCGACAAACCGCAGCCGACTGCGGCTCGGCGCTGGGCTGACCATGCGATGACGCCATGACGGGTTCGAATCCGTGTCGATGACGCTTGACGACTGGCTCGCCCATTGCGAGCGGCTGCACCCGCTGGGCATCGACATGACGCTGGAGCGGGTCTGCGCGGTGCGTGATCGGCTGGGCCTGCGCTTCACCGGCGTGCCGGTGGTGAGCGTGGCCGGCACCAATGGCAAGGGCAGCACCTGCGCGATGCTCGAGTCGATCGCGCTGCGGGCGGGCTACCGGGTCGGGCTGTACATCAAGCCGCACCTGGTGCATTTCGAAGAGCGCTGCCGGGTGGGCGGCCAGCCGGTGGCGGCGCAAGCGCTGTTGCCGCATTTCGCGGCGGTCGAGGCGGCGCGCGGCGACACCACCTTGACCTGGTTCGAGTTCACGACCTTGGCGATCCTGCGTTTGTTGTCGCAGACGGCGCTGGACCTGGTGATCCTGGAGGTCGGCATGGGCGGGCGGCTCGATGCCGTCAATGCCATCGATGCCGATTGCGCCATCGTGACCAGCGTCGCCCTGGACCACACCGAATACCTCGGCCCCGACCGTGAGGCCATCGGCTTCGAGAAGGCCGGCATCCTGCGTGCGGGCAGGCCTGCGATCATCAGCGACCCCGAGCCGCCGGCCAGCCTGCTGGCCCGGGCCGAGGCGATCGGCGCCGATCTGTGGCGGCAGGGGCGTGACTTCCACGTCCAGGGCGACGCCCAGCAATGGGCCTGGCGGGGCAGGGCGCGGCGCTTCAGCGGCCTGGCCTATCCGGCGCTGCGCGGTGCCAACCAATTGCTCAACGCGGCCGGCGCGTTGGCGGCGCTGGAATCCCTGCACCTGCGCCTGCCGGTCAGCGCCCAGGCGGTGCGCAGCGGTTTGGCGCAGGTCGATCTGCCGGGGCGTTTCCAGATCGTGCCCGGCCGGCCGACGTTGGTGCTGGATGTGGCGCACAACCCGCAGGCGGTCGCGGCGCTGGCCCTGAACCTCGACCAGATGGGTTTCTATCCGCGCACCCATGCGGTCTTCGGCGCGATGGCCGACAAGGACATCGCCAGCCTGCTGCGCCACATGGGTCCGCTGATCGACACCTGGCACCTGACCGATTTGCCTCTGCCGCGGGCGGCCAAGGCGCAGGCACTGGCCAGCGCCGTTCGCGCCGCAGGCGCCCAGGCAAATGCCAGCATCCAGACCCATGCCGACCCCGCCGCAGCGCTGCGCGCGGCGCTGGCCAGCGCCGACCCTGCGGATAGAATCGTGGTCTTCGGCTCGTTCTACACCGTGGGTGGTGTGCTGAAGGACGGGCTGCCCCGATCGGCCGCGCCGCACCTGGCCTGATCGACACCGGTCAAGACGGCTTTCTTCTGCGGCGCCTGCGCTCGATGGTTCACGCGCCCCTCCTCGTCAGTGGCACCGGCTGCGGCCCCTTTCGCCTGCATGGGTCTGCTGTCCTACCTCCAACGCCAACGTCCTGACTCGCCTGGCAGTGAGGCCGGCGCCGACCCCGTCACCGAGCCCTCGGTCACGCCCGACGCGGTGGCGCAGGCGCGGGCCAGGGCGCTGCGCCGGCTGGTCGGGGCGAGCCTGTTGTTGGCGGTCGGGGTGATCGGCTTTCCGCTGCTGTTCGAGACCCAGCCCCGGCCGATTCGCCTGGACCTGCCGATCGAACTGGTCCGCAAGGATTCGACACTACCGGCGCAGCCGATCACGCCGATTCCGCAGCCTGCGGCGACGCCAGTGGCCGAGCCTGCCGCCGAGCCGCTTGTGCTGGCCGCGTCGGCACCCGGTCCGCTGCCCAAGCCGCCGCCGACTATGCTGACCGAGCGGGCCGGCGACCAAGGCCGCGAGGTGGCTGTCGCCGCAGCAGCGTCCCGTCCTCAGGCCGCTGCTGCGGCCGCCAGCGCCGCACCCCCAGCACCGCCCATCACCGCCGCGCCGCCCGCGCCCAGCGCCGAAGCGGTCCGCGCCCGGGCATTGCTTGAAGGCCAGGCCGCGGCGCCTGCAGATGCCGCCAGTGCCAGCAGCCGCATCATCGTCCAGGTCGGCGCCTACGCCGATGCCGACAAGCTGCGCGAGGTGCGGAGCAAGGTCGAGAAGCTGGGCCTGAAGACCTATACCCAGGTGGTGGACAGCGACGGCCAGAAGAAAACCCGGGTCCGGGTCGGCCCGTTTGCCACCCGCGCCGAGGCCGACAGGACCGCCGCCCGGTTGCGCGAGGCCGGCATGCCGGTGGCGGTGTTGACGCTGTGACCTTGCCCGAGCTTGGCTGGATCGATTGGACGCTGCTCGGCCTGCTGGCGCTGTCGGTGCTGGTCGGTCTGGTCCGTGGCCTGGTGTTCGAGTTGATGTCGTTGGTCGGCTGGGCGGTGGCCTATGTGTTGGCCCAGGCCTACTCGCCGCTGCTGGCGCCGTACCTGCCGATCGGCCGGCTGGGCACGGCCCTGAACCAAGGTGCGGCGTTCGCGCTGGGCTTCGTCTTGGTTCTGTTGGCCTGGTCGCTGCTGGCGCGCCTGCTGCGCCGGCTGATCCGCGCCACGCCGCTGACCGCGCTGGACCGCCTGCTGGGCGCTGTCTTCGGCATGCTGCGCGGCGCCCTGCTGTTGCTGGTCGTGGCCACGCTGGTGGCCTTCACCCCGGCGGCGCAGTCGGCCGACTGGCAGGCCTCACACGGCGCTGCCTGGCTGGGTGAACTGCTCAAGGCGATCAAGCCGCTGCTGCCGCTCGAAATCAGCAGGCACCTGCCGCGTTGAAATCCAAAGGAAACCTCCATCATGTGCGGCATCGTCGGCGTCATCTCCACCGCCCCCGTCAACCAGTTGATCTACGACGCCCTGCTGCTGCTGCAGCACCGCGGCCAAGATGCTGCCGGCATCGTCACCATGCAGGGCCGGCAGTGCTTCATGCACAAGGCACGCGGCATGGTCAAGGACGTGTTCCGCACCCGCAACATGCGCGCCCTGCCGGGCAATGTGGGGCTGGGCCAGGTGCGCTACCCGACCGCCGGCAACGCCTTCAGCGAGGAAGAAGCCCAGCCGTTCTATGTCAACGCGCCCTACGGCATCGTGCTGGTGCACAACGGCAACCTGACCAATGCGCCGGCTCTGAAGCAGGAGTTGTGCGATCTCGACCACCGCCACATCAACACCGGCAGTGACACCGAGGTGCTGATCAATGTGCTGGCGCACGAGATGGAGACCGCCGGCCGGGGTGCGGTGCTGACGCCCGACGCGGTGTTCCGCGCGGTGCGGGCGACGCACCGCCGCCTGCGCGGCTCGTATGCCGTGATCGCGCTGATCGCCGGCCATGGCCTGCTGGCTTTTCGTGACCCCAACGGCATCCGTCCGCTGGTGCTGGGGCAGACGCTGGTGGACGGCGCGCCCGAGGTGGTCGTGGCCAGCGAATCGGTCGCACTGGAAGGCACCGGCCACCCCCTGTTGCGCGACGTGGCGCCCGGCGAAGCGGTCTTCATCGACCTGGCCGGCAATGTCCACGCCCGCCAATGCGCCGATTCGCCATCGCTGCACCCCTGCATGTTCGAGTACGTCTACCTGGCGCGGCCCGATTCGGTGATGGACGGCATCTCGGTCTACCAGGCGCGGCTGAACCTGGGTGAATCGCTGGCGCAGCGGGTGATCAACCAATTGCCGCCGTCGGAGATCGATGTGGTGATTCCGATTCCCGAATCCAGCCGGCCCTCGGCAATGCAGTTGGCGCAGAAGATCGGCAGGCCGTACCGCGAGGGTTTCGTCAAGAACCGCTACGTCGGCCGCACCTTCATCATGCCGGGGCAGAGCGTGCGCAAGAAGAGCGTTCGGCAGAAGCTCAACGCCATCGCCCAGGAGTTCAAGGGCCGCAACGTGCTGCTGGTCGACGATTCGATCGTGCGCGGCACCACCAGCCAGGAGATCGTGCAAATGGCGCGCGAGGCCGGTGCGCGGCGAGTCTATATGGCCTCGGCCGCGCCACCGGTGCGCTATCCCAACGTCTACGGCATCGACATGCCGACCCCGCAGGAGTTGATCGCCCATGGCCGCAGCAGCGAAGAGATCCGCGCGTTCATCGGCGCCGATGCATTGATCTACCAGGAGGTGGACGCGATGAAGCGGGTGGTGGGGCAGCTCAATCCGGCGATCAAGGGCTTCGAGGCCTCGTGCTTTGACGGCCACTACATCACCGGCGACGTCAGCGCCGCCGACTTCGAGGCGATGTCCGCCCAGCGCGTCCAGGCCCGCGCCGAGGACGAAGACGCCGATCCGCGCAGCCGGCTTGCGCTGCACAGCCAGGCCTGAGCGCATGACCAAGATCCGAACCCGCATCGCCCCGTCGCCCACCGGCTTTCTCCACCTTGGCACGGCCCGCACGGCGCTGTTCTGCTGGGCCTACGCCCGCCACTTCGGTGGTGAGTTCATCCTGCGCATCGAAGATACCGATGTCGAGCGCTCGACCCAGCAAGCGGTCGAGCAAATCATCGCGGCGATGGCCTGGCTCGACCTGGGCTACGACGCCGGCCCCTACTACCAGATGCAGCGCTTGGCGCGCTACCGCGAGGTGATCGCCCAGATGCTGGCTGCCGGCAGTGCCTACCGCTGCTATTGCACGCCGGCCGAGCTCGACGCGATGCGCCAGGCCCAGCGCGAGCGCGGCGACAAGCCACGCTACGACGGCCGCTGGCGGCCCGAGCCAGGCAAGACCTTGCCGCCGCCGCCGGCCGGCGTGCCGGCGGTGCTGCGCTTTCGCAACCCCAGCCATGGCTCGGTAAGCTGGGACGATCTGGTCAAGGGGCCGATCACGATCAGCAACGACGAGCTCGATGACCTGGTGATCGCCCGGCCGGCGACCGATGGCCAGGACATTGGCGTGCCGACCTACAACTTCTGCGTCGTCGTCGACGACCTCGACATGGCCATCAGCCATGTGATCCGCGGCGATGACCATGTCAACAACACGCCGCGGCAGATCAACATCCTGAACGCGCTGCTGCCGCTGATGCCCGGCCATGCACTGCCACGCTACGGCCATGTGCCGATGATCCTGGGCGCGGACGGCGACAAGCTGAGCAAGCGCCACGGCGCGGTCAGCGTGACCCAGTACCGCGACGACGGCTACCTGCCCGAGGCGATGCTCAACTACCTGGCGCGGCTGGGCTGGAGCCATGGCAATGACGAGTTGTTCAGCCGCGAACAACTGGTGCAATGGTTCGACGGCCAGCACCTGGCCCGCAGCCCGGCGCAATGGGACATTGCCAAGCTCGATTGGGTCAACGCGCAGGCGATCAAGGCCGCCGACAACGCCCGGCTGGCGGGCCTGGTGGCCGGCCACCTTGCACGGCAGGGGATCGCCGCCGACGCCGACCCGGCCCTGGCCGCGCGCTGCGCCCTGTTCAAGGACCGTTGCGCGACGCTGGTCGAACTGGCGGACTGGCTGTTGCCCTACTACGCCGCGCCCGCGGCCGAGCCGACGGCGCTGGCCGGCGCACTGACCGACCCGGTCCGCGCGGCCCTGCCGACCCTGCTTGAACGCCTGGCCGAGGTCGGCTGGGACAAAGCCGGGGTGGCCGAGGCGATCAAGGCCACACTGCTCGCCCACGGCCTGAAAATGCCGCAACTGGCCTTGCCCTTGCGGCTGGTGCTGACCGGCCGTGCGCAGACGCCTTCCATCGACGCGGTGGTGGCGCTGTTCGACCTGGCCACGGTGCGGCGCCGGCTGGGGGCTGTGCTATAGTCATTGACTCGCTTGAACGGCGCTGTCAGCTTGTAACGGTGACGGGCCCTGTAGGAATCCGATGGGCTTTTGCATTGGAACCCGTGGGGGTATAGCTCAGCTGGGAGAGCGCTTGCATGGCATGCAAGAGGTCAGCGGTTCGATCCCGCTTACCTCCACCACATCTGGCCAAAGAGCGCTGTTCGACGCGATGAATTGCAAGATCAAGACCAAGACCGTTTTGCCAAGTCCCCTTCGTCTAGAGGCCTAGGACACCACCCTTTCACGGTGATTACAGGGGTTCGAATCCCCTAGGGGACGCCACCATTCTTCCGGCATTGCCGCCCTGCGGGGCGGTCGGTCGACCGGGCATTCCGGCAGCCGCAGGCGTCGCCTTCGGCTCTGGCACAGGTGGAACTTCCGGCTCCCACGCCGTCGGCGTTGGCCGCTGACCCGCTTGTCACTCACACGCCACAGACACGCGCTTGTGCCTGGCGCTGGCTCCGGCCTTGATGCTCACGGCAGCCTTGCGGACGCCGAAGTGACGTGCAACCAGGGCGAGCAACTCGGCGTTGGCCTTGCCGTCCACAGGCGGGGCCTTCAGGCTGGCCAGGAACGTCCCGTCGGCTTGCTCCTCCAGGCAACTGGCTCCTGCGTTCGGACGGACCTTGACCTCGATGCTGCGCATGTCCTTGGCTGTTTCGCTGCGCGGCGAGTTCATTGGCTTCCTGACTTGCGAGCCGAGGCAGCCGGCCGTGCAGGCTCGATTCTCCAGCGAATACGAAGCGGCCTGCCCAGAGGCTGAGAGGCGTGGATTGCTTCTGTGGACGACGCGCGGCTGCACGTGGCAGCGGTCACCCTTGGGGAGATCCAGGCCGGCATTGCATTGACGCGGGATCAAGACAGCGCCAAAGCGATGGAAATCGAGGCCTGGCTCGACATGGTCGCGCAAACCTAAAACGTGGTGTCCATGGATTCGGCGGCGTTTCGGACTTGGGCCAAATGGGTGCATCACCGGTCCGACACCTTGCACGAGGACGCGATGATGGCGGCCATCGCCAAGACCAACGCTCTGACGGTGGTGACGAGAAACATCGCCGATTTCGCCCAGTTCGACGTCCCGCTCCTCAATCCGTTCGAGGGCGCCACTCGGTAGGCTCGAGGGCTAACGCCTGGCATGACCGTCCTACGAAGACAAGTCCGAGTGATGAAGAGGCCAGGTATCCCCCGTGGTGATCGCACCGCCGCGTAGTTCAGCGCCTACCGCAGCGGCGGCTTCACGACGACCAGGCTGGCTGCGCCGATGGGGCTGTCGGTGTCACACGTCAGACGGTTGATCGCCGGGCGGGAGCGGGGTGGGGATTTAGGGAAATGGGTGACCCTTTGCCCCCCATGCCCCCGGGTTGCGGAGAGTGCAGCGCGCCGAGGCCATGGCCTGGTGGCCTGCCTTTGGCGCTCGGCTTGAGCGAGGGGTTCGAGCGCATTCACGGTAACGTTCGAGCTAAGCGTGCGACAGCGGGCGGCGAAGCCGGCTGCGGGCTGTCCGCTTGAGCAGCTGTTTGGGCGGCACTTTCACGCTGGAACGGCCACCAGCCGCACGCCCAGCGCTGCGCAGACCCGCTGCACTGTTTCAAAGCGCGGCTGCGCTTGCGGGCGCAAGGCTTTGTACAGTGCCTCCCGGGTTAGGCCCGCTGCACGGGCAATCTCTGACATGCCTCGGGCGCGCGCGACATCTCCGAGTGCCGATGCCAGCAGCGCTGAGTCATTGGCTTGAAGAATGTCGTTGATGTATGCAGCCACCGCTTCGTCTGTATCAAGAAACTGGGATGCGTCGAATTCGGCCAGGCCGGCCACATGGATACGCTCAGTCATGCTCATCTCCTTCGGTCAGCTCAACAGCGCCGCCAAAGCCTTGGCGCGGAGAATGTCTTTGGTCTGGGTTCGCTTCGCGCCTCCGTGTAACAGCACCACGAGGCTTTGCCCCTGCTGCACGTAGTACACACGCCAGCCAGCGCCGACGTGGATCCGCAACTCGCTCACGCCATCTCCAACCGGCGCAACGTCTCCGGCCAAGCCAAGTGCCAGGCGCTTGATGCGGGCAACCACCACGCCTCGCACCGTACCGTCCCTCAGGCCGGCGAGCCACATGCTGAATTCAGGCAGCGGCTTGACGGTGACCATTGGCGAAGTGTAATCGAACGATCACACTCTGCCAAATTGCCAGTCTGCCAAGTAGCCGGTTCAGAGCAGCTTGGGCAACGAAGACCGACCAGGGCGGCCGATGGCGACTTCTACCACCTACGTTGCCGCTAACCGGCAGACCGCAGACGGCGAAGCCGACTGCGCGCTGCCCGGCTGAGCGGCGGATTGCGCCCTTGAGCCGTGGCGATCGCGATGCCGCGCTGTTCAGTGTCTACCGCACCGCCGGCTTCACGATGATCAAGCTGGCTGCGCTGACGGGGCTGTCGGTGTCACACGTCAGCCGGTCAGTCGCGGCGTGAGGGCAGAACCTGGATTACGGGAAATGAGAGACCTGACCCAGTACCGGAGGGCGATGAACTCAAGACCCACTTGCGCCAGGGTCGCAGGGTGCTGCGCAGCAAGAC
>JANXYH010000031.1 GCA_025350145.1 Burkholderiales bacterium | reverse complement strand
CTTCATACCAGGCGGGTTCTGCCGGTCAGCAGCGCTTGCATCATCCCCTGCTTGAGCGCGCGGGTCTTGGCGCGGCGGGCTTCGAGGGCGGTGAGTTCGGCGTCCATGTCGGAGAGGAGGGTGGCGATGGCGGTTTGTTCTTCGAGTGGCGGCATTGACAGAGCAAGCGGCTGCGTCACGTGGGAGGGCTTTTCAGGGTTCTGGCGTCGGATGCGTTGCGTCGGCCTGCAGCCGCCGCTGGGCCGAGGCCACCGCCTGCTGCAGCCGTGTCTGCAGCGCTTCGCGCGAGGGCAACACGGTCAGGTACTCGGCGACGTGGATGCTGCTTTTGTCCAGCTCCAGCAGCTCGATCTGCTCCTGCTTCTTGCCCGTACACAGGATGATGCCCAGCGGCGGGTTCTCGCCCTCCTCTTGCTCGTGCTTGGCAAGCCAGCGCAGGTACAGCTCCATCTGGCCCTTGTACTCGGGTCGAAAGTCGCCGATCTTCAGCTCCACCGCTACCAGGCGCTTGAGCTTGCGGTTGTAGAACAGCAGGTCGATGTAGAAATCGTCGTTGTCGATCTGCACCCGCTTTTGCCGCGCAACAAAGGTGAAGCCCGCGCCCAATTCCAGCAGAAATTGCTCCAGCTCGCGCAGGATGGCGTCTTCCAGGTCGCGCTCCAGGTAGCGGTCGTTCAGGCCCAGAAAATCCAGCAGGTACGGGTCTTTCAGCAGCATCGCCGGGCTGGGCGGCACCTCTTGACGCAGGGCCTGCAGTTCGTGGCGGATGGTTTCTTTGGGCTGGCGCGAGATGGCGCTGCGCTCGAACAGCAGCGACTGCTGGCGGTCTTGCAACTGGCGCACGCTCCAGCGCTCCAGGCGGCAGAGCTCGGTATAGAAATCCCGCTTCAAGGGGTCGTCCAGCGCGGCAATCAGCCGCAGGTGCGACCAGCTCAATTCGGCACACAGCGTGTGCACTATCGACTCGTCGGGGTAGCGCTGGGCAAAGCGGATGCACAGCCGCAGGTGGCGCACACCCCAACCGCGCCCGTAGGCCAGGGACAACTGCTGCGCCAATGCGGGCACGATGGCCTCGCCGTAGCCGGCGCGCTGGCTGCCCAGAATGTCGCGGTGGATGCGCTGGCCCACCTGCCAGTACAGCAGGCTCAATTCCGCATTCACCGCCACCGCCACCCGACGCCGGGCGGCGTCGATCAACTGCCGCAGCTCCGCAATGAGCGGCTCGCCTGGGTGCCCTGCGGCGGGGCCGTGGGTGGGGGGCGTGGTCTTCATACCAGGCGGGTTCTGCCGGTCAGCAGCGCTTGCATCATCCCCTGCTTGAGCGCGCGGGTCTTGGCGCGGCGGGCTTCGAGCGCGGTGAGTTCGGCGTCCATGTCGGAGAGGAAGGTGGCGATGGCGGTTTGTTCTTCGGGGGTCGGCAGCGGCATTTCCACCGTTGCAATGTGCCTCCGGTTTGTCGCGTAAACCTTCGTGCCAGCGGCCAAGCGCCTCAAATGCTTCCGGAACGCTGGGCAGAACTGTAGGTACGCTTTGAAGCCGTTAGCCAGGACTTCAGAGTCGAAGCGGGCGGCAATGGTGTGTAAGCCGGCAACGAGGTCGGTATGAGAGCTGCTGACGATCTCGACGGACTTTCCGACGCCGCCCATGTCTTCGGATGCATCCACGAAGACCAAGTCGCCATCGGCCAGCCGGTCAAGTGAGCGGGCCTGTTCCAACGAAAGATTCGGCAGCGACGCGGGATTGAGCGTCGCGCCGTCGGCAACATGAATATCGCCGTAGTGCAGGTACTTCGTGAAGCCGTGGGCTGTGAGTTCGGCACGGGAGTTGACGCCGTTCTTAAGAAACCGAACGTGATCACCCAGCCGCTTCACCTCCCACTCGCCCTGAAACCCCGGAAGGCGGGTCTTGCCAGTGAGCAGTTGCTGCATGGCTGCCTGCTTGAGGTCACGCTTCTTGGCGATGAGGCGGTCTAGACCGTCCAGCAGGGCGTCGACATCCGAGAGCG
>JANXYH010000029.1 GCA_025350145.1 Burkholderiales bacterium | reverse complement strand
GGGTCTTCGACGCCGGCGCTGCTGGCCAGCCGCAACTCGATCTTGCCGCGCTTGAAGGCGCCGCCGACTGCCTCGCGCAAGGCCGGCTCCAATTCGACATCCGCTCGGTCAACAGCCGCTTCCTTGACCTGACGCTGCGCCTGCCCGACGAATGGCGCGAATTGGAGCCGGCCTTGCGCGAGGCAGTCGGCGGCGCCTTCAAGCGCGGCAAGATCGAGTTGCGGCTGGCCAGCAGCGCCGGCGTCGAAGACCCCTGGCCGCAGCCCCGAGCCGAGCAACTCAACCGCCTGTCGCGGCTGCAAACCAGCGTCCAGGCCTGGCTGCCCGATGCGCGGCCGTTTTCGGTCAACGAGGCCCTGGCCTGGTGCCGCCAAGGCAGCGCCAGCGCCAAGCCGCAGGACCTGGCCATGGCCACCGCCCAGAGCACCGCGGCCGCGGCCATTGAAGGCCTGCGCCAGGCCAGGGCCCGCGAAGGCGCCCGGTTGGTGAGCATCCTGGTCGAGCGCATCGGCCGCCTGCGCGAACTCGCCGCCCAGGCTGCGCCGCTGGTGCCGGCCGTGGTCGAGCGCCAGCAGCGGCGCTTCATCGAGCGTTGGAACGACGCCATCAGCCAGGCCGGCGGCCACGCCGTCAGCGCCGAGGCGCAAAAGGAACGGGCGCTGACCGAGGCCGCCGCCTACGCCATCCGCATCGACGTGGCCGAGGAACTCGGCCGACTCAACGCCCACCTCGACGAGATCAGCCGCATGCTCGGCAGCGGCGGCGAACTCGGCAAGCGCCTGGACTTCTTGATCCAGGAACTGCAACGCGAGGCCAACACCTTGGGCGCCAAGTCCGCCGCGCTGGAGTTGACCCAGGTGTCGGTGGAGATGAAGGTGGCGATCGAGCAGATGCGCGAGCAGGTGCAGAACATCGAGTAGCCCCGGGGCGTGTCGTGCAGCACCACAGCGGCTTGGGTCTTTCAGGCTTCGATTGGACGAGGCCGTGGCCAAGCACCTGCGCAGCAAGCACGCGCCAAGCTGAGCGGGCCGCAAATCGGCTGGCCGATGATCGGCATCGACACCCACATCCTGCTGCGCCTGTGGCTCAACGATGACCTGGCGCAGAACGAGCGCATCGATGCGCTGCTGGCTGCGCACGGCGGCACGCCAGGGTCCGTGGCCTGAGCCGACCCATTCACGACCGTCGCTGGTTCAGTTCCAACGCCGAAAAGCCGAAGTACAGCGCCAGACTGCCATCAACAAGTCCGGCGCGCTGCGCAATTCGAGAAGCATCCTCGGCCCGAAGCGAGCCCGTCGTCGTCGATGGTCGCCTGCCCGAAGGCTGCTCCATCCAGCCGGGTTGCCCGCGGGCGATGCGTGAACTGCTCCGACGGGGCATGGCGTGGGCCGCGAGCGCCTGACCTGAGCCATGAAAGCCGCCGGACATCCCGACGATCCGATTTCGGCAACGCGGCGTTGACGAGCCGGACATGGACTGCGCAGGCGGCGTCACGAAGAATGGCGGTGCCGCCGCTCGGATTCCACCGACCGCCCCGTCATGAACTCGATTCGCAGCCTTCCGAATCACATCGCCGGATTTGGTGACGTCACCCCCTACGGTGGGTCATGCCTTGCGCCGCCACCGCGGCGAGCCGGCGCCGCACCGGTGAGCAAGGTCGGCAGCGGCAAACTGCTTGCCGACCTTGCTGCTGCCTTCGACGCCTGCCTCATCCGCGACGGCGCGACGCTGTCCTTCCACCATCACTTGCGCAACGGCGACGGCGTGCTCAATCTCGTGCTCGCCGAGGCAGCACGTCGCGGCCTGCGCGGGCTGACTGTTGCACCGAGTTCGCTGTTCCCGGTGCACGCGCCGCTGGTCGAGCACCTGCGCAGCGGCGTCGTCGGCCGCATCGTCACCGCCTACATGTCGGGTCCAGTGGCGGACGCTGTGTCGCAGGGCGTGCTGTCCGTGCCGGTGCTGATGCAGACCCATGGTGGCCGGGCGCGCGCCATCGAGTCGGGCGAGCTGGTGATCGATGTCGCCTTCCTCGCTGCGCCAGCCGCTGACCGGTGCGGCAACCTCAACGGCGTCGACGGCCCTGCCGCCTGCGGCGTGCTCGGCTACGCGATGGTCGACGCACTGCATGCGCGGCAGGTCGTGGCGGTCACAGACCACGTGGTGCCGTACCCGGCTTGCCCGATCGAGATCGCGCAGGACCACGTCGATTTCGTCGTGCAGGTCCGGTCGATCGGCGACGCGCAGGGCATCCTGTCGGGCACCACGCGTCCCACCTCGGATCCGGTGGGCCTGGCGATCGCCGACTCCGCGGCGCGGGTGATCGAGGCCTCGGGCCTGCTCGAGGCCGAGTTCTCGTTCCAGACCGGCGCCGGGGGCATCTCGCTGGCGGTGGCGGCGCGGCTGCGCGAGACCATGCGTGCGCGCGGCGTGCTGGGCAGCTTCGCCACCGGTGGCGTGACCGGCTACCTGTGCGGCATGCTCGAGGAGGGGCTGTTCCGCAGCATCCTCGACGTGCAGTGCTTCGACCTCGCGGCGGTGGACTCCTACCGGCGCGACCCGCGTCACATGGCGATGTCGGCGTCGCTGTACGCCAACCCGAACAACCGCGGTTGCATTGCCCACGAGCTCAGCGCGATGATCCTGGGGGCCGCCGAGATCGACCTGGACTTCAACGTCAACGTCACCACCGGCAGCAACGGCCGCATCCTGGGCGGCTCGGGCGGCCATGCAGACACGGCAGACGGCTCGAAGCTGGCGATCGTCACCACCAAACTCGCAGCGGGCGGCGGACCGAAGGTCGTCGAGCGGGTGGGCTGCATCACGACGCCGGGCTCGAGCATCGACGTGCTGGTCACAGAGGCCGGCATCGCGGTGAACCCGCGCCGCAAAGAACTCGCGAGTCGGCTCGCCGATGCCGGCCTTCCCGTGCGCCCCATCGAGGCGCTGCAGCAGGCCGCCGGTGCAGCGCGGACGCCGGCGGCGCAGGCCGACGGCAGCGGGCGCATCGTTGCGGTCGTTCAGTACCGCGACGGCAGCGTGATCGACGTCGTTCGCTTGCCCGCCTGACGCCGCGACCGACAGCGCAGAACAGGCCCGGACGGTAGCCACGCCATCTTCCCGGGTGGCGGCGAACGCATCGCGGATCGCTGCGCGATGTTCGGCCACTCGCGGCGCCGGCGCGAATCCAGCCTCGCCGGCACCGCAAGCCGCCCGTTGCCGCGCGATGAACGCAGCCTGTACGCCTTTGAAATTGCCACCGCCAGGGCCAGTCGCGATAGTTCGTCCCCTTTGCAGCCCCAACACCGGAGATCATCATGGCGCGCAGCCTCGCAATCCCCATCGCCACGCTGGCCGCGCTCGTTGCGCTGGCCGTCCCCGCCGCAGCGCAGGAGCGCACGCTGAAGATCTACGGGTTCGGCGCCAAGAGCGGTGTCGTGCGCATCTTCGGCCTGAACAGCGAGGCGGCGATGAAGGCGGCGGCCGAGCAGATCAACAAGGCCGGCGGCGTGACGCTGGGCGACGGCGCCAAGGCCAAGCTCGTCATCGAGTACCTCGATGACCGCTGCAATG
>JANXYH010000019.1 GCA_025350145.1 Burkholderiales bacterium | reverse complement strand
GACAGGAACTTGGCAAATCAATTCAAGTTACTGCTCGGGCGAGCGGTTGTGATCGGCGGGTGGTCTGGGAGGCAGACCGTGCAGTTCTGAACACCCGCAGTTTGTGTCGTCAATCTTTGGAGTTCAACATGAAATTTTTGAATCGATTTGCCAAGTTCCTGTCGGTCGTGCCGCTTGCGGCCGCCGGCCTGCTGGCCATCCAGGGCACCGCCCAGGCGACCGTGATCCTCGAAGGCAGCGATGCCATCGGTTTGCACTGCGCTTTCGGCGATGTCGGCGCCTGCACCTATCGTGATCAGGTCTGGAGCGCCATCGGCGGCGCCAGCCTGAATCCGGTCGCCGTGATCGGCCTCAATTTCTTCGGTGGGGCCACGGGTTCGGGCTCGCATGCGGTGGTGAACTTCACTGACCTGTCGACCGCCGGCGCGCTGTCTAGCTACGCTGCGGTCTATTTCGTCGCTGGCGGCGGTTGCTGCAGCTCGAACCCGGGAGCCATCGCTGGCCGTCAGGCCGACCTCAGCGCCTACGTGACTGGCGGCGGTACGGTCATGATCGGGGACTATGAAGGCAACTCGGGTTGGGACTTCCTGACCGGTGGCAGCGGCAACAACGCCTTCGTCGCCGGTTTCGCCGGTGGCTTGAGTGGCCCCGGCTGTACCGACGGTGAGACCGTCACCGCCGAAGGCACGTCCAATGGCTTCACCCAGCCGCCGGCCATCGGCTGCTGGACCCACCAGGCGATGGTCAACAGCCACTTCGCCACGCTCGGCTTCACCAAGAGCTTCTTCGACGCTGACCCGCAATTCGCGCTCGACAACCCTGGCATGGGCTCGTTCTCCAGCCTGCTGTCGAACGGCGTGACGCTGTCGCATGTCCCGGAGCCTGGCTCGGTCGCCCTGATCGGTCTGGCCATTGCCGGTTTCGCCGCCAGCCGCCGCCGCAAGGCCGCCTGATTGCGCTGTTGACCGGGTCAAGCCCCGGTCAGCCAAGCCAAAAAACGGCGCCTTCGGGCGCCGTTTTTTTATGGCTGATCGGCATCTCCGGTACAGCCTCGCAGCACGGCTCGGAGCCGCCGCAGTGGGGCCGCCAGCGCATAATCAAAAGATGATTTCTCGCGAACCCACGATAGAGCGTCTGGCCATTGCCCAGGCAATGCTGCTGGCCCCGTTCGACCTCGACGAGGCCAAACTGGCCAAGGCGCTGGCGACCATCGCCCAGCACCGCATTGACGATGCCGACCTGTATTTCCAGATCACCCGCCACGAAGGCTGGAGCCTGGAAGAAGGCATCGTCAAGAGCGGCAGTTTCAGCATCGACCAGGGGGTGGGCGTGCGCGCCGTGGCCGGCGAGAAAACCGCCTTCGCCTACTCTGACGACATCTCCGAGGCGGCGCTGCTGGACGCGGCACGGACGGTGCGGTCGATCGCGGCGGCGGGCCAGAGCCGCAGCGTCAAGCGCGGGCGCACGGCCAGGCTGGCCGGCAGCCGCGCCCTGTACCGCGCCGCCGACCCGATAGGCACTTTGGACAGCGCCCAGAAGGTGGCGCTGCTGGAAAAGATCGAGCGCATGGCACGCGCCCGCGACCCGCGTGTGGTCCAGGTCATGGCGGGGGTGTCGGCCGAGCACGACGTGGTGCTGGTGGCCCGCGCCGACGGCAGTCGCGCGGCCGATGTGCGGCCGTTGGTGCGCTTGTCGATCACCGTCATCGCCGAGGCCAATGGCCGGCGCGAGGTCGGCTCGGGCGGCGGCGGCGGGCGTTTCGGCCTGGGCTATTTCCAGGACGCGCAACTGACCGAGTATGTCGACCAGGCGGTCAATGCCGCGCTGACCAACCTCGATTCACGGCCGGCGCCGGCCGGGCAAATGACGGTGGTGGTCGGCCCGGGCTGGCCAGGCGTGCTGCTGCACGAGGCGGTGGGCCATGGCCTGGAGGGCGACTTCAACCGCAAGGGCTCGTCGGCCTTCTCCGGCCGGGTCGGCCAGCGGGTGGCGGCCAAGGGCGTGACGGTGCTCGATGACGGCACCCTGCCAGAGCGGCGCGGCTCGCTCAATGTCGACGACGAAGGCCATGCCAGCCAGCGCAATGTGCTGATCGAAGACGGCATCTTGAAGGGCTATATCCAGGACTCGATGAACGCCCGGCTGATGGGCGTCAAACCGACCGGCAACGGCCGGCGCGAGAGCTATGCCCATGTGCCCATGCCGCGCATGACCAACACCTACATGCTGGCCGGCACCACGCCCAGCCAAGAGATCATCGCCAGCATCAAGCGCGGCCTGTACGCGACCAATTTCGGCGGTGGCCAGGTTGACATCACCAGCGGCAAGTTTGTGTTCTCGGCGAGCGAGGCCTTCTGGGTCGAGAACGGCCGCATCCTCTACCCGGTCAAGGGCGCGACGATCATCGGCAATGGCCCGGATGCGCTGACCCGGGTCAAGCTGATCGGCAACGACCTGGCGCTGGACAGCGGTGTCGGCGTCTGCGGCAAGGAAGGCCAGAGCGTGCCCGTCGGGGTGGGCCAGCCGACCCTGCGCATCGACGGTTTGACGGTCGGCGGGACGGCTTGAGCGCGGTGCCGTTGGCCGGCTGCGGGCCGCGGGCTGCGCCAACGGCCTGGCGGACAACAGGGAGATTGACATGAAGATTGCACCGCAGCGGGGCTTGCGCCGCGCCATGTTCGCGGCCCTGCTGGTGGCTGCGGCCACGCTGTCGACCCCGGCTTGGGCCCAATCGGCCTACCCGGACCGGCCGGTGCGCTTTGTCGTGCCGTATCCGCCCGGCGGCGGCACCGACGTGATTGCGCGGATCGTGCAGGCGCGCTTCCAGGCCGCGCTGGGCCAGCCGGTGGTCATAGACAACCGCGGCGGCGGTGGCGGCTCGCTGGGCACCGACATCGTCGCCAAGGCGGCGCCGGACGGCTACACCGTGCTGTTCACGCTCAGCTCGCACACCATCAATCCGGCGATATTCCCGAAGCTGCCGTTCGACACCGAGCGCGATTTCGAGCCTGTAGGCACGGTCGCCTCGTTGCCGCAGATCCTGGTCACACTGCCCAAGTTCGAGGCCAACACGGTGGCCGAGCTGGTGGCGCTGGCCAAGAAGAAGCCCGACACCTTGCAGTTCGGCTCGGTCGGCATAGGCTCGCCCAGCCACCTGGCGGGCGAGTTGCTGAACCTGCGCGCCGGCATCCAACTGACCCACATCCCCTACAAGGGCGGAGGCCCTGGCGTGATCGACCTGCTGGGCGGGCAGATCCCGATGGTGTGGGTGTCGATCCCGGCCGCCGCACAGTTCGTCAAGGCGGGCAGGCTCAAGGCGCTGGCGGTGTCCACGCTCAAGCGCAGCAGCGCATTCCCGGAGGTGCCGACGATGCAGGAAGCGGGCGTGCCGGACTTCGAGATCGATTCCTGGTTCGCGATGTTCGTGCCCGCCAAGACGCCGCGTGCGGTGGTCGAGCGCCTGAACAAGGCGCTCAACAGCGTGGTGGCCGAGCCAGAAGTCAAGGCGCAGTTCCTGCTCCAGGGCGCCGAGGCGGTCGGTGGCACGCCGGCGGCGCTGGCCAAGGTGGTCGCCAGCGAGCTGCCGCGCTGGGCCAAGCTGGCCAAAGACGCCAACATCAAGGCGGAATGAGATGCCCAGTGTCGATCCCGTGGTGGCCCAGGTGCATGAACTCGTCGCCCGTGCCCGTGCCGCACAGGCGCAGGCTGAAGGCTATGACCAGGGCCGGGTCGACGAACTGGTCGCCGCTGCCGGCTGGGCCATCCTCGAGCCCGGGCGCAACCGCGCCTTGGCCGAACTGGCGGTGGCCGACACCGGCATCGGCAACGTCGAAGACAAGGTGCGCAAGAACCACCGCAAGACGCTGGGCCTGCTGCGCGACCTGCAGGGCGCAGCTTCGGTCGGCGTGATTGCGCACGATGCGGCAACCGGCATCACCGAGATCGCCCGCTCGGTCGGGGTGGTCTGCGCCGTCACGCCCTCGACCAACCCGGCGGCGACGCCGGCCAACAAGGTCATCAACGCGCTCAAGGGCCGCAACGCGGTCATCATCGCGCCCTCGCCCAAGGGCTGGACCACAGCGCAGGCGCTGGTGGCCTGCATCCACGCCCAGTTCGAGCGCATCGGTGCGCCCGCCGACTTGGTGCAGGTGTTGCCCGCCCCGATCAGCAAGGCCAGCACCGCCGAGCTGATGCGCCAGTGCGACTTGGTGCTGGCCACCGGCTCGCAGGCCAATGTGCGCGCCGCCTATGCCAGCGGCACGCCGGCCTTCGGCGTGGGCGCGGGCAATGTCGCCAGCATCGTCGACGAGAGCGCCGACGCCGACCAGGCGATGGCCCTGCTGTTGCAGTCCAAGACCTTTGACAACGCCACCAGTTGCTCGTCCGAGAACAGCCTGGTGGTGGTGGCGGCGCAGCGCGACGCGGTGCTGGCGGCGCTGGCGCGGCGCGGCGTGGTGCTGCTGGACGCTGCGCAGAAGGCGGCCTTGCAGCGCCTGATGTGGCCCGACGGGCATTTGTCGCCTGCAGTGATAGGGCAGTCGGCGGCGCTGATTGCGCAACGCGCCGGATGGTCCGACCTGGCCGCCAGGTTGCCTTCGGCCTTGCTGGTGGACGAGACCGGCTTTGGCGCCGATCACCCTTTCTCAGGCGAAAAGCTCAGCCCGGTGCTGGCGCTGTACACCGTGCCCGACTTTGCCGCCGCGATGGCCACGGTGCGCCGCATCTACGCCTTCCAGGGCGCCGGCCATTCCGTCAGCCTGCACAGCCAGCGGCCCGAGCGGGCGCTGCAACTCGGCCTCAGCCTGCCGGTGTCGCGCGTCATCGTCAACCAGGCGCATGCGGTGGCCACCGGCGGCAGCTTCGACAACGGCCTGCCGTTCTCGCTGTCGATGGGCTGCGGCACCTGGGGCAGGAACAATTTTTCAGACAACCTGGGCTACCGCCAGTGCCTGAACATCACCCGGGTGGCGATGCCTATCGCCGAGGTGGTGCCCAGCGAGGCCGACATTTTTGGCGCCTTCTTCGCCAAGTACGGTCGGGCCTGAGGCGATGTCGGCGCTGGCCGCAGAGACCGTCTGGGCGATGGTCGAGCGCCAGGCCGGGCTGCGGCCTGACAGCCACTGCGCCATGGCGACAGAGTCCGGCGCCAGCCTGAGCTATGCCCAGCTCGCCAGCGGTTGCCGCAGCATCAGTGCCTGGCTTGACCGGCAGGGCGTGGCGCCTGGCCAGACGCTGTCGCTGGTGATGCCCAACGGTCTGGGCACGCTGCGCCTGCTGCTGGGCGCGATGTGGGGCGGGCGCTGCGTCAACCCGGTCAACCTGCTCTCGCAGCCAGAGCAGATGCGCTACGTGATCGGCCATTCGGACTGCGCCCTGGTGGTGGTGGCGCCCGAGTGGCAAGACCGCGTCCAGGCGCTGCTGGCCGGGTCGGACAAGCGCCTGGTGGTGGCCGATCCGCATGCCCTGGTGCTGGACGGCGAGGCTGAGCCGGGCGCCGATGCGGCCGCGCCGCCATCACCCGAGGCTATCGCCCTGCTGATGTACACCTCGGGCACCACCGGCGTGCCCAAGGGCGTGATGCTGAGCCAGGCCAACCTGGCCGCCAACGCCGCCGCCATCGTCGCCGAACATGCCCTGGGCCCGGCCGATCGGGTGCTGGGCGTGCTGCCGCTGTACCACATCAACGCATTCGCGGTGACCATGCTGGCGCCCTTGAGTGCCGGCGGCAGCGTGGCGCTGGCGCCCAAATTCTCCGCAGCCCGTTTTTGGGACCAGGCCAGCGCCGCCGGCTGCACCTGGATCAATGTGGTGCCGACCATCATCTCCTACCTCCTGGAGGGCGATCTGCCGGCGCCTGGCAGCACGGCGCGGATCCGGTTCTGCCGCTCGGCCAGCGCCGCCCTGCCGCCCGAACACCTGCGCGCCTTCGAGGCCAGGTTCGGCATCGGCGTGATCGAGACCATGGGCCTGACCGAGACCGTGGCGCCGAGCTTCTCCAACCCGCTGGAGCCGGCGCTGCGCAAGTTGGGCGCGGTCGGGCGCGCCTCGGGCTGCCTGGCGCGGGTGGTCGACGCGGCACTGGTACCGCTGGCCGACGGCATGACCGGCGAGATCGTCATCCGCGGCCCGAACGTGATGCGCGGCTACTACAAGAACCCGCAGGCCACGGACCAGGCCTTCACCCCCGACGGCTGGCTGCGCAGCGGCGATCTCGGCCACCGCGACGCCGACGGCTTCTTCTTCGTCACCGGCCGGATCAAGGAATTGATCATCAAGGGCGGCGAGAACATCGCCCCGCGCGAGATCGACGAGGCCCTGCTCCAGCACCCGGCGGTGCTGGACGCCGCTGCCGTCGGCATCCCCGACCCGCACTACGGCCAGGAGATCTTGGCCTGCGTGGTATTGCGCCCGGGCATGGCCTGCAGCGAAGACGATCTGCGCAGTTTCTGCCTCGCCCAGCTCGGCCGCTACAAGACCCCCAAGCTGCTGCGCTTTGTGACCGAGTTGCCGCGCGGGCCCTCGGGCAAGGTGCAGCGCCTGAAACTGCCAGCCATGTTCGGCGCCACCGGCTGAAGCGCCGATCCGCCCCAAGCGCGGCCCGCCGGTCTGCGGGAAAGTCCTGACCGCGCGGTGCGCTGTAGTGCGACGGCGTCGGCGTCGGCGTCGGCGCTTTTTACGCCAAGATGGCCGGCGAACCCGCCCGCCCGCAGCACGGCGGCATGGGCCATACGGGGCTCAACGCGTCGAACTTCCTGCGCACCGACATTGTCAGCATGGGCATCATCGTGATCGGCGTGGTCGCCTACCTGTTCGACCTGTTCATGCGCTGGGTCGAGCGCCGGCTGGTGCCGTGGAAGGGCAGGTCGTAGCGCTGGCCGCTACAGTCCAGCCATGACCGCCGCGCCCGCTCCAGCCTCGTCCCGCGTCGCCGCCATGCCGCCCTTGCCCCTGCTCGGGGTGCGCGTGGCCGAGTTCTGCCAGGTCGCCTCGGGCCCGTTCTGCGGCATGTTGCTGGCCGACTTTGGCGCCGACGTGGTCAAGGTCGAGCCGCCCGAGGGCGACGGCATGCGCCAGTGGCCACCGCTGACCGGGGGTTTCAGCGAAAACTTCGCCTCGGTCAACCGCGGCAAGCGCTCCCTGGTGCTGAACCTCAAGGACCCCAACGACCTGGCCGCCGCCCGCGCCCTGGTGCAATCCAGCGACGTGCTGGTCGAGAACAGCCGCCCCGGTGCAATGGCCCGGCTCGGCCTGGGCTGGGACTGGTTCGCAGCGCGCCAGCCGAGCCTGGTCTACTGCTCGATCTCGGCCTACGGCCAGGATGGCCCGCGCGGCGGCGAGGGTGGCTTCGACCTGACGATCCAGGCCGCGGCCGGGGTGATGAGCGTCACCGGTGAGCCCGACGGCGCGCCGGTCAAGGCCGGGGTGCCGCTGTCGGACTTTGCCTCGGGCCTGTACGCCGCCTTCAGCATCGCCGCGCTGCTGCACCGGGTCAAAGGCGGTGGCCAGGGCGGGCACATCGACATCCCGATGTTCGCCGCCACGCTGGCGGTTTCGGCGCTTCAGACCAGCGAATACTTCGGCACCGGACGCAACCCCGGCAAGCTCGGCTCGGCGCACCCGCGCAACGCCCCGTACCAGGCCTACCGGGCGCAGGACGGCTTTTTCGCGATTGCCGCCGGCAACCACAAGCTGTGGCTGGCGGTGTGCGGCATCGTCGGCCTGCCGGCGCTGGCGCAGGATCCGCGCTTTGCCACACCAACGCTGCGCGCCGCCCACCAAGGCGAATTGAAGGATCTGCTGGAAGTCCAGTTTGCGCGCTCGACTGCCGCCGACTGGCTGGCGCGCTTTGCCCTGGGCGGCGTGCCCGGCGCGCCGATCAATGGCTATGCCGAAGCACTCGCCGACCCGCAGGCCGAACACCTGCAACTGGTGCGGCCCATGACCCTGCCCGGCGGCCAGGCCACGCGCACCGTCGGCAGCCCGGTGCGGCTTGACGGCCAGGCCATCCCTGTCGACACGGCTGTGCCGACGCTAGGCCAGCACAGCGCCGAGATCAGGGCCAGTCTGCGATGACGCCGCTCGGCAGCAACAGCCTGGCCCCGCTGCGCGGGTTCGTCGCCGCGCTGGGCGCCCTGCTCGACGCCGGGCTGGACGAGGCGACCTTGCTCGCCGCCGCCCGACCGCAGTTGGCGGCATTGCTGGCCGACGACGCCTGGCTGCCGGCGCCACAGGCTCAAGCCAATCCCGAGCGCTATGCCCAGCACTTGCTCTACCTTGACCCGCAGCAGCGCTTCTCTGTGGTCAGCTTTGTCTGGGGGCCGGGCCAGCGCACGCCGGCCCACGACCACACCGTCTGGGGCCTGATCGGCATGCTGCGTGGCGCCGAGGACTGCCAGGAGTTCGAGTGGCACGGCGGCGTGCCGGTCGCCTCCAACCGGCGCCACCGCTTGAGCGCCGGCCAGATCGAGGCGGTCTCGCCGACCCTGGGCGACTGGCACCTGGTGGCCAACGCCGTGCCGGACGCGGTCAGCATCAGCATCCATGTCTACGGCGGCGACATCGGCAGGCTGCGCCGGCACCGGCTCGACGCGCAGGGCCAGGTGCTGGACTTCATCTCCGGCTACAGCGCGACCGCCGCCCCGGCGCTGTCGGTCTGATCCTGAGCGGAGCACGCATGCTGACCATCGAGCACCACGACGGCGTCACCAGCCTGACCCTGAATCGGCCTGACAAGGGCAATGCACTCGGGCCGGCAATGGTCGAGGCGCTGCTGGCCCGGATCGAACAGGTCAGCGCCGATGAAGCCACCCACACCCTGGTGCTGCGCGGCGCCGGGGCGCACTTCTGTACCGGCCTGGACCTGACCGATCTGCCGCGCCTGAGCGATGCCGACCTGCTGTTGCGGGTGGTCCGCATCGAGGCCCTTCTGGCGGCGCTGTGGCATGCGCCTATGCGCACCGTGGCATTTGCCCACGGCCGCACCTGGGGCGCAGGGGCGGACCTGTTCGTGGCCTGCGAGCGGCGCATCGCCCGACCCGGCGCCAGCTTCAGGTTTCCCGGCGCGCAGTTCGGCCTGGTGTTGGGCAGCCGGCGCCTGGCCGAGCGCATCGGCACCAACGCAGCCAGGCGCCTGGTGATCGAGGGCGGCGAGCTGGACGCCGCCCAGGGGCAGCAGGCCGGGCTGGTATCGGCAATCGCCGTCGATGGCGCAGATTCGCCACTGCCACCTCCCCGGGTCAGCCGTGAGACCGCCCGGGCGGTGCGCAACATCACCCGCGACGACCACCGCGATGTCGACCTGGCGGCGCTGGTCCGCTCAGCCTCGACGCCGGGCCTGCAGGCCCGGATCACCGCCTACCGCGAGCGCCTGCTCTTGCCCCGGGCCGCAGCCGGTTGAGCCCTGGCATGGGCGGCGCGCAGCGCGGCCGCCATCGCCAGCCGCGCCCAGGGCAGCATCAGCGCCGCCGAGTCCATCGCCTCGTCGGGCGCGCTCCAGTACGACATCACCGTCCTCTGGCCGCTGGCCGCCACAAAGGCAAAAGGCAGGCAACCGGCCTGCTCGAACGCCTGGCGGTTGAGCTCGTCGGTCTTGAGGAACAACTGCTGGCCGCTGACCAGGGCGATGAAACACTCGTCGACATAGACGCCGTGGCCACCAAACATGCGCCGGGAGCGCGGCCGGCCCAGCGCCGACAACAGCTCCAGACAGTGCGCGACAAAATCGGGGCTGGCCGTCATGACGCGAAGTCTATGCGCCGGCAGCGGCGTGAAAAACGGCCCGCCCTGGCGGCGGACCTGCCATTGCACAATCGCCTGATGCCACCGCTGCCGAACTTCAACGAAACGCCCAGCACCGACAAGTTGTCGTTGCGCAAGCAGTTGCAGGCCGAGCGCCTGGCGATGGCCGATCGGCATGTCCGCGCCGCGCAGTTGCAGCAGGTCCTGCGGGTCTGGTTGGTGTCGCGGCGCGAGCACTCGATCGGCGCCTACTGGCCAATCAAGGCCGAGTTTGATGCCCTGCCGGCGCTTTACCGCTGGAGCGAAGCCGACGCGGCACGGCGGATCGGCCTGCCGGTGATCCAGCGTGAAAGTGGCCAGCTCAGCTTCCACATCTGGTTCCCCGGCTGCCCGATGGAGGACGACGCCTTCGGCATTCCCAAGCCCTTGGGCACCGAGGCGTTCGAGCCGGCCTTGCTGCTGGTGCCTTGTGTCGGTTACGGCCCGGGTGGCAACCGGCTGGGTTACGGCGGCGGCTTCTATGACCGCACCCTGGCGGCCTTGCACCCTCGGCCCTACACCGTCGGCATCGGCTTTGCCCATGGCCACGTGCCCTGGCTCAAGCCCGAGCCCCACGATGTGCCGCTGGACGCAATCCTCAACGAGGACGGCGTGTTCTGGCAGCGTCCGGACTGAATCGCCGGACTGAGTTGCCGGGTTGAGTGGCGTCAGGCCGCAGCGATCAGCGCGGCGGGAATTTGGTGGTTCTGGCAGCCATGTTGGGCGATTTTCAAGGCCCCGACCTGGTTGCCCAGGGCGACGCAGCGCGGCAGATCCCAACCCAGCGAGAGCCCGTGCAACAGTGCCCCGCGGAACGCGTCGCCGCAGCCGGTCGGATCAAGCACCGCCGCAGCGGCGACGCCGGGCACATGCTGGCGCTGGCCCTGCTGCCACAGCTCGCAGCCCTGGCCGGCCAGGGTGACGATCACGCCGCGCAGGTTTGGCCGACGCGACAGCGCCTCCAGGCTGGTGCCCATGCGCTCGCACAGCATCTTGCCCTCGTAATCGTTGACCGCGACCCAGCTCGCCTGGGCGACGAATGCCGCCAGTTCGGTGCCATCGAACAGCGGCAGGTTCTGGCCCGGATCGAAGACGAAGGGAATGCCGGCTGCGGCCATCTGCTCGGCATGCGAGCGCATCGCCTCACGGCCGTCCGGGGCAATGATGCCCAGGGTGATGTCAGGGCGGCCGGTCGGCACCCGCAGATCATGCGCGGTCTGCATCGCGCCGGGGTGGAACGCTGTGATCTGGTTGTTGTCGGCGTCGGTGATGATCATTGCCTGGGCGGTGTAGGTGTCGTCCCGCACCAGGATCTGCGAGGTCTCCAGCCCCCAGCCGCGCAGCCGCGCCAGGTAGGGTTCGCTGTCGCTGCCGACTGCGCCCATCACCAGCGGCGTGCCGCCCAGCAGGTGCAGGCTGTAGGCGATGTTGCCGGCGCAGCCGCCGAACTCGCGGCGCATCGTCGGCACCAGGAACGAGACGTTGAGGATGTGGACATGCTCGGGCAGGATCTGCTGCGCGAAGCGGCCAGCGAAGTTGCTGATGGTGTCGAACGCGAGCGAGCCGCAGATCAGGACGGACATGGTGTGGGGTGTTGCCGGCAACGTGCCGGGCGGGTTCAGGGGTAGAAAAGCTCGATGTTGTAGCCGGCGATGCGCTGCTCGCGGGCCGACAGCATGACCTGCAGCGGCAGCTCCTGGCCGGCGGCCAGCACCGGGCCGGACAAGCCCAGCTCCGCGCCCTGCAGCACCCGCCGGGCGAGCAGGCGGCCCTGGGCGTCGTTGAGTGTCAGCTCCAGGGCCGGTGCCAGTACGGCGGTGTCGGCGCGATTGTGCAGCAGCAGTTGCAGGCGGTAGACCGGTGCACCCTCGACCAGGCCCAGGCCTGCGCTGTCGACCGAAATCCGGTCGATCCGGCGCAGCGGGGTGATCTCGCAGGCGCTGGTGTCGCACAGCGCCTGCAAGGCCGGTTGCAGCGCCGGGATGTGGGCCGCGAGCAGGTCGCGGCCGGCCCGTCCGGCCTGCAACAGCAGCAGCAGTCCGAGCATGCCGGCGGCGGTGGCCAGGCTGCGCCTGACCTGGCGTGAATGCCAGAACGCGGCCCGGTCGGCACGGCGAATGAAGCTGGGCACGGCCGCAGGCGCAATCGCTGCCGTAGTGGCGCTTGCGGATCCGGCCTGCACCGCAGTGGCATCGGCAGCGCCCGTGGTCGCGGCCGGCGCGCCGTCGGCAAAGATGGCTGGCCCGAGGTGGGCGGGGGCAAGGTCGTCACGGTGCCAGGCCACGATCGCGGCAGGGCTGCCGTCGTCCAGCGTGTCGGCAGGTGCGGGCTCGGCCAGGGTCAGGCCTGGCGCGTCGCTCTCGGTCGTGGGTGTGGGCGTGGGCGTGGCCTGTTCGGCCGGGGCAGGCGGCTGGAGCGCGACCCCGTCGTCGTCGCGGTCGTCGCCGTCATCGCCGTCGATGGCCGCGACCTCGCGCTCGTACCCACCGTCGTCGCGCCAGGCCGCCAGGGCGGGCGGTGCGAGCGGTGCTTCGGCCGGCTCAAAGTCCGCGTCGGCATCACCATCGGCCTCGTCCAGCGCCGGGTCGGGATCGTCCTCGGTCGGCGCCGGATCGGCGAGATCGTCCAGCGGCGGTTCAGGGGAGTCGTCCCAGCCGGCCTCGTCGGCCTGGCTGAACTCGTCCTGCAGCGGCTCGGCCGGTCGCGGCGCGGTCGGCCGAGACCAGACGCTGGGCGCAGCCGGTGCGCTCTGCTGCAACTGGCGCCGGTGCTCGGCCAGATCGTCGAGCACCTCGTCCAGCCGCTGGCGGCTGCGGTCGGCCGATGCCGAAGGGTCCGTGGCCGCGCCGGTCGATGCTGGCAGCTCAGCCAACTCGAACAGGTCGTCGGTGGCGTTGAAGACCGCATTGCAACGGCCGCAGCGGACCCAGCCATCGGACACCCGCAACTGGTCGCGGACCACCCGGAACACCGTGGTGCAGGCGTTACAGCGGGTGGCCAGGGTCACGTGGCGGTGAATGTCAGGCGGGTGGGCGGGCGCGATGATGCCATGCGGCCAGGGCGCGCAAATTCGCCCGGCTACACCCTGGCCATGAGCGTCAGACGGGCCGCTGCGCGGTCATCAGAATCCAGCCGTCTTCACAGTCGGCCACGGTCAGGCTCAGGTAGGCGGCGTAGGCCTCGCGCAATTCTTGTTCCTGCCGCGCCAGTATGCCGGCCAGCACCAACTGGCCGCCGGGCGCGACATGGCCGGCCAGCAGCGGCGCGAGCAGCTTCAGCGGCGTCGCCAGGATGTTCGCCAGCACCAGCGGGTAGCTGCCGCTGGCGATCTCGGGCAGGCCGGCGCGCAGTGACACCTGGTTGGCCTGGGCGTTGTCGCGGCTGGACTGGACGGCGGCAGGGTCGATGTCGACGGCTTCGATGCCCTGGCTGCCATGCAGCGCCGCCGCGATCGCCAGGATGCCCGAGCCGCAGCCGTAGTCCAGCACCCGCGCCGCCGCGGGCTGGCCGGCGATCCAGCGCAGGCACATCTTGGTGGTCGGGTGGGTGCCGGTGCCGAAAGCCAGGCCAGGATCGAGCCGCAGCACCTGGCGCGCCTGCGGCGGCGCCTTGTGCCAGCTCGGCACGATCCAGAACACGGGCGTGATCTCGACCGGGGCAAATTGCGACTGGGTCAGCCGCACCCAATCCTGATCGGCCAGCGGACGCGGCGCCAGCGCGACCAGCTCGGTCGCCCAATCCTGGGCTTGCAGCAGCTTGGATGCGGCTGTCGCTGCGGCCTCGTCGGCGAACAGCGCAGTCAACTCCGAGTGCAGCCAGCCCTCGCGCGGCACCGGCATGCCTGGCTCGCCGAACAGCGCCTGCTCCTGGTCGGTGCCGGCATCGGCGTCGGCCACAGACACCGACAGCGCCTCCAGGTCGTCCATCAGCCACTCGCCTACGCCTTCGACCAAGGCCTGCGGCAGCCGCAACACCAGCTCAAACATGGTGCGGTGGCGGCAGCAAAGGCCCAGCCAGGGGACGGCTCAGGTGGCGCATCGCCAGAGGCTTGCGGCCAGTCGACGTCAGCGGCTGTGCTGCGCCAGCCAGCCTTCGAGGTAGTGGATGTTGGTCCCGCCCTCGATGAACTTGGCGTCGACCATCAACTCGCGGTGCAGCGGGATGTTGGTGCTGATGCCCTCGACCAGCGTCTCAGACAAAGCGATGCGCATCCGCGCCAGGGCCTGCTCGCGGCTGTCGCCGTGGACGATGATCTTGCCGATCATCGAGTCGTAGTTCGGCGGCACGACGTAGTTGGTGTAGGCATGCGAATCGACCCGCACGCCTGGGCCGCCGGGCGGGTGCCACATCGTGATCCGACCCGGTGAGGGGGTGAACTTGTAGGCGTCCTCGGCGTTGATGCGGCACTCGATGGCGTGCCCGCGCAGGCCGATCTGGCGCTGGGTGAAGGGCAGTTTCTCGCCGGCCGCGACGCGGATCTGGGTCTGCACGATGTCGATCCCGGTGGTCAGCTCGGTCACCGGATGCTCGACCTGGACGCGGGTGTTCATTTCGATGAAATAGAACTCACCGTCCTGGAACAGGAACTCGAAGGTGCCGGCGCCGCGGTAGCCGATCTTCTTGCAGGCCGCCGCGCAGCGTTCGCCTATCCGCTCGATCACCCGGCGCGGGATTCCCGGGGCCGGCGCCTCTTCGATGATCTTCTGGTGGCGGCGCTGCATCGAGCAATCGCGCTCGCCCAGCCAGACCGCGTTGCGGTGGGCGTCGGCCATGACCTGGATCTCGATGTGGCGCGGGTTCTCGAGGAACTTCTCCATGTACACGGTCGGGTTGCCAAAGGCCGCACCGGCCTCGCTGCGGGTGGTCTGCACGGCATGCAGCAGCGCCGCCTCGGTGTGGACCACGCGCATGCCGCGCCCGCCACCACCGCCCGCCGCCTTGATGATCACCGGGTAACCGATGGCCCGCGCCGCCTGTACCGTGGCTTTGGCGTCTTCGGACAACGCGCCCTCGCCGCCAGGCACACAGGGCACGCCGGCCTTGACCATGGCCTGCTTGGCCGAGACCTTGTCGCCCATCATGCGGATCGATTCGGGCGTCGGGCCGATGAAGACGAAGCCGCTCTTCTCCACCCGCTCGGCGAAGTCGGCGTTCTCCGACAGGAAGCCGTAACCCGGATGGATCGCCTCGGCGTCGGTGACTTCGGCGCTGGCGATGATCGCCGGCATGTTGAGGTAGCTCAGCGCCGACTGCGCCGGCCCTATGCACACCGACTCATCGGCCAGCTTGACGTACTTGGCGTTGCGGTCGGCCTCGGAATACACCACCACCGACTGGATGCCCATTTCGCGGCAGGCGCGCTGGATCCGCAGGGCGATCTCGCCTCGGTTGGCAATGAGGATTTTTTTGAACATGGTGGGCTCGGCGAAATCGCCCTCAGCGTGCTGCGCACGCAGGGCAATGTGGCTTCGCCGCCGCGCCTGCGGCGCGTTCGCCGCGGTTGGCGATGAGGATCTTCTTGAACATCGGCCAGGGTGCTCAGGCGACGACGAACAGTGGCTGGCCGAACTCGACCGCCTGGCCGTTCTCGACCAGCACCCGGGTGACCGTGCCGCTGGCATCGGACTCGATCTCGTTCATGATCTTCATCGCCTCGATGATGCAGATCGCCTCGCCGGCCTTGATCGCCTGGCCCACCTCGACCAAGGGCTTGGCGCCTGGACTGGAGGCGCGGTAGAAGGTGCCGACCATCGGCGACTTGACGGTCTGGCCGATGGGCTCGGGCTCGGCCGGGGCCGCAGCCGCCTGGCCGGGCAGCGCGACCAGCGACGGTGGCGGCGCGGCGGCGGCCAGCACAGTCTGGATGGGGGTGGCTTTGACGATCCGCACCTTGCCTTCGGCGTCGGTGATCTCAAGCTCGGTGATGTTCGAGTCGGACACCAGATCGACCAGAGTCTTGAGTTTTCGCAGGTCCATGCCTTGTGCTCCTTGCGCTGGGGTCGGGCCACACCGGATTGGTCGCGCCCAATCGCGGCGTTGCCGCCGTCCGGGCTGAGCCAAGGGAGTTGGCCGGGCTGGCTCGCGCGCCAGCCGAAAGCTTCCAAAGGGGCGCGATTGTGTCACACGCAGATCGGCGTCAGAACGCGCCTGCAATCCTTTGCAGGCATCGCCGTGGCTCGTGGAAAAGGCGCCAATGGCCGGCAAAAAGGCTGCGTTGGCAGCCGTTCGCGCAGGTTTGCCGCCAAGCGGCCGATCACTGGGTCTGCTTGGCCCAGGCTGTCAGCTCGGCCAGGTTGGTCTCGCCCATGCGCCGCTGCGCGAGCTTGCCCTGGCTGTCGATCACCACTGAAAACGGCAGGCCGCCCTGCAGATTGCCAAGCTGGGCGATCAGGTCAGTGCCGTCCAGCCCGGCCAGGGCGATCAGGTAGTTGACCTTGACCTTGGTCAGGAACTCGCGCACCGGGATCGCTGCGTCGACCGCCAGGCCCAGCACCTGCCAGCCCTTGGCCTGGAACTGGCGATGGAAGGCGTCCAAGGCCGGCAACTCGCGCAGGCAGGGTGCGCACCAGGTGGCCCAAAAGTTGATCAGCAGGGGCTTGCCGCGCAGGGTCGCCATGTCCAACTCGCCGCCGCCGGGGCGCTCGAAGTGCATCGCCCACATCTCGGTCAGGTCAGGCGACGCCCCGGCATCGGCATGCCACCAGGCCATGCCAGCGCCGGCGAGCGCAGCACCGCCGGCAATGCTGCCGGTAAGCCAGCGGCGGCGGTCCATCATGCTCAGGCCTCCAACGGCAGGTCATGCGCGGCTGGCGCGCTGAGCAACCGTCGCAGCGCGACGCTGTCGCCGCGCCAACTGCGGCCGCGCGCGTCGGGCTTGAGCGCGCCGCGCAGCTCGTCGTGGTCGCGCACGGTCAGAAAAATCGTCACCGGATCGGCCAGGCCGGGGCGTCGTACGCACAGGCTGAGCACGTCCGGACCCTGCCCACCGCGTCCATCGCGCCCGGCGGCTTGGCTGTGCAGCGAGAAGGCGATGCCACGGTTGAGCAAACCAATTTCGGCTGTCTTGGCGTCGTCGCAATACAGATCGATGTGCAGCGCCGACAAGCGGGTGGCGGTGCCGCGCCAGACCGCGCCGCCCAGGTGCGGGCGAAATTCGCTCAGTCGCAACATCCAGACCAGGGCCAGGTCGCGCAGCGCCCGAAGTTCGGCCGGCTGGTGCTCGGCACAAAACAGTGCGAGGTGGTTGCGCACCTCGTCCTCGACCTGTTCATTGCCCGGCAGCTCGACGCCCCGGCCGTTGCCACGGCGGGTGATAGCCTGGGCGGCCTTGCGCTTGGCCTCGGCGTACTCCATGCCGTCTTCGACCACCAGCCTGGCAGCGCTGGCTGCGATCTCAGCAAGTTGGGCGGCGGACATCGTCTCGATTTTAGGCGCCTGCCAATCTCAGGGCAGCACCACCGCCGGCATCCGGGCGGCGATGACCTGGGCGCGCGCCAGGATGTAGGCCGACTGCGGGTTGCGCTCGAAGCGTTTGGGCGCCGGCAGCATCACCGCCAGGCGCGCGGCGGTGGCGGTGTCGAGCTGGGCCGCTGGCAGGCGAGCGTATTGCCGGGCCGCGGCCTCGGCGCCGAACACGCCCTCGCCCCATTCGACGCTGTTGAGGTAGATCTCCAGCATCCGGCGTTTGCTCAACAGCGACTCCAGTGCCAGCGTCAGCACGAACTCCTGCGCCTTGCGCGGCAGGGTGCGCTCGCCCGAGAGCAGCAAATTCTTGGCCAACTGCTGGCTGATGGTCGATCCGCCAACGACCTTGGGCTCGGTCTTGGGCCGGCCTCCGGCCCGGTGGCCGCCTTCGGTCGTGGTCGTCGCCCCAGGCTCGGGCAGGGCCCGGCGCGGCGATCTTGTGGCCGAGCGCTGGTTGCGCTCCCAGGCTTTTTGCAGCGCCTCCCAGTCCAGGCCGTGGTGGCTGGCGAAGGCGGCGTCCTCGCTGGCGACCACGGCGCGCTTGAGCGTGGCGGCGATGCGGCTGTCGTCGACCCAGTGCTGGTGCCAATCCAGGCGCTGTCGGGTCGCCAGCAGGCGCCAGGCCTCGCTGCGCTGAAAGCTCGTCGATTGCGGGTCAAGCAGCGCCATCAGAGCGATCCGGCCGATGAACACGGCCTGCAGCGCCAGCGTACACAGCAGCAGCATCGCCGCCAAACGGGCCAGTTCGGCCCACCAGCGTGGCGGCCGCGCGGCCTCAGCCACCGGCCCCGCCGACGCTTGCCGCAACGCCCTCGTCGCGGGTGAAGCGAAAGCGCGAGGTGACGACGATCTGGTCGGCCTGGCGCCGCATGCCGGCCGAGAACGCGCCGAAAGGCGCCGCCGCGCGGACGATGGCCACCGCCTGGCGGTCGAGCGCGGCCTGGCCCGAGCCCGACAGGATCTCGGTGTCCAGCAGCCGGCCACGGGCATCGACGGTGATGTTCATCGTCAGCTCGCCGTACAGCTTGTGGCCCTGCTGGGCCGGAAAGTCGCGTGTGCCGCGCTCCTCGATCCGCCGCCGCAACTGGTCGTAGTACTGGGCGTAGACGACTTCGCGGGTGGCCGGGCTGACGAAGCGCTTCTTCGGGCTGGCGTTGTCCTCGTTGATGCGGCGCTCGATCTCGGCCAACTGTTTGAGCAACTGGCGCCGCCGCTCTTCGCTGTCGCGCTGCTCGGCGCTGCCCTGGGCCGCGCGCGGATCTGGTGGGGGCTGCAATGCCAACTCGCGCTGCACCTGGGCCAGCAGTTGCAGCGCGGGCGACAGCGCCACCGCGTTGGCGCGGCGGTGGGTGTCGTCACTGGCATCGCCCATCGCCGTCTCGGCGCTGAACGGCAGCGGCGAGGTGGCGCGGCCGGCCGCAGCGTCACCGCCGCCGGCCAGCGAGGACTGGGCCAGCGCCTGAGCCTGGCTGGGTGCCGATGGGCCTCTGGCGTTGACCAGGACCACCTCCAGCGGCGTGTCGCTGAACATCCGCTCGAAGCGCTGTGGATCGACCACGCGCAGCAGCAGCAGCGCCGCATGCAGGCCGAGCGACACCAGCAGCGCCACCTGCAGGCTGCTGAGCCTGGCCCAGTGCAGCAGCGGCAGGCGTGCCGCTGTCGGCGGTCGCTGGGTTGACGGCTGGGTGGACAGCTCGGGCCGGGCTGGCCGCTGCCGGGCGGCAGGGGCGGCAGCGGTCCTGCGCGCCGCCTTTGACTGCAGTGACGGGCTCAGGGTCTTGACCGAGGCCATGGGCGTGCTTCAGGCCTGGCGCGGCGTGGCCGGGTCGGCGCTGTCGCCCGGCTGCCTTAGCCGACGCCGGCCAGCGCTGGCGCTGCCTGGCCATCGGCGCCGGCATCGACTGGCTCGGCCTCGCCCAGCCCGATCGCCAGCGCCAGAGGCGCGGCGGCGGCGCTGTCGTCGTCGGCCTCATCGGCCGGCTCGGCCAGGGCCGGCGCTGCTGCATCGTCGAGCCGCCCGGCCAGACTGGCGTGCAGCTCCAGGGTCAGCAGATCGCAGCCGGTGATGCGCACCCGCACCCGGGCGCCGCGCGGCAGGGCGTCGCAGCCCAGCGCCTTGAACACCAGGGGCGCTGCGTCGGCGCGGACCAGGCCGTCGCGCAACACTGAAGCGTCGATCTCGGTCCGGCCTTGCTGCTGCAACCAGCGCATCGCCCAGAATCGCTCGACCGTGTTCTGGAAATCGTTGTAGGCGCTGTAGGCGGCGTCGAAGGTCGAGATCACCGAGAACAGCATCGCGTCCTTGGGCTTGAACGGCGCGGCCAGCGCGGCGGTCGCGCCATGGCGGGCAGCGGCGATGATCTGCCACTGGTTGACCAGGTCGGTGTAGCGCCGCAGAGGCGAGGTCGACCAGGCGTACTGCGCCACCCCGATGCCAGCGTGTGGCGCCGGCCGCACCCCCATCCGCACCTTGTTGCCCGGCGCCAGGCTGACCTGGCTGCGGTAGATGCCCGGCACGCCGCACTCGGCGATGAAGCCGCCCCAACTGCTGTTGGCCAGGATCATCGCCTCGCTGACGATCAGGTCCAGCGGCGCACCGCGCCTGCGCTCGCTGAGTTGCACCGTCTCGCTGCCATCGGGCTCGGCAACGATCGCCTGGCCATCGGCGCCAGTGAGCTGGAAGTTGTAGTCCGGGCGGTTGAAGTTCTCGGGCTTGCCGCGGACGACCTCGCGTTGCGCCTTGAGCTGCCGCGCCAGGCGGAAGGCGAAGGCCAGCTCCGCCGCAAAGGGGTAGTCGGCCGGCGCCTGGCCGGTCAGCGCCGCCTCGGTCACCAGCCCGTCCAGCCGGTCGTGGCGCAGGTTGGCGGCAATCGGCACCCGCTCGATCCGGGTCTGGGTGCCCTGCAGGGCCAGCGTCGCCTCGTCAAAGCGGGCATACAGGCTCAACGCCGGGCAATCGCGGCCCTCGACCAGGGTGTAGGCGTTGACCACCGCCTCGGGCAGCATGGTGATCTTGCCGCCCGGCAGGTAGACCGTGGACATGCGCTCGCGGGCGAACTTGTCGACCGCCGAATCCGGCTTGATCGCCAGCCCCGGCGCGGCGATGTGGATGCCCAGCACCACCGTGCCTGTGCCCAGGCCCTGCACCGACAGCGCGTCGTCGATCTCGGTGGTGCTCGAATCGTCGATTGAGAAGGCCCGCAGCGTGGCCAGCGGCAGATCCTCGGTGATCGGCGGTGCCACCAGGCTGGCAAAGCCCGTGCCCTTGGGGAAATGCTCGGCCAGAAAGCGCCGCCAATGGAACTGGTAGGGCGAGGCGATTGCCCCGGCGGCCTTGAGCAACTCCAGCGGCGGCTTCTGTGCCCGCCGCGCGGCCTCGACCACGGCCTTGTATTCCGGCCCGTTTTTGTCGGGTTTGAACAATATGCGGTAGAGCTGCTCGCTGATCGGCGCCGGGCAGTCGCCGCTGACGAGGGCCAGGGTCCAGGCCTCGGTCTGCGCCGCGACCTGGGCCTTGCGCTCGATCGCCAGCAGGGCCGCCTTGACGGTCTCCTGCGGCGCCTTCCGGAACAGGCCCTTGCCGGCGCGGCGAAAGTAGTGCGGTGCCTCGAAGACGCAGAACAGCACCGCCGCCTGCTGCTCGGGGCCGGCCTTGGCCGAGAAGTACTCGCGTGCCAGGTCGGCGAAGGCGAAATCGCCCTCGGGCGCAAATTCCCAGGCCAGTTCCAGGTCGATCTCGGCGGCCAGGGCCTGTGCGGCGGCCAACAGCGCGGCCGGCTCGGGCGCGGCAAAACGCAGCAGCAGGTTGGCCGATTTGACCTTGACGCGCTTGCCCGACTCCAGTTCGACCTGGATCGAGGCATCGGTTTCAGACATCACCCGGCCGGCAAGGAACTTGCCGCCTTCGTCGAAAAGGGCATAGGAGGACATAGGCGCGCGATTGTCGCCGCAAGCCCTGCGCCAAGGCCGGCGGCAGGCCCCGGCCTGCACCACCGCCGCCCAGGCGTTCAGCCGGCCAGGGCCGCCAGCAGCTTGGCGTGGATCCCGCCGAAGCCGCCGTTGCTCATCACCAGCAGCTTGTCGCCCGGCCGGGCGGCCTTGACGACCAGCGCCACCAGGGCGTCGACCGAACCGGCGACGCTGGCGCGCCGGCCCAGCGTCGCCAGCGCCTGGGCCGCGTCCCAGCCATAGTCGCCTTGCAGGCAGAAGGCCAGGTCGGCTTCCTCCAGCGACCAGGGCAGCCGGTCCTTCATCTCGCCCAGCTTCATGGTGTTGCTGCGCGGCTCGAACACGGCCAGGATGCGCCCGGCCGGCGCGCCCGGCGCTGACGGGGCGCGGTCCAGCTTCTGGCGCAGCCCGGCGATGGTGCTGCGCATCGCGGTCGGGTGGTGGGCAAAGTCGTCATAGACCTCGACCCCGGCGGCGCTGCCGCGCAGCTCCAGTCGCCGCCGCACGTTCTCGAAGCTGGCCAGCGCCGCAGCGCCGACGTCGCAGGCCACCCCGGCATGCTCGGCCGCGGCCAGCGCCGCCAGGGCGTTGAGCTGGTTGTGCTCGCCCAGCAGCGGCCAATCGACCCGGCCGACCTTCATGCTGCCGCGCAGCACGTCGAAGCCATGCGGCGCACCCCGGGCGCGCAGCGTGCCGGGCTCCTCCTTGCGGGCGCCGAAGCGCAGCAGCTCGCTCCAGCAGCCCCGGGCAAGCACCCGGTCCAGCGATTTCTCACGGATGTTGGCGACCACCCGGCCGCGCGCCGGCACACAGCGCAGGAGGTGGTGAAACTGGGTCTCGATGGCCGCCAGATCGACAAAGATGTCGGCGTGGTCGTATTCGAGATTGTTCAGGATCACGGTGCGCGGCCGGTAATGGACGAACTTGCTGCGCTTGTCGAAAAACGCGGTGTCGTACTCGTCGGCCTCGATCACAAACGGCGCGTCGGGCTGGCCGAGCCGCGCCGACACACCGAAGTTCAGCGGCACGCCGCCGACCAGGAAGCCGGGCTGCTGGCCGGCGCGCTCGAGGATCCAGGCCAGCATCGCCGTGGTCGTGGTCTTGCCATGGGTGCCCGCCACCGCCAGCACATGGCGGCCGCGCAGCACCTGTTCGGCCAGCCATTGCGGGCCGCTGCAGTAATCGGCGCCGGCGTCCAGGATCGCCTCCATCAGCGGGTTGCCGCGGGTCACGACGTTGCCGACCACGTACTGGTCGGGCTGCAACGCCATCTGCTGCGGTGCCCAGCCTTCGATCAGCTCAATGCCCAGCGCCCGCAACTGCTCGCTCATAGGCGGGTAGACGTTGGCGTCGCAACCCGTCACCCGGTGCCCGGCCTCGCGGGCAATCGCCGCCAATCCGCCCATGAAGGTGCCGCAGATGCCGAGGATGTGGATGTGCATGGGGGGCGGATTCTAGGAGTGGCCCCTGCGGGTCGGTGCCGAGCCGCAGGGGCCGCTGGCGCGGACCCAGATGCAAGAAAAGGCCGCAGCCGGATCAGGCCAGCAGGCTCAGCCGCGCACTCCACTCCTGGCCCGGCGCCAGGCTGACCGGCACAGCGATCGCGCCGACCTCGATGCACAGCAGTCGCAGCCAGTCGTCATCGGGCAGGTCGGGCATCGCCGCCGCCTGGGCCGGGCCGGGGTTCCAGACCACCCGCTCGGGAAAGCCCTCGGCCTGGATCGTCATCCGGCCCATCGCCCTGGCCAGCGACAGCGGCTGGCGCACATCGTGGTAGATCCGCTCGATCTCGCCAACAAAGCTCTGCGGATCCATTTCCTGGTGCTGGGTCTTGCCGCTGAGCTGGTCGACGTAGCGGCTGGCGAACAAGCCGTGCAGGCGGGCGTGGCGCAGGTCGTCGACCCGGAAATAGCTGTGCAGTGCGGCCTGAAATTCGAAGCTGCGGCTTTCGTTGCGGTTGCTGATGGCCAGCTCGATGTCCAGCGCCAGGCCACTGACCACCACCGTCAGCTCGGCCTCGAAGCGGTGTGGCCAGATGGCGTCGGTGGCAGCGTCGTCGTCCAGCCTCAGCACGCCGATGGCCGCACCGTCGCGCGCCACGCCTTGGTCCCAGACCCAGGCGCGGTCGCGGGCAAATCCGTGCGCCGGCAGCGGGCCCTGCGCGGCGAACTGCGGAAAGATCACCGGCACGCCGCCACGCACCGCCTTGCCGGGCCCGGCCTGGGCGCGCGGCGAGAGGTAGAGCTGCTCCTGGTCGCCGGCCGGTATCCACGACACCACCTGGGCGCCGTGCAGCATGACCGTGGCCTCGGCGCCATCGCTGCTGCGCAGCCGCATGGCGGGCTGGCCCAGCACCTGGGTTGGCGTGATCATCCTGCGCTCAGGCCGGCTCGGCGAAAGCCTGGCGGGCCGCTGCCAGCGTCGCGGCGATGTCGTCGGCGCTGTGCGCGGCGCTGACAAAGCCGGCCTCGTAGAGCGCGGGCGCAAGGTACACCCCGCGCGCCAGCATGGCGTGGAAGAAGCGGTTGAAGCGCGCCTTGTCGGTCGCCAGCACGGCCGGGTAATGTTGCGGCAACTCGGGCGCGAAGAAGAAGCCGAACATGCCGCCCTGGCTGTCAGCGACGAAGGGCACGCCGGCCTGCGCGGCGGCTGCGCTCAGGCCGGCCACCAGCGCCTGGGTGCGGGCCGAGAGCGCGTCGAAGAAGCCGGGCCGGGCGATCTCGTGCAACGTGGCCAGGCCGCAGGCGGTGGCGACTGGGTTGCCGCTCAGGGTGCCGGCTTGGTAGACCGGGCCCAGCGGGGCGAGCTGGGCCATCACATCGCGGCTGCCGCCAAACGCGGCCAAGGGCATGCCGCCGCCTATGACCTTGCCGAAGACGCTGATGTCGGGCGCAAAGCCCGCAATCGCCGCGGCATACAGGCTCTGCGCCCCGCCCAAGGCCACGCGGAAACCGGTCATGACCTCGTCGAACACCAGCAGCGTGCCGTGGGCGCTGCACAGCGCCCGCAGCTTGGCCATGAAGGCGTTCGACGCGCGGACAAAGTTCATGTTGCCGGCAATCGGCTCGATGATTGCGCAGGCCAGCGCCGGGCCATGCTCGGCAAAGCAGGCCTCCAACTGGTCCAGGTTGTTGTACTCCAGCACCAGGGTGTCGCGCACCACCTCGGGCGGCACACCGGCGCTGGTCGGGTGGCCGAAGGTGGCCAGGCCCGAACCGGCCTTGACCAGCAGGGCGTCGGCATGGCCGTGGTAGCAGCCCTCGAACTTGATGATCTTGGCCCGGCCGGTGGCGCCGCGCGCCAGGCGAATCGCGCTCATCCCGGCCTCGGTGCCGCTGGAGACGAAGCGCAGTTGCTCGACGCTGGGGACCAGGGCGATGATGGCCTCGGCGAGCTCGGTCTCGCGTTCGGTCGGCGCGCCAAAGCTCAGGCCATCGTCAACCGCCGCATGCACCGCCGCCAACACCGCCGGATGGCCGTGGCCGAGGATCATCGGGCCCCAGGAGCCGATGTAGTCGATGTAGCGCTGGCCCTGCGCGTCCCAGAGGTAGGCACCCTGGCCGCGGGCGATGAAGCGCGGCGTGCCGCCGACGGCGCGAAACGCCCGCACCGGCGAGTTGACACCGCCCGGGATGACGCGCTGGGCGCGCTCGAACAGGCTCTGGTTGCTGTCCACGCTTGCTGCCTGGGCTCAGTGGATGCGCCGCGGGGACGGCCTGCCCTTGGCGTCCAGCGCCCCGGCCACCGCCTCGGTGGCGCCGCCACCCTCGCCGTCCTCGCCCTCTTCGGCCGGCGCCATGGCCCAGAAGAACCGGTCGGGAACGACGCTGCCCATGCCCGGGCGAAAACCGGCGTCCAGGCTCTGGTCCATGAAGGCCAGCGCCTCGGCGACGCTGGCCTGCAGCTCGCTGCCGGCGCCCAGCAGCGCCGCCAGTGCCGCGCTGAGGGTGTCGCCGGCGCCGACGAACGAGGTCTCGAACATCTCGAACTTCTCGCCCGCCAATGCGCTTTGCGGTGACGCCAGGACGTTGTCGATGTACTGCTCGCCCGGCTGGCCACCGGCCTTGCTGGCCTTGGCCGGCAGCATGATGCCCGTGACCAGGACATAGCGCGTGCCGTGTTCGCCGGCCGCCACCGCCAGCTCGCGCGCCGAAGGTGGCCGCTCGCTGTCCCAGTCGGGCAGCAGGAAGTCGGTCAACGTCTTGTGGTTGCCTACCAACACTTCGGTGGCCGGCAGGATCAACTCGCGGAACGCCTCCAGGTAGGGGCCAGAGACATCATCGTCCAGCCAGCCGAGGTTGGGCAGGTAGGAAACCAGCGGCACGTCGGGGTAGTCAGAGAGGATCTCGGCAACCGCGCTGACCGCGTCGGCGCTGCCCAGAAAGCCGACCTTCCAGCCCGCCACCGAGATGTCCTCCAGCACGGTGCGTGCCTGCTCGGCGACGGCGTCGGCGTCGATCTCGTGCTGGTCGAAGATCTCGGCGGAGTCACGGATCAGGATCGAGGTGACGATGGGCAGGGCGTGCGCGCCCATCGCGGCCAGCGTCGCCACGTCACCCGAGAGGCCGCCGCAGCCGCTTGGGTCGCTGGCATTGAAGCTCATCACGCAGGCGGGCCCTGGAGGTTCCTGCGTGGCGTCCTCGGGGCCGGGCGCGGCCTGGGCCTGGGGGTTGGGGGGGCTGGTCATGGGAGGGCACCGGTGGATCGCTGGGGGCCCGCGCGCGCCACCGCGGCAAGCTCCAGCAGGAGTTGAAGACTGTTGCGCATGTGCCTGATGTGCAAACCATTGTTCAATCAATTGCGCAGTCAATAGCCAGCATACTGGGTGGCTACAATGGCCTTTTCATTGTAGTGACTGACCTGACAACGTGACCGAATCGCGGACCTGGATGTGCCTTATCTGCGGCTGGATCTACAACGAGGCCGATGGTGACCCCGAGCACGACATTGCACCCGGCACCGCCTGGGCTGACGTGCCGATGAACTGGACATGCCCCGAGTGCGGGGCCCGCAAGGAAGATTTTGAAATGGTTCAAATCTGAGTGGCCAGCGACGTTGACCAGCCTTTCGCAAACGCCGCATTGGCCGCGTCCGACTGACCACGGTGCCCTGCGCCGGATCCTTTGAGGAGTCTCGACCTTGCAGCCATCAACGCCGGGCCATGCTGAGGCAGTTGCGATGGGTGCAGACACGCCCGCAGCCCCTGCAGTGGCAAGCACTCGGGTGTTGGTGATCGATGACAGCAACACCATCCGCCGCAGCGCCGAGATATTCTTGAAGCAAGGCGGCTACGAAGTGCTGTTGGCCGAAGACGGCTTTGACGCCCTGGCCAAGATCAACGACCATTCGCCCGCGTTGATTTTTTGCGACATCTTGATGCCGCGCCTGGACGGCTACCAGACCTGCGCGATCATCAAGCGCAATCCGCGCTTTGCCCATGTGCCGGTGATCATGCTGTCGTCCAAGGACGGACTGTTTGACAAGGCGCGAGGCCGCATGGTGGGCTCGCAGGAGTATTTGACCAAGCCGTTCACCAAGGAGCAGTTGCTGCGCGTGGTTCAGCAATTTCGCCCAGTGCAGGGCGGTGGCGATGCGTCCGCCGCGCCGGCCACGGCCCTTTGAGCCTTTTGAGTCCTTTGAGTATTGCCCACCTGAGCGGTCAGTTTGGATTGAACCTACCCCATGCCAGTGCAAAAGATCCTCGTGGTTGACGACTCCAAGACCGAGTTGCACCACCTCTTCGAGATACTCACCCAGCATGGCTACGCCGTGCGCACCGCCGAGGGCGGCGAAGAAGCGATGCAGCGGCTCGGCGAAGACCGGCCCGACCTGATCCTGATGGACGTGGTGATGCCCGGGCAGAACGGCTTTCAACTGACCCGGGCGATCACCCGCGATCCGCGCTTCGCCGGCATTCCGGTCATCATGTGCACCAGCAAGAACCAGGAAACCGACCGCGTCTGGGGCATGCGCCAGGGCGCCAAGGACTATGTGGTCAAGCCGGTGCGCGGTGCTGAGCTGATCGCCGAGTTGATCGCCAAGATCAAGCAGTTCGACTGACGCCGCCCGACCCAACCGCGACATGGCCAACCGAGAAGCACTGCGCGCCCTGCAGACCCGGCTGGCACAGCGGATGCAGCAGGTCAAGACCGAGCGCCCGGGGGTGTCCTGGCTGGCGGTGGATTGCGCCGGCCAAGGCTTGCTGTTCCCGCTGCCGCAGGCCGGCGAGATATTCGATCTGGGCCAGGTCTTGCCCGTGCCGCACACCCGGCAGTGGTTGGCCGGCGTCGTCAATCTGCGCGGGGTGTTGTATGCCGTGGTCGACTTGGCCGGCTTTCTCGGTCTGCGCCTGGCCGGCCAGGCCGCGCCGCGCGAGCGCGCCCGGCTGGTGGCGCTGAATGCCGCATTGGGTGTCAACGGGGCATTGCTGGTCGACAGTCTGGAAGGTCTGCGCCATGCCGCCGACATGCAAGCCGAGGGCAGCGCCGAGGCGGCCCATGATCCGCATGACAATGCACCGCGACCAGCGTTTGCGCAGGGCCGATGGCGCGACGCTGGTGGCCGCGTCTGGCAGGAAATCAGCCTGGCCGAATTGGCCGGACAAGACCAATTTCTGGCCATCGCCGGCTGAGCTGGCCTGGGCTGTGGTCCGATCGATGATTCACGAGGGGATCTGATGGGCTTGCTGGACAAACTCAAGCGCGACCGCAGCGGCCGCAACGACCGCGATCTGCACGACGCAGCGCGCGCCCAGCCCGAGGCCATGGTGGATGGCGCTGCCCATGGCAGCGACCCAACCGCCTACGGTGAACTGGCTGGCAGCACCGACATCGCCCTGCCGGACAGCAACTCGGGCCACATGGCCCTGCCGCTGGACTCGCATCCCGGTATCAGCGGTCCGGGCGGGCGGGGCGGCAATTTCGGCCCTGACGGGCACGGGCCCTACAACGATGCCGGCGACCCGGATTCGTCGATGATTTCCGAGGCCGCGCCATCCGAATTGCCGGCCGACGCCGCCTCGGTCCTCGCCAACGGCGCGGCGCCGGCACTTGCCGCCGTCGCGCCCTTGCCGCTGATCGGCGGCCTGCCTGTAGGCCAGCAACAGCGCGTCCTGGGCGGGGTGCTGGTCGGCGGCCTGTTGATGTTGATCCTGACCATCATCGTCGCGCTCAACGCCGCCAACCGCAACGCCAGTCAGGTCGGGGCCACAGGTCAGGCCTTGATGCAGTCGCAACGCCTGGCCAAGGCGGTGTCGCAGGCCTTGGTCGGCAGCACGCCGGCCTTCGTCGAGATCAAGGAGTCCGCGACCGTGCTGTCGGGCAACGTCCATGCGCTCAAGGACGGCAGCGACGAGCTGCGGGCCGCACCTGATCCGGTGCAGGACTTGATCGAGCCGCTGCTGCCGCTGGTTGATCGGGCCGACAAGAGCGCCAAGCAGGTGTTGGCCCAGCAGAAGCTGCTGACCCAGGTTGGCGAGGCGCTGCGCACCATCAACCGCCAGGCGGCGGACATGCTGGAAACCGCCGAGACCGTGTCCTCGCTGAAACTGCAGCAGAACGCCGCGCCGGCCGAGATTTCGGCGGTGGGCCAGTTGGTCATGCTGACCCAGCGCATCGGCAAGAGCGCCAACGAGTTTCTGACCATGGACGGTGTCAGCCCCGAGGCGGTGTTCTTGCTGGGCAAGGACTTGAACACCTTCCGCGAGATCACCGAGGGTCTGACCAACGGCAATGCCGAACTGCGTTTGCCCGGCACCCGTGACGGCGCCACCCGCGAACGGCTGCAGGTGCTGACCAAGCAGTACGAGGAGACCCGCAGCCAGGCCGGCGCCATCCTGGGCAACCTGCCGGGCCTGGTCTCGGCGCGCGAGGCGCAGGTCGTCGTCGCCAAGGACAGCGAGCCGCTGCGCAAGGGCCTGGAGTCGGTGCAGGCTGGGCTGGCCAGTGCCGGTGGCTTGCGCGGCATCCACCTGGCGGCGATGTTCCTGTCGCTGGTGGCGGTGGTTGCCGCCGGGCTGGGATTCTTGCGGCTGTTCGTCCAGGACCAGGGCGTACGCGCCGAGCTGGCCGAGAGCCAGCGCCACAACGCCGAGCACCAGGAGCTTGAGGCCAAGCGGGTCAACGACGCGAACCAGGCGGCGATCTTGCGCCTGATGAACGAATTGCAGCTCGTCGCCGAGGGCGATCTGACCCAGCAAGCGACGGTGACCGAGGACATCACCGGCGCGATTGCCGACTCGGTCAATTACACCGTGGAAGAGTTGCGCACGCTGGTGGCGCAGGTGCAGGGCACGGCCGGCCGGGTGGCCGAGACCACCGCCCAGGTCGAGACCACCTCGACCGACCTGCTGGCCGCGTCGGACGAGCAATTGCGCGAGATTCGCGATACCGGCGAGTCGGTGTTGCGCATGGCCGAGCGCATCAACGACGTGTCGGTGCAGGCCCAGCAGTCCGCCCATGTGGCGCGGCGTTCGCTGCAGGCCGTCGAGCTGGGGCTGGGCGCGGTGCAGAACTCCATCGGCGGCATGAACGCGATCCGCGACCAGATCCAGGAGACCTCCAAGCGGATCAAGCGGCTGGGCGAGTCGTCGCAGGAGATCGGCGAAATCACCGAGCTGATCTCGGACATCACCGAGCAGACCAACGTGCTGGCCTTGAACGCCGCGATCCAGGCGGCGTCGGCCGGCGAGGCGGGTCGCGGCTTCTCGGTCGTGGCCGAAGTGGTGCAGCGGCTGGCCGAGCGTTCGGCCGACGCGACGCGGCAGATCGCCGCCCTGGTCAAGACCATTCAGGCCGACACCCAGGACGCGGTCGGCGCCATGGCCCGCTCGACCCAGGGCGTGGTCGACGGCGCCAAGCTCTCGGACGCGGCCGGCACGGCACTTGGCGACATCGACCGGGTGACGCGCCAACTGGCCGAGCTGATCGGCAACATCTCGACCCAGGCGCTGGCCGAGGCGGCGTCGGCCAACGAGGTCGCCAGCAACATCCAGCAGATCTTTGCCGTGACCGAGCAGACCGGCGAGGGCACGCGCTCAACCGCCAGGATGGTGCGCGAATTGGCCCGCTCCGCCGATGAGCTCAGAGAGTCGGTGGCGCGCTTCAGGATCGCCTGACGACGAAACCGCGCACGGCACCCAGCACGGCCCATGTCCATTCCCATCGAGCCCACCATCAACATGAGCACCCGGCCGAGCGCGGGTGCCGGCCTGATCGGCCAGCCAGGCCAGGACCTCAGCGCCCTGTCCTGGGTACACGACGAGCTGCGCAAGACCCTGGACATCGCGACCAAGGCGCTGCGCCGGCACCTCAAAGAGGCGCAGGCGGCCGAGGCTTCCGACCTTGACGCGGCCGACCCGACGATGTTGCGCCAGGCACGCGCCCATTTCCACCAGGGCGTGGGCGTGCTGGAACTGGTCGGTATGGGCCCGGCGGCCAATTTGCTGCGGGCCGGCGAGGCCGCATTGCAGCTCCTGAGCGGTCGGCCCAAGCTGGTCACGGCGGCGGCGGTCGAGGCGTTGGAGAGGGCGGCATTCGCCTTGCTCGACTACCTTGGTCGTCTGCTGGCCGGCAAGTCGGTGTCGCCGCTGGCCCTGTTCCCGCAGTACAAGGCCTTGCAGGAGCTGGCCGGCGCGACTCGGGTGCACCCGGCCGATCTGTGGCCGCTGGATTGGCAGTGGCGCGATTTGCCCGACGATCCCAGCGTTGCCCCGCGGCGGATCGATGCCGCCGCCATCAACTTGGCCGAGACCGAGTTGCTGACGCTGATGCGCGGTGGCTCGGTGCTGGCGGCGAGTCGGCTGAGCAGCCTGTTCGCCTCGCTGGGCGCCGGGGCCGGCGGCGCGCGCCATGGTCACCATGCCACCCTGTGGAAATTGGCCGCAGCCTTCTTTGAGGCCCAGGCCACGGGCCTGTCGCGGCTGGACCTGTATGGCAAGCGGGTCGCATCGCGGCTGCTGGCGCAATTGCACACGGCTGACGGGCAGGTCGACGCGTCGGACCGCCTGGCGCAGGATCTGCTGTTCTTCTGTGCACAGATTCGGCCCAATTCGGGCGGCACGGTCGGGCCCCGCCTGGCCGACGTCCGCCGCGTCTACCAGTTGGCCGATCTCCCGGTCGTCGACTACGAGGCCGCCCGGCTGGGCCGTTTCGACCCGGCGCTGGTCGCGCAGGCGCGCAAGCGGGTCAGCGCCGGCAAAGAAGTCTGGTCCGACATCGCCGGTGGCGAACTCGCCCGCATGCCCAGCCTGACCGAGCATTTCGCGCTCGTCGGCGACTCGTTGCAGCGGCTGTATCCCGACGGTGGGCTGCTCAGCCGCTCGCTCCAGGCCGCGGCCGGCCAGACCGCCGCCGGTTCCAGCGCGCCGCCGCCGGCACTGGCCATGGAAGTGGCCACTGCGCTGCTGTATGTCGACGCCTCACTCGACGATGCCGACTTTGACGACCCCGAGTTGGCCAACCGGGTGGCCCGGCTGGCGCTGCGGATTGGCCAAGTGCGCCATGGCCGCGACCCCGGGCCGGTCGAGCTGTGGATGGAGGACCTGTACCGCCGGGTCTCCGACCGCCAGACCATGGGCAGCGTGGTGCAGGAGTTGCGAGCCTCGCTGTCCGAGGTCGAAAAGCACATCGATCAGTATTTCCGCAACCCGGCGCAACGCGAGGTGCTGATTCCGGTGCCGGGCCAGCTCTCGGCCATGCGTGGCGTGTTGTCGGTGCTGGGCCTGGACCACGCTTCGAACGCGGTGCTGCGCATGCGTGACGATGTCGACGCGCTGGCCAACACCGAGGTCGACCCGCTGCGGGCGATCCAGGCCGGCACCTTCGACCATCTGGCCGACAACCTCGGCGCGCTGAGCTTCCTGATCGACATGGTCAGCGTCCAGCCGCAAATGGCCAAGTCACTGTTCCAGTACGACCCGCAGACCGGCAAGCTCAAAGCCTTGATGGACCGGCAGGACCGGCCGACCGGTTTTGGCGAATTCGAAACCAGCCCGGCCGACGTCGCCGCCCTGTCAGCACCGGCGCATCTGCTGCCAGCCACAGACACCGAGCACACCGTCACGATGGTGATGCCGCAGGCGCGCACGCGGCACCTTTCGCCGCCGTCGCTGGAGGACATGCCCGCCACCGTGGCCGGCGAGTTCGACGCGCTGACGCTGGCCGCGCCCGCGCCGCGCCCGTCCGAGCCGCTCGCTGGCGAGGTCACCGCGTGGCAGATTGAGCCCGCTGCCGCGTCGATGCAGGCCACGATCATCTTGGCGGCCAGCCCGGTCGCCGCCGCGCCGCCGGCGGCCCCACCCGTCCAGCCCAGTGCGCTCGACGACGACGCCGAGATCCGCGACATCTTCCTTGAGGAGGCCCGCGAGGTCATAGACACCGCGCGCCAGGCGCTGCATAGCTTGCTGGCGCATGCCGCCGACCTGGCTGCGATCACCACCGTTCGGCGCGCCTTCCATACCCTCAAAGGCAGTTCGCGGATGGTCGGGCTGCGCGACTTCGGCGAGGCGGCCTGGTCCTGCGAGCAGTTGTACAACGCGGTGCTGGCCAACCCGGGCGGGATCGAGCCCGAGATGCAGCACCTGACGGGCGAGGCGCTCGATTACTTCGCCGCCTGGGTCGACGCGATCAGCGCTGGTGATGCCTCGGCGAGCGACGCCTCGGCATTTGCCAGCGGCGATGTCAGCCTCGCTGCCGACGCGATGCGGCTGGAGCGGCGCCTGGTCGCGGTCAACTTGCCGGTCGCTGCGGCGCCGTCGACCGTGACCGTGGCGGCGATGGCCCCGACCAGCACGCTGGTCGAACGTGTCCCTGACCTGCCCCTGGCCAGCGACCTGGACCTGGCGCCGCTGACGCTGCTGCCATCGGTCGACGTGCCAGGCGTCGGCGCGACCGTGCTGACCCTGGACACCCCCGGGCTTGGCGGCGAGGTCACGGTCGACCTGCACGCGTTCCACGCACCGGATGCCGATCCGGCCGTGCTGGACAGCCGGCTCCTGCCCTTGCCCGAGGTCGAGGAGTTCAGCCTCGATCTGGACAATTTCGATGCGCTCGCCGCCGACCCGCTGGCGCCACCTGCGGCGCCCGCGCCCGCAGTCAACCTACAAGGTGACGAGGCGCTGCCCGAGTTGTCGTCCAGCGCCCTGGCCGATCTGGCCAGGCCCGACCCGCTGGCGGCACCTGCCCGGGTCGAGCCCAAGACGGCCGCCGAGCCCGCCGATGCGGAGCAGTACAAGCGGATCGGGCCGCTGCGCATCAGCATCGTGCTGTTCAACATCTTCCTCAACGAGGCCGACGAGCTGTCGCGGCGCCTGGGCAATGAGTTGGCCGAATGGGGGTTGGAGTTGCACCGGCCGGTGGCCGACACCACGGTGGCGCTGGCGCATTCCCTGGCCGGCAATTCGGCCACGGTTGGCTATGCCGACCTGTCGGTGCTGGCGCGGGCGCTGGAGCATGCGCTGGAGCGTTCGCAGAAGCACCGCCACGGCCGTGCCGACGAGGCCCGCTTGTTCAACAGTTGCGCGCTGGAAATCCGCCGCCTCTTGCACCAGTTTGCCGCCGGCTTCCTGCCCAGCTCGGATCCCGATCTGGTGCGCCGCCTCAGCGCCGTGGCGCATGCCGGGCATGACCTGGCGGTGGCCGACGACTGGGCCGACGCCGGTGCAGACCGCGACCGGACCGTCGCCCTCGGCCGGCCCAGGCCACAGGCCTTGGACGAAGAGCCGACCACGCATGCCGCGCCATCGCTGCCATCGCTGCCATCGCTGCCGGTCGCTGTCCCGGCCCAGGTCGAGTTGGGCCGCTTGGCGCTGAAGTCGTTCGCCGATCTGCCCAGAGTGGCCGCCGGGCAGCGCGTCCAGCACGTTGATCGCCCGGACGCTGCCGACGACATCGACGCGGTCGATGCGATCGACGCCGAGCTGTTCCCGATCTTCGAGGACGAGGCGCTGGAATTGCTGCCAACCTTGCACGCCCGCCTGCGTGACTGGTCAGAGCATCCCGACAACGCCAGCCTGGGGTCGGGCTGCATGCGCAGCCTGCACACCCTCAAGGGCGGTGCCCGCCTGGCCGGCGCGATGCGCCTGGGCGAGTTGGCCCACCGCCTGGAGACGGCGGTCACGCACCAGAGCAGCGTCAGCGCGGTCGGTGGTCGCGAGTTCGACGGCCTGATCGCCCAGGCTGACAACCTGCAGGCGGTGTTCGAGGCGCTGCGCCTGCGCGTGGCCATGCCGTCGGCCGAGTCGGGTGGCCAGGCTGCCGATGTCATCCCGCCGGCGCAGCCCCAGGCCCTGCCGGCCAGCAGCGACAGGGTTGTAGCGCCGGTTGTCGCCACTGCTGCCGCGACTGTTGCCGCCGCCGTCCCAGCGCTGATCGATTGGCAAAGCTTTGCCCAGCATCCCAGCGCGCCCAAGGTCGCCGCGCTGCGGCGTGGCACCAGCCTGGGCGGCACGGTCCAGACCGTGCGGGTGGGCGCACCCCTGCTCGACCGCCTGGTCAACCAGGCCGGCGAGGTCAGCATCACCCGCGCCCGGCTGGAGGCTGAGGTCGGCCAGATCAAGGGCTCGATGCGCGATCTGGCCGAGAACATCGAGCGGCTGCGCACCCAGTTGCGCGAAATCGAGCTGCAGGCCGAGGTCCAGATCGGTACCCGCCAGGAGGCCGCCCGCGCCGCTGCCGTGCAGTTCGATCCCTTGGAGATGGACCGCTTCACCCGCTTCCAAGAAATCACGCGCGCCATGGCCGAATCGGTGGCCGACGTGGCGACGTTGCAGCGGGGCCTGCAGCGCAGCCTGCAGGTCGCCGAGGACGAGTTGGCCCAGCAGACCCGCCTGACCCGCGACATGCAAGATGACCTGCTGCGCACCCGCATGGTCGAGTTCGAGGGCCTGTCCGATCGCCTCTACCGGGTAGTTCGCCAGGCCGCCAAGGAAAGCGCCAAGCAGGTCCGGCTGGACATCGTCGGTGGCTCGATTGAAATTGACCGTGGCGTGCTCGAACGCATGACGGTGGCGTTCGAGCACCTGCTGCGCAACAGCGTGGTCCACGGCATCGAGCCGCCGGCCCAGCGCCAGGCCGATGGCAAGGACCCGACCGGCTCGATCACCATCGGGCTGACCCAGTCCGGCAACGAGGTCGCGGTCGAGGTGCGCGACGACGGCGCCGGCCTGAACCTGGCGCTGGTGCGCGAGCGCGCCGTCGCTGCCGGCCTGCTGGCCGCCGACGCCCAGCCCAGCGAGGAGGCCTTGACCGCGCTGATCTTCCACAGCGGCCTGTCGACCGCCGAGCAGCTCACCGATCTGGCCGGCCGGGGTGTCGGCATGGACGTGGTCCGCACCGAGGTCGACGCCATTGGCGGCCGGATCGAGACCGCCAGCGCGCCCGGCAAGGGTGCCAGCTTCCGCCTGGTGCTGCCCCTGACCACGGCGGTGACGCAGGTCGTGATGCTGCGCTGCGGCCAGCAGGCGGTGGCCGTGCCCTCGACGCTGGTCGAGATCGTGCGCCGGGTGCCGCTGGCCGATCTGGCCCAGGCCTATGCCAGTGGCCAATTCGCTTTTGGCGAGCGCAGCGTTCCCTTCTTCTGGCTCGACGGCTTGTTGCAGGGCAGCCCGCGCGGCCAGGCCGCAGGCCGCTCTGCGCTGGTGGTGGTGGTGCGCAGCGCCGACCAGCGCGTGGCGCTGCACGTCGACGAGGTGCTCGGCAATCAGGAAGTGGTGGTCAAGAACCTCGGGCCGCAGTTGTCGCGGCTGCCGGGCCTGGTCGGCATGACCTTGCTGCCCTCGGGCCGGCCGGCGCTGATCTACAACCCGGTGGCGCTGGCCACCTTGTATGGCGAGCTGGCCCGGCGGGCCACCCAGGCGGCCTTGCAACCCGCGCTGACCCTGCCTGCGGCGCAGCAGCCAGCCGGACGCCAGGCCGCAGACGCCGCGCCGGCCCAAGCGCCGCTGATCGTGGTGGTCGACGATTCGCTGACCGTGCGCCGGGTCACCCAACGCCTGCTGCTGCGCGAAGGTTACCGGGTCAAACTGGCCAAGGACGGGCTGGAAGGGCTGGAAGTTGTCTCTGGCGAGAGGCCGGCGGTGCTGGTCACTGACATCGAGATGCCGCGCATGGATGGCTTTGACCTGGTGCGCAACCTGCGCGCAGACGCGAAAATGGCCAAGCTGCCGGTGATCATGATCACCTCGCGCATCGCCCAAAAGCACCGCGACTACGCCAGTGAGCTGGGTGTAGACCACTACCTCGGCAAACCCTATTCCGAAGAAGAGCTGCTGGCGTTGCTGGCCCACCACTCTGGTCGGGCCGACCAAGGCGACCGGGCCAGCTTGGTCGTCGCGCCGGCCTGAACGCGGGCGAGTCGGCGATGGCCGCTGATCCCGCGCCAGCCGGCGCCAAGCCGGGGCTGGGCCGCCGAACCGCGCTGGCTTCGCTGCTGCTGGCCAGCATGCCGTCGGTGGTGCCGACGGTTGTGCTGGCGCTTGCACCGGCAGCGGCCGAACCCGCAGCGTCGGCAGCGACCGCAGCGCGAGCGGTCGAGGCTAAGAATGGCTACCGCGTGTTCGATCTGGACTGGCTGGACCTCGCCCGGCAGCGGGCGGTGCCGGTGCGGCTCTACCTGCCCGATGCGGCACAGGCCACGCACCCCGTGCCGCTGATCGCGTTCTCACACGGCATTGGCGGTTCGCGCCTGGGCTACAGCTACCTCGGCCGCTTTTGGGCGGCACAGGGATTTGCCAGTCTGCACCTGCAGCACAGCGGCAGCGACCGCAGCCTCTGGCGCGGCAACCCTTTCGGCATGGTCGGGCGGCTGCATTCGGCCACCGCCGACGCTGAAGCCGTGGACCGGGTGCGCGACCTGGGCTTCGCGCTCGACCAGATCCTGTCCAGCGAGTTTGCCGCCAGTCTGGACGCCAGGCAGATCGTTGCCGCCGGGCACTCCTACGGCGCCAACACCACCTTGCTGGCGGCCGGCGCGCGGGTCGAGCGCCAGGGCCGGGCGGTGGAATTGCGTGAGCCAAGGATCTGCGCGGCGATCGTGATCTCGGCCCCGCCGTTCTATGCCGACATCCATATCGAGCAGATCCTCGGTTCGGTCGCCGTGCCCAGCTTGCACATCACCGCCAGCGAAGACGTGATCCGCGTCCCCGGCTTCTACTCGCCGGCCAGCGACCGGGTGGCGGTGTACGAGGCCACCGGCGGCCCGGCCAAGACGCTGGCTGTGTTTGCCGGCGGCTCGCACAACATCTTCAGCGACCGCAGCAGCTCGGGCGGCGCCAGCCTGAACCCGCAGGTCAAGGCCGCCACCCAGGCCTTGTCGCTGGCCTTCCTGCACAGCGTGCTGGACCACGACAACAGCGCCCTGGCGGCATGGCCGGCGCGGTTTGCGCCACTGCTGGCCCGCTTTGCCTCGAACGCCCCCGGCGTCGGCTCAGTGCTGGGCACGTCGGCGGCCAGGGCCGGCGACAGCGCCGCCCGGCGGTAAGGGTCGAAGACAGCGCCGCCCGGCGCTGAGGGCCGACTCAGTCCGGCACGGGCCTGGCCGGCCGAACGGCGGCAAAGCGCGCCAGCGTGCGCTCGCGGGCCAGGGCGTGGTCGACGATGGGCGCCGGGTAGTCGCGCCCCAGCACCAGGCCGGCGCTGGCCAGGTCCACTGGCCGGGCCAGCCAGGGCGCATGGATCGACGGCGCCGGCAGGCTGGCCAGTTGCGGCAGGTAGCGGCGAATGAACTTGCCTTCGGCGTCAAAGCGGCGGCTCTGGGTCAGCGGGTTGAAGATCCGGAACCAGGGCTGGGCGTCGCAGCCCGTGGACGCCGCCCATTGCCAACCACCGTTGTTGGCGGCCAAGTCGTAGTCGATGAGCTGGCGGGCAAAGTAGGCCTCACCCCGACGCCAGTCCAGGCCCAAATCCTTCACCAGGAAGCTCGCCACCACCATCCTCAGGCGGTTGTGCATGTAGCCGGTCTGGTTGAGCTGGCGCATCGCTGCGTCGACCAGCGGGTAGCCGGTGCGGCCATCGCACCAGGCGGCGAAATCGGCGTCGGCCTGCGGCCCGGTCGCCCACGCCAGGGCCTCGAATTCAGGCTTGAAGGCGTGGCCGACCACCTGCGGATGGTGGTACAGGATCTGGTGGTAGAAGTCGCGCCAGGCCAGCTCGGACAGCCAGACCTGGGCGCCGCGCGAGCCCGCTTCGGCGCGCGCCCAGGCAAGCTGCGCCAGGCGGCGGATCGATACCGTGCCAAAGCGCAGGTGGGTCGAGAGGTAGCTCGGGCCCTTGACCGCAGGGAAGTCGCGTGCTTGGTCATAGGCGTCGATGCGCTGCGTGAAGTCGTCGAGCAAGGCCAGCCCGCCACGGCTGCCGGTGGGCAGGCGCAGGGCGCTCAAGTTGCTGGGCATGAATCCCAGCTCGGCCAGGCTGGGCAGGCCCAGGTTCTGGTCGGCCGGCACGGGCGCCAGTGCGGCGGCGTGGGCGGCAACCTCGTGCGCCAGCAACTGCGTGGGATCGAGCCGGCGCAACCAGGCATTTCGGTAGGGCGTGAAGACCGAATACGGCGTGCCGCCGGAGGTCAGCAGCTCGCGCCGCTCGGCCAGCAGATGGTCCTTGAAACTGTGCTGCGCGATCCCGGCGGCGGCCAGCCGGGTGCGCACCAGGGCGTCGCGCGCCAAGGCCGCCGGATCGTCATCGTGGTTGAAGGTCACCCAGTCCACGCCGAGCGCGCTGGCCAGCCTGGGCAGCAACTCGCTGGCCCGGCCGTGGCGCACCATCAGGCCAACCCCCGCCACGCCATGGCGGCGGCCGAGTGCCGCCAGATCGGCGTCCAGTTCGAGCACGCTGGCGTGGATGAAGTCCACCCGCCGGTCGGCCACACCGCCCTGGGCCAGCAGCGGGTCGAGGATGTCACGGTCAAAGACGAAGACGCACCAGACCTGATGCGCCCGCCGCAGCGCCTGGTGCAGGGCGGCGTGGTCGTCGGCGCGCAGGTCGCGGCGAAACCACACCAGGGCACGGCTGACTGTCGGGCTCATGGGGACGGGCTCATGGGGTCAGGCACATCGCTGCCAGTGTGGCGCATCCTGACCGGCCGGCCGGCGCGAGGCGCTGCAGAAGTGGCCACGCCGAAGCCCGTCAGGCTCCTAGAATCTGCCCATGTCCGCCGGTGCTTTCAACCTCACCAACCAGTTTCTGATCGCCATGCCGGGCATGGCCGACGACACCTTTGCCGGTGCGGTGGTCTATCTCTGCGAGCACACCGAGAAGGGCGCGCTCGGTCTGGTCATCAACAAGCCGATCGACATCAC
>JANXYH010000017.1 GCA_025350145.1 Burkholderiales bacterium | reverse complement strand
CCCTTTTTCTGGATTTATTTGAATAATCTTTTGCACCAGGGGAAATTTGGCACTTGGATAGACGAAATTCGCGCACTTAAATCGATGTAAGCAGTCATTGCCCCACTGCGCGAATGCAGCCAAGACAACTTCAGTATCTGAATTTCCGACAAACCGATGCCCAGACTTTTCAAGTTCATGCCGCAATTCTAAATAGTTGTATACCTCACCATTGTAGCTAATGGTCAGACGGCCGCTCCAGTCTGACATCGGCTGGTGCCCGGTTGCTGATAGGTCGATAATTGAGAGACGTCGATGTCCCATTGCCCATTGCCAGTTCCGATTGTCAGCAGGCAACTTAATACCGGGCTCATATGTCGTTCCGCGGCCCGCCTCTGGTGGGGTATCTAGTCCTCGAAAGAAAGCTTGGCCTTCAAAATTGCCCAGCACATAGCCCTCACCGTCTGGGCCGCGATGCGCGATCAGGTCAGCCATTGCATTGACTGTCCCGGCAGACAAGCTGGGTTTGGTCTGAAAGAGTGCAGCAATACCGCACATGATCAAACTCTACCTGCGGCAAACCGAGACGATAGCTTGAGGTAAACGAGATACATCGGCGAGAGAACAAAAACGAATATCGCCAAGACTTCTATCGGTGACTCAAGCCACGGCCAGCTGGCAAAGTAAATAAACCCTAGGACAACCAGAAAAAGTAGGTGCAAGCGGAAATCCAAGCTGGTCTTCCTGGCAATAATAAACATATATGAAACCGGGCTGACTACAAACTTAAGCGAAAATAGAATGATCAAAATTCGAGCGTATTCCCCTGCGGTATACCATGCCTTACCAAATATCAGCGCGAAAATGTCAGGGCCAGCAAATACAACAACGGCGACTGCTGCTCCCGCAAAGGGCGTCAGTAACCGTATGGTGTCTCTGAAGTACTGATCGCAATGACCTTCGGCCGCATACAGTTGCGCTGCCTGCGTACGGAAGACTTCGCCTACAGAGTTCGAGACCAGTTGCATAGGGGCTTGCAAAGTGCGTTGCGCCAAACTGAACATTCCGACGGTAGCGTCTGTGAACTTGAGTCCGAGGAGCAGGATCGGCAACTGCGCCAGCAGAGTTCCTATCAAGTCTGTCGGAATCGAATATTTAGGCAGATTCAGATGTGAGCGCGCAACCTTGCCAATCACGCCCTTATCGGGCCAAGGTAAATGAATTTCGCGACGCACGCTTGTCCATTGAAGCATCAAGCAGACGGCCAGCCCAAGCACGGTTCCAAGAAGGAGGCTGAGCATGCTGTCGGATATCAACGAGAGAGTCATCTGCGCCACTGTCGCGGTGCCGGCCTGGGTGAGTCTACTGGTTGAAATTGAATTGTATAGCCCGAGACGATTCATCCACGAAAATAATATGGTCTGCCAGGCGCTCGCGACAATCATTCCCATTGCCAGCAACAGCAGTCCGTATTGTGCAACGCCAATTTGACCTAGCCAGCTCACAGGGCGTGTCAGAAAGAGCCACAGGGCGGCCCCGAGGCCGATCAATACAGCAGTGACCAGTGCCATTCCGCCGGCAAGCGTTGCCAGTGCCCAGGCTTCCGTTTTAGACTCGGGTAGAAGAATTCCAAGCTCATACTTTCCTGTCGCCATTACGGTTATAATCGAAAGAAGCAAGCTGAGACTGGCATACTGTCCGAAAACTGCAGGCTCATAGAGTCTGCTAAGCGCCGGTGCCGCAGCAAACATGATCAACTGGGCCAAGGCTGATCCTGACAGTAGTGTCAAGATATATTTGCGTGGGCCAGCAACAAGTTTCACTTGGAATTTACCCTGCGGAATCCGATAAATTCGTTCGGCGAGCGTCGCTCGATGGTCTTGCTAGGATCAAGGTGCTTAATAAGTCTCGCGGGTACGCCACCGACAACACAATAGCCGTTTGGAAAGGATCGCGTAACAACGGAGCCGGCGGCGACTACAGTATGATCGCCTAATTCGGTGCCAGGCATTACTGAGGCGTTCATGCCGATCCAGCAGTACCGACCAACTTTAATACCACCTTTCGATGGAAATTTGGTGTAGTCGTAAAGATCATGGTTGTAGCCGGCAAGGCAGACATTCGCGGAAATTATCGTGTAATCCCCAATGGATATAGGTGACTCGCGGCTGGCGAATATATAGCATCCACCTTCGAAGCCAGGCGCGACCGCGATTCCGATTTCTATGAATTGCCAGCCGGACACTCTTGAAGTAAAATGTACCGGCCAGGGCACCCGTCGATTAAATCCCAATCCCTTTTGCATGAACAGCATACGCGGCAGAATTGGCGACGGCGTATCAAGTGAGTCATAAATGTTTCGCAGTCCTGGGCCATGTCGTAGGCATCCCAGATAGGAGGCCTTCAGTAGCTTTCTTATCCAGCGAGGCATTGGCTGTCGGTCCCTGGCTTTTCTAAGCTGTGCCGGAGTGGGTTGGGTGGATGCGAGGCTGCGTTCGTTGTCGCATTCATATGTCGCCAGTTGATCAATAAAGATCACGGATGGTAATACTCCTACTATCACGAACGCACGTCGATCTTCCTTCGCCGAGCGAGGTGACCTCTAGCTGAACCGGTGCAGTAAATCGGCTGAGGTCCAGGCGGCGTAAAAACTTGGAAGGGACTGGTGCAGTAGCACAGAATCGTGCTTGGCAGTGCGCTTTAGAGCCTACTAGGCGGTATCCCATGTGAGACTACCGGGCGATTTGTCCTGCCTTTGCGGCGAATTGTCTCGATAAGCAGAATGAAGAGCATGGTAATCATGCCGACTATCAGCGCGACATTGGTGGCCATCGCCAGGCGCCGCGGCCCGCTCTTGATCTCGGGCGGGGTGGCCGGATCGACCACCTGGATGGTCGTGCTCTCGCGGGTCTCGTCGGCACGCGCGGACTCATATTGCCGGGCATAGACCTCGAACAGGGTCTCGTGGTACTTGAAATCGCGGTAGCGGCTGATGAAGTCGGGCGAGCCGGCATTGCCTGAAGGTGGGTCCAGCGCCGCTGTGCGGGCGTTGGATTCGCTGCTGGAGACCAAGGCCCGCAGGGCGTTGACGGTGGTCTGCTGTTGACGGACCTCGGGCGCGTTGTCGGTCAGCGCGCCGCGCAGGGCCTGCAGCCTGACATCGGCCAAGACCAGTTGTGACTGCAACCTCGCGTAGTTATCGGCCGCAGCCTTGGGCTCGGCCTTGATCGCGCTGGCGTTGAACCCGGTGGCCTGCAGGGCACGCTGGGCCTGTGTCAAGCCGTCACGGGCTTCCTGGAGCACGCCTTCGTAGTACTGGCGGCGGCGCTTGGCCTCGGCCATGGCCATGCCATTGGTCATGCTGCGCAGCTCGGCGACAAAGCGGTTGGCGATGTCGGCGGCGCGCTGCGGGTCGCCATCGGTGACCTCGATCGCCAGCAGGCCGTCCTTCTTGCCGATGCCGATGCTGACCGCGCCCCAAACCTGGCCACGGGCGGCGGACCGGGTCGCGTGGCCATGCAGGCGCATCAGGTCGAAGGCGTCGACGATGCGGTCCGCCATGGTCGCGCTCTGCAGCATGGCCACGTACTGTTCGGCCGGCGCGCGCGGCGCGGCCGTGCCGCCGCCCAGGCCGGCGAGTGCGCCCAACGAGGCCAGCGAGGCGATCGCGGCGCCCTGCGACTGCTGTGGCGGCAGGACGGTGGTGACGGCGGTGAAGCTCGGCGCCAGCCGGTAGCTGTAGGCAATGGTCGCGGCAGCGGCGAGCAGCGGCAGGCCGATCAGCCAGGGCCAGCGAGCGGCCAGGAAGGCCAGCAACTGCCACAGGTCCAGGCCGTCGTCGGCAGCCACGGGTTGTGCCGCCGAGCGGTCGAACGGATGGCCCTGTGGCTCGGGCGTGGCGCTTGCACCGCTCATCGGAAGGCGCTCTTGAGCCCGGCGATGCCCAGGCCGAACTGGTAGAGGATCTGGGTCCAGTCCTTGGCGTTCTGCACGAAGGTGGTCTTGTTCAATTCCTCGGGCACGTACACCGTGTCGCCCGGCTCGGCGACCACGCTCCACAACACCGGGCCGCGCGAGAACAGGCCACCACCGGTCTGCGGGCTGCTGCTGACCGTGCCGTTGGCACGGATCACGAAGACGCTGGACTGGTCGGCGCCGCGCGACGGGCCGCCGGCCAGGTTGAGGTAGTCGCCGACCGTGCGGCTGGGCGAATAGAGGTAGCTGCCGCCGCTGAACACGCTGCCAAAGACCCCGACGGTGTTGGCGCGCGGCGGGATCAGCAGCCGGTCGCCATCTTCGAGGATCAGGTCGGGCAACTCGGCCGCGTTGGACGTGAGCTGCAGCACGATTCGCCCGTTCGGGCGCAGCGACCGCAGGCGGTCTATCAGCCGCTCATTGGCGGCATTGGACGCGGCCTGCGCCGAGGCTTCGTCGGCGGTGGTCACGCGTTGGGTGGTGCCGGTTCGGACGAGCTGGGTTTCGAAATCGCGCAGCGCGCGGTCGTAGTTCTCCTGCTGCACCTGGCGCACGCTTTCGCGGGTGAATACCGCCCCATACAGGTAGGCCGAGCTGGTCGTGCCGCCGGCAGCCCTGAGCGCATCGTTGAGGCTGCTGTTGGGCGGCAGCACGAACTCGCCGGGCCGGCCAACTTCGCCCTCGACCTTGATGCGCTTGTTCTGTCGCATGACCGACAGGCCGGCGTCGACGCCACTGAACACCCGCAGCACATCGCCGCTGCTCAGCTTGGCGAGGTTGGCGTCGGGCAGCTTCCACTCGACCACCCGTTTGTCGTTGCGGTCCTCGAGCCGCTCGATCGCGATCCGGCTGCGGTCTGCCAGGGCGCCGAATCCGCCCGCCAGCTTGAGCGCATCGCCCAGGGTCTCACTGGCGTTGAGCTCATAGATCGCCGGCCGGTTGATGCTGCCCTTGATCGCCACCAAGGGCCCGACGGCGACCACATGCACCACGTCGCCCGGCTGCACCAGGCTGTCGCCGCCCTTGTCGCCGCGCAGCAGCAGGTCGTAGAGGTCGAGCTTGGCGACCAGCTTGTCGCCGCGGCGCAATTCGACCTGGCGAAAACTGCCCGAGTCCGCCGGCCCGCCGGCACGCATCACCGCGTTCATCGCCGTCGACAGGCTGGACAGCACATAGGCGCCGGGGCGTTTGACGTAACCGGTGACGTAGACCCGCACGCCGCGCAGCCGGCCCAGCGAGACGCTGAGCTCGAAGTTCTTGAACACCAAGGCCGTGCGCCGGGTCAGCAACTCGTGCAGATCGGCCAGGCGCTGGCCGGCGACCATCACCGCGCCCACCCGGGGGATCGAAATCCGGCCGGTTCGGTCGACCAGCAGGCGCAGGTCGGCATCGACCGAACCCCAGAACTGCAGCGCCACCTCGTCACCCGACTGCAGCACGTAGTCCGGCGGAACCACCGGGCTGAAATCGTTGTTGGCGGAAGCCAGTTCGGCCACCAGATCGGTGCCAAACCGCGGCAGCCTGACATAGGCCTCGAATTCACCGGTTGGCTTGGCTGTGCGTTCGGCTGCGGCGTCGGCCGGCTTGCCGGCGTCAGCCGCCGCCTGGCTGGCGCCGGGCAGCGAGGACGGCCAGGGATTGGGCGCCTGCAGGGCGGCGTCATCCGGCAGACCCTGGCGCAGCCGGATCGGGCCGCTGGCGGACGAGGCGTCGTTCGTGCCGCTGCCGCTGCCCTGTGCCGCAGCGCCACCGGCCAAGGCCAGGCACAGCAGCAGTCCGGCGCCAACAGCCGTCAGCGCCCTTGGCCAAAAGCGCAAGCGCCTGGTACCGGGCCAGGGGGACAGCAGGGCGAGATTCATCGTGGCGGGACGGGTGGGATAGGCCAATGCCTGCAATGGCCTGTTGTGGCCTGATATGGCCTGTTGTGGCCAGTGCGCGAAAGACCCGCTGCCGGCGCTGCGCGGCAGCGACGCCACCGGCGCGGGCGATCTGCGGCTTCAAAGCCGCCGCGCATTCTAGGTGCGGCGCCACCGTCGCCGGCCTGGGCCGAGCCGGGGACGGGACAAGCCCTTGGTGGCCCCGCCCGTCCTGTGGCCCGGTCGATAGAATTCGCCGCCATGCACATTGCGATCGTTGCATTTGCCGTGACCGCGATCGTGACCCTGGCGCTGGTCCGCTGGGTCGATTGGCTCAGCCCGCGCATCCACGACCATGACCTGGCCGGCCCGCAAAAGATGCATGCCGCGCCGGTTCCCCGGGTCGGCGGCATCGGCATCTTCCTTGGCGTGCTGGCTGCGGCCGGGCTGCTGTTCTGGCGCGACCGGGCGCTGGGCGAGTTCGCGCTGTGGCTGTGCGCCTGCGCCTTGCCAACCTTTTGTTCCGGCCTGACCGAGGACCTGACCAAGTCGCAGAGCCCGGGCCGGCGGCTGTTCTTCGCGGCGGTCTCGGCCGCACTGGCGGTGCCGGTGCTGGGCGGGGTGATCAGCCGCACCAGCGTCCCCGGGCTGGACCTGATCGTCGCCTACCCGCTGGGCGCGGCCGTGGTGACGGTGTTTGTCGTCGTTGGCGTGGCCAACTCGCTGAACATCATCGACGGCCTGAACGGCCTGGCCTCGATGTGCGCCGTGCTGTTCATGGTCAGCATCGGCTATGTCGCCTTCCAGGTGGGCGACACCACGCTGACCTGGCTGGCGGTGGCCGGCATCGGCGCGGTGATGGGCTTCTTCGTCTGGAACTTCCCGCTCGGCTTGATCTTTCTCGGCGACGGCGGCGCCTACCTGCTGGGCTTCTACGTGGCAGAGCTGGCGATCCTGCTGCTGCAGCGCAACCCAGAGGTCTCGCCGATGTTCCCGCTGCTGGTCTGCATCTACCCGGTGTTCGAGACGGTTTTTTCGATCTACCGGCGGGTGATGTTGCGCGGCCAGCCGGCGGGCATGCCCGATGGCATCCACCTGCATTCGCTGATTTACCGCCGGGTGATGCGCTGGGCCGCCGGCAAGCAGTCCAGGCGCTCGCTGGTGCGGCGCAATTCGATGACCTCGCCCTACCTGTGGACGCTGAGCATGACCTCGATCGCCCCGGCGATGCTGTTCTGGGACAACACCCCGGCCCTGGTCGGCTTCATCCTGCTGTTCGGCGTGGTCTACACCGCGCTGTATTGGCGGATCGTGCGCTTCAAGGCGCCGCGCTGGCTGCTCGCCAGGCATTGAGCGCGCCGCCGCCCTGAACGGGCGCAGGCCGGCGGCGCTGCGCCGACCCATATCGGGCTCAGGGCGGCGGCGCTGCGCCCACCCTGGGGGCCGAGAGGAACGGGTGGACAGGCCGCTTCGGCACGTTGCCGATGTCGTAGCCGAGAAACGACAGCAGCAACTGCACCCCGACCAGCAGCGGCAGTACCGACAGCAGTACGGTGCCGGCGCTGGCAAATATGCCGAGACTTGCGTGATGCTGCCATTGGTAGGCGCCGAAAGCCGCGCCGAAAGCCACCAGGCCCAGTCCCGCCACCAGCTCGACCGAGGCCAGCGAAAAATCGCGCAGGAAATAGTTGTAGAAGATTCGCTTGGCAGCGTTGCGCAGGTGCAGGCGGATGAACGGCAGCACCACCTTGCGGATCCGCAGCGAGCTGCTTTGCCCGCCGTAGACAGCGCGCATCGGAATATCCACGACATGCGCCCGCAGGATGTTCAGGCGGAACAGCATGTCGGACTCGAAGAAAAAGTCCTGACGCAATTTGTCCAGCCCGATTTCGCGCAACACGCTGGTATGGACCGCGGTATAGCCATTGGTCGGGTCAAACAGGTTCCAGTAACCGCTGGAGATCTTGCTCAGGAACGTCAGGATGGCGTTGCCGACGAGCCGCCCTCGGGGCATGGCCTGCAGGCTTTCGAGGTGGTAGAAGCGGTTGCCCTTGGCGTAATCCGCCGTGCCTGCCAGCAGCGGCTGGACGAAATGCGGCAGCAGTGCCGGGTCCATCTGCCCGTCGCCATCGATCTTGACGACCACCGCCATGCCGTCGGCCAACGCCTGGCGGTAACCGGTGACGGTGGCGCCACCCACGCCCTGGTTGGTCGGGTGGGTCAGGACGCGGACCCGGGCGTCGTTGCAGCCGGCGGCGACGAATTGCCCGGTGTGGTCCGGGCAGGCATCGTCGACCACGTAGATCCGGGAAACCTCGGCGCCGATCCTGGCAATCACCCCGAGCACATGCTCGCGCTCGCGAAAGCACGGGATCACGACCGCTATCGCGGGCCGGGTGATTGCGTTCATCGCGCCAATCCCGGCCTGGCGGCAGGGCGGCCCACTGCGCTGCGCCCGCCGGACGGCGTCGGCATCAGGCCCTCCAGCACCACCGCGCTGAACAGCAGCAGTGGCGCGAGGGTTGGAAAGCGATAACGCCAGTCGAAATCGATCAGGGTTGCGGCATGGAACAGCGCAAACCCGAGACTCAAGGCCAGCAGCAATCCAACCGCGCGCCCTTGTGGCGGCGTCAACCGGACACGACCGGATAACCAGGCAAGCAAACCCAGCAGCGGCAGACCGAGTACCACGGCGTTGCCCAGCAGGTGCGCCAGGGAATAGCTGCTGGCATAGGGCGAATAGAACGCCAGCATGCGCCGCAGGTACAGGCCGGCGATGTCCAAAATGCCGCCGTCGTTGGCGACAAAGGTGTCCGGCCGGTCATGTACCACCATGCCTTTGGCGACCATGCGTGCGAGGTAGGCCAGTTGTTCGCTGTCGATATCGCCGGCCAACACCGAGCGCATCAGCCAGCCATAGCCGAGCGCGGCCAGCGCGACCAGGCAGGCCGTGGCGGCGAGCAGCGCCGGGCCGGACCAGCCGCGCAGTGCCGCCGGCCGGCGCGGCCCCAGCAGCATGAAGCCGCCAATCACCGCCACGGCCGGTGGTGCCGACGGCCGGGTCAGCATGATCAACAGCAGCAGCAGGACGCCGCCGCAGCGCCGGCCCCAGCCGGGCTGGCCTTGGCGCAGGGCCAGCCCGACAGCGCCCAGCACCAGCAGCGCAAACAGCATGTCGGTCAAGACAAAGTGCGGCCAGGTCCAGAGGTCGGCCGACAACAGGAACGCCGGGTACAGCAGGGCGCAGATTTGCCAACGCGCCCCCAGCCCCAGCAGGATCTGGCGGAACAACACCAGCAGGGCCAGCATCAGGCCGAGATTGACGACCAGGAAGGCCGTCTGCCAGGCCTGGCCGAACCCCTGCTGCAGGACCGCGATCAGGCCGACCGGCAGCAGGTACATGCCGGGCGACGACACATGGTGGTTGTGCGACAGATAGCGGACCACGTCGAAGCCGTCCTGGCGCAGCAACCCGGCCCAGGCGATGTAGGTATGCGAGTCCGGCGACAGGCGCAGGCCGACGCGCAGGTGGATCGCCAGCAGCAGCAGGCTGACAGCGGCCAGGCTGAGGTCGGCCCAGCGCAGGGTTGGCCAGCGCCCCGGCGCAGGCGTTGCCGGGCTTGGCTGGCCAGGGCTCACACCGGGGCGCTCGCGGCCACGTACCAGGCGGCTGTCACGCCCAGGCCCTGCTGGATGTCGTGGCTGGGCAGATAGCCCAGCAGCCGGCTGACCTTGCCGATGTCGGCGCGCGAGTGGCGCACGTCGCCGGCCCGGAAATCACGGTGCTGCGGCGGCGCCACGACCAGGCCGGGCTGCGCGCCGGCCAGGGCCTGGCCGAGCATCGCGTGCAACTGGCTCAGCGTGGTCTGGTCACCGACCGCGACGTTGTAGACCTGGTTGACGGCGCCGCCATCGGCCACGCTGGCGGCCAGCAGGTTGGCTTGAACGGCATTGGCGACGAAGCAGAAGTCGCGGCTGGTCTGGCCGTCGCCGTTGATGTGTACCGGCTGGCCGGCCAGCATCGCGGCGGCCCATTTGGGGATCACGGCGGCGTAGGCGCCCTGCGGGTCCTGGCGCGGGCCGAAGACGTTGAAGTAGCGCAGGCCGATGGATTGCATCTCGTAGGCGCGGGCAAAGACATCGGCATACAGCTCGTTGACGTACTTGGTCACGGCATAGGGCGACAGCGGCCTGCCGATGACATCCTCGACCTTGGGCAGGCCGGGGTGGTCGCCATAGGTGGAGCTGCTGGCGGCGTAGACGAAGCGTTGGACGCCGGCATCACGTGCGGCGACCAGCATGTTGAGGAAGCCGCCGATGTTGGCCGCGTTGGTCGTGATCGGGTCGGCCAGCGAGCGCGGCACCGAGCCCAGCGCCGCCTGGTGCAGCACATGGTCGACACCCTGGCAGGCCGCCTGGCAGTCGTCCAGGTTTCGGATGTCGCCCTCGATCAGGCGAAAGCCGGACCAGGCCGCCTCGCCGACGATTTGCCGCACCTGGTCGAGGTTGTGGCGGTGGCCGGTGGCGAAGTTGTCCAGGCCGACGACGCGCTGGTTCAAGCCCAGCAGGTTCTCCAGCAGGTGGCTGCCGATGAATCCGGCCACGCCTGTGACCAGCCAGGTGCGGGGCTGCGCGCGCAGGCTGCGCTGAAGGGCGTGGTAGGGGGTCGATTCGGTCACGGCGTGCGGGGCGGTTCGAGAGAAAGTGGCGGCGATGGCAGCGGGCTACAGCCGGCGCCGGGTCAGAACAGTTCGGCGTCGGCCAGCAGCGGGGCGGCGGCGTCCTTGGGCGCGAGCAGCGGCGGCAAGCCCGAGGCCAGCGTCGGCCAGCGAATAGCGATGGCCGGGTCGTCCCAGCGGATCGCCCGTTCGCTGTCGCGGGCGTAGACGGCGGTGGTCTTGTAGACGAAGCGGGTGTCGTCGTGCAGTGCCAGGAAGCCGTGGGCAAAGCCGGCCGGAATCCAGAGTTGGCAGAGATTGCTGGCGCTGAGTTCGGCGCCGGTCCATTGGCCGAAGCTGGCCGAACCGCGGCGAAGGTCGACCGCCACGTCGAAGGCGCTGCCCTGCACCACCCGGACCAGCTTGCCCTGGGCATGTGGCGGGACTTGGTAGTGCAGTCCGCGCAGCACGCCGGCGGCGGACTGCGATTCGTTGTCCTGCACGAACGGCGCCGGCAGCGGCAGCCCCAGCCCGGCCAGGCCTTGGGCAAACTTGGGTGCGCTGAACGACTCCATGAACCAGCCGCGGGCATCGGCCAAGCGCTGCGGCTCGATCAGCACCACCTCGGCGATGCGGGTGCGGCTGAACTTCATTGGGCAAGCCCGTCGGGCCGGGCAGGCGCCCGCAGCGGCAACTGCAGCACCTCGGCCAGCATGCGGTTGACGCTGTCGCGCCAGTCCGGCATCTGCAGGCCGAATTGGCGGCACAGCCGGGTCGTGTCCAGGCGCGAATTGAGCGGGCGACGGGCGGCGCTGGGGTAGTCGGCGCTGGCGATGGCGTGCACCGATTCGGCACTGGCGCGCAGCGCCACGCCGCGTGCCCGCGCCCAGCCCAGCAGGTGACGCGCATAGCCGCACCAACTCACCTCGCCGGCCGCGCAGGCGTGGTAGGTGCCACCCAGTTCCGGGCGCTGTGCGAGCGCGCGCAGCGCATGGGCGGTGGTGTCGGCCAGCAGGTCGGCGCCGGTCGGTGCGCCGATCTGGTCGTCGACCACGTTCAGGCTGTCGCGCTCGGCCGCCAGGCGCAGCATGGTGCGGGCAAAGTTCTGCCCGCGCGCGGCGTGGACCCAACTGGTGCGCAGGATCAGGTGCCGGCAGCCGCTGGCGCGGATCGCCTGTTCGCCAGCCAACTTGCTGCGGCCGTAGACGTTCAGCGGTACGGTCGGCGCGTCCTCGGCCCAGGCCGCGCTGCCGCTGCCGTCGAACACGAAATCGGTGCTGTAGTGCACCAGCATGGCGCCCGATTCGGCCAGGACCTGGGCGATCGCCTGCGGTGCGCTGGCGTTGATCAACTGCGCGGCGACGGCGTCCTGCTCGGCCCGGTCTACGGCGGTATAGGCGGCGGCATTGACGACCACCTCCGGGCGCAGCCGGCGCAGCCCCTGGGCGAGTTCGTCCGGCCTGGCCAGATCACCGCCGGCATCGCCGCGGTCCCAGGCCGTCAGGCGTCCCAACGGAGCGAGTGCGCGCCGCAGTTGCCATCCCAATTGGCCGTTAGCACCGAGCAGGAGGATGTTCATGTCGCGGTGGGCGTGGCGGGGCGGGATGGGGGCCGGAAACGAAGCCGCGATTCTAGGAGCCGGCGGCGCGCCCAGTGCCGGCCGGGCGGCCACTGGCGCGGCTCAGGGATAATCCCAGGTTCATGAGCGAAACCCAACCCCACGACGGGCCAGACCCGCAAGCCGCGCCGCAGGCTTTCAATACGCTGGCCCTGGACGCCAAACTGCTGCGCGCGGTGGCCGATTCCGGCTACACCGCGATGACGCCGATCCAGGCCAAGGCGATCCCGCTGGTGCTGGCCGGCCGCGACGTGATGGGCGCGGCCCAGACCGGCACCGGCAAGACCGCCGCCTTCACCCTGCCGCTGTTGCAGAAGATGATGGCCCACGAGACCGCCTCGGTCTCGCCCGCCAGGCACCCGGTGCGGGCGCTGGTGCTGACGCCCACCCGCGAGTTGGCCGACCAGGTGGCGAACAACGTCAAGACCTACGCCAAGCACACCCAGTTGCGCTCCACCGTGGTGTTTGGCGGCATCGACATGAAGCCGCAGACGCTGGAGTTGAAGCGCGGCGTCGAGGTGCTGATCGCCACGCCGGGGCGGCTGCTGGACCATATCGAGGCCAGGAACTGTGTCCTCAACCAGGTCGAGTACGTGGTCCTGGACGAGGCCGACCGGATGCTTGACATCGGCTTCCTGCCCGACCTGCAGCGGATCCTGTCGTACCTGCCCAAGCAGCGCCAGACACTGCTGTTCTCGGCCACCTTCTCGCCCGAGATCCGCCGCCTGTCGCAGAGCTACCTGCAGGACCCGATCACGGTCGAGGTGGCGCGGCCCAATGCCACCGCGACCAATGTCGAGCAGCGCTTTTACAGCGTCGACGAGGACGACAAGCGGCGGGCGGTGCGGCAGTTGATCCGTGAGCGCGAACTGACCCAGGCAATCGTCTTCGTCAACTCCAAGCTCGGCGCGGCGCGGCTGGCCAGGGCCTTCGAGCGCGACGGCCTGCGGACCTCGGCGCTGCACGGCGACAAGTCGCAGGACGAGCGGCTGAAGTCGCTGGCGGCGTTCAAGCGCGGCGAGGTCGATGTGCTGGTGGCCACCGACGTCGCCGCCCGCGGGCTGGACATCGCCGATTTGCCGGCGGTGTTCAATTTCGACGTGCCGTACAACGCCGAGGACTACATCCACCGCATCGGCCGCACCGGGCGTGCCGGCGCGTCCGGGCTGGCGGTGACGCTGGTCGACCGCGACGACATCCGCCTGGTCGGCGACATCGAGCGGCTGATCAAGAAGAAGATCGAGATCGAGGCCTTCGAGCTCGAGGACGAGCGCCCGCGCCGCCCGCCGCCGCGCGCCCGCGACGAGGGCGAGGGCGAGTTGCGCGCCCGACCCGAGCGCGAATGGCGTGCCGCCGAAGTTGCCTCGGCACGACCGCTGCGCCCGCCGGTCTACGCCGCGCCGCGCCTGGCTTCTGACCCCTTCTTTGACCGGCCCTACGAATCCGCCGTAGGCACCGATGCCAGCCCCGCCTGGGAGAAGTCGCCCGCGATGTCGGCGCCCGCGCGAGGCCTGTCGCCCAACATCCGCAGCAAGCGCAAGGTGGCGATGCTGCTGGGCGGCGGCAACGGCTGAGCCGGCGGAAGCTGGTTGAGTGGGTTTCAGCCGGCCAGGAACAGGAACACCGCCGGCAACCGGTCGCCCAACGCATGGGCCTGGGCATGGCCGCGCAGCGCCCGCCAGGCAGCCACGCTGCGGCTGCTGCAGCGGCCCTGCGGCAGGCTCAGGCCGCTGGCCACGGCCAGCCGCGTGCCGGGCTGCAAATGTTCGAGCAGGGCGGCCAGCAGGGCGTCGTTGCGGTAGGGCGTCTCGATCGCGATCTGGGTCTGGCCCTGGCGGCGTGACAGCGCCTCGAGCTCGCGGATGCGCGCCGCCCGCGCTGTGGCCTCGATCGGCAAGTAGCCGACGAAGGCAAAACTCTGGCCGTTGAGGCCGCTGCCGGCCAGCGCCAGCAGCAGCGAACTCGGTCCGGCCAGGGGCTCGACCACCAGCGAAGCGGCATGCGCCGCCGCGACCAGCGTCGCGCCCGGGTCGGCGACGCCGGGCAGGCCGGCCTCGGAAACCAGGCCGATGTCGTGTCCGGCCAGGGCCGGCGCCAGCAAAGGCGCCAGGTCGGGCGCAGCCTGATTCGGGCCGGCGCCCTTGCGCGGCCGCGGCAACTCCTGGATCTGGATCGATTGCAGCGGCAGCGCCAGCGGCACCAGCGCATCAACCCGCTTGAGCAGGGCGCGCGCACTGCGGGCGTTCTCGGCCACCCAATGGCCCAGGCCGGCAGCCTGCTCGATCACCGCCCGTGGCAGCACCTGGTCCAGCGGCACCTCGACGCCGCTGCCCAGGTCCAGGGTGTTGGGCACCAGCAGCAGCCGCCCGACCTGCGCCGGTGCAGGGCCGGGCATCAAGTCGCCGCCAGCACCGGATCCAGCCCGGCGGCGCGCAGCAGTGTGCTGGTGTGGATCAGCGGCAGGCCGATCAAGGCGGTCGGGTCGTCGCTGTAAATCGCCTCCAGCAGCGCAATCCCCAGGCCCTCGCACTTGGCGCTGCCGGCGCAGTCATAGGGTTGCTCCAGGCGCAGGTAGCGTTCGATTTCGGCCTCGACGAGGGCGCGAAACCGCACCTTGACGGGCAGGCACAGCGCCTGCTCGAAGCCGGTCGAGCGGCGCACCACCGCCAGCGCGGTCTGGAACACGGCGGTCTGGCCGCTGAGCCGGCGCAACTGGGCACAGGCGCGGGCGTGGTCACCGGGTTTGCCGATCGGCTCGCCGGCCAGGTCGGCGACCTGGTCAGCGCCTATCACCACCGCTGCCGGGTGCAGGTCGGCGACCGCCCTGGCCTTGGCCAAGGCCAGGCGCAGCGCCAGGGCGGCGGGGGCCTCGCCCGGCCGTGGCGTCTCGTCGACCTCGGGCGCGGCCACCGTGAAGGGCAGGCGCAGGCGCAGCAACAGCTCGCGCCGGTAGCGCGAGCTCGAGCCCAGCACCAGCGCGGGCCACTCGGGCGCTGGGCTGGCCGCAAGCTGGGTGGCTTGGTGGCGGGTGGGGTGGAAGTTTGGCGCGTTCATGGCGCGGCGATTCTCCCATCCGGGCCACCGTAAACTGCCCGGATGCTGCACCCCCGCCCCGCCCCACACGACCCGTTGCGGCTGGATGTGGCGGCGTTGTGCGCTGCCGGGCAGGCGCTCTCGGGGGCCTGGCCCGGCCAGGCGCTGCAGCGCTTGGCCGAATCGCAAAGCCCGCCGCAAGACAGCAGCCTGGCCGATGTTGCCTGGCGATGCGCCGGCCGCCAGCAGGCCCAGCATGTCGGCCAGGCCGAGTTGTGGCTGGACCTGGATGTCCAGGCCGAGGTCTGGCTGAGCTGCCAGCGTTGCCTGCAGCCGCTGCGCCAGAGGCTGGACATCCGCCAGCGCCTGCAATTTGTGCGCAGCGCCGCCGAGGCCGAGGCGCTGGACGAGGAGGCCGAGCACGACGTGCTGGCCCTGCCCCAGGCGCTGGACCTGCGCGAACTGGTCGAGGATGAATTGCTGCTGGCGCTGCCACTGGTGCCCAGACACGACACCTGCCCCGAGCCCCTGCTGGCGCCCGGCGCGACTGCGCTGGCGGCCGAAATCGCGCCCCGGCCCAGCCCGTTTGCGGCTTTGCGGGGCTTCAAGACCAGCCCTGGCGATTGACCACGCTGCTATACTCACAGGCTTTTCGCCGCGCAAATGACCTGGCTTTCAAGGTCGCCTGCCGATGCCGCCGTGGTCGCCAAGGTGGCCAATGCCGGCCTGGCGTTGGGCCTGGCGTTGGGCCTGAGATTGGGCCTGACCGGGTCCGCAGCCGCTGCAGCGAAGTCGATTTTGGAGAATTTTCATGGCCGTTCAACAGAACAAGAAGTCGCCCTCAAAGCGCGGCATGCACCGCTCGCACAACGCCCTGGTGACGCCGGGCACGGGGATCGAGCCGGTCACCGGCGAGGTGCACCTGCGCCACCACATCAGCCCAACCGGCTTCTACCGTGGCCGCAAGGTGCTCAAGACCAAGGCCGACGCCTGAATTCGTGGGGTCCGGCTTGGCCAACGTGCAGCCGGATTGTTTGCAGGGCCTGGACTGGCCGCCTCGGGTCGGCGGCGCCAAGGTCTGGACCGGCTTGCGCCAAGGTCTGGACCGGCTTGCGCCGAGGGCTGGACCGGCTTGCGCCGAGGGCTGGCCCGGCTTGCGCTCCAGCCCCGGTTGACCTAGCGTGCTGCGGCTGTGCTGCAAGCTTCCCAACTCTCTGACCATCGCGCCGAGCTGAGCATGTCGAATGGCGTGTTGTCGCCTCTGGCGCGGGTACGGTTGGCGGTCGACTGCATGGGCGGTGACCACGGGCCGGCGGTCACCTTGCCGGCCTGCCGGACCTTTCTCGCGGCCCACCCGCTGGCCGATCTGCTGCTGGTCGGCACGGCCGCTGCGCTGGCGCCGGCCCAGGGCTGGCCACGTTGCACGCCGGTGCTGGCCAGTGAGATCGTGGCCATGGATGACCCGGTCGAGGTGGCGCTGCGGCGCAAGCGCGACTCGTCGATGCGGGTGGCGATAGCCCAGCTCAAGGCGCAAGGGTCCGAACCCGCCGCCGCCGATGTCTGCGTCAGTGCCGGCAACACCGGCGCACTGATGGCGGTGGCGCGCTATGTGCTCAAGACCTTCGACGGCATCGACCGTCCGGCCATCGCCGCCCAATTGCCCAATGCCCGCGGCGGCTTCACCAAGGTGCTGGACCTGGGCGCCAATGTCGATTGCGACGCCGAAAACCTGTTGCAGTTCGCCCTTATGGGCAGCGCCCTGGTCAGCGCCCTGGACGGCATTGCCCGGCCCAGCGTCGGCCTGCTCAACATCGGCGAAGAGGCGATCAAGGGCAATGACACGATCAAGCGCGCCGCCGAACTTCTGCGCAATGCCCATGCCGCCGGGCTGATCAATTTTCTCGGCAATGTCGAAGGCAACGACATCTACAAGGGCACCGCCGACCTGGTGGTCTGCGACGGCTTCGTCGGCAACGTGCTGCTCAAGACCTCCGAGGGGCTGGCCGGCATGCTGACCCAGTTCATCAAGGAAGAGTTCAGCCGGACACCGCTGTCCAAGCTTGCCGCCCTGGCCGCGCTGCCGGTGCTCAAGCGCTTTCGCGACCGGGTCGACCCCAGGCGCTACAGCGGCGGCGCCTTGCTGGGCCTGCGCGGCTTGGTCTTCAAGGCCCATGGATCGGCTGATGAACTGGCCTTCGAGCGGGCCATGGCCCGAGCGTATGATGCCGCCCGCAACCGATTGCTCGACCGGGTGCACGACCAGATCCGCAGCGCCTTGGCCATGCCGTCAACCCCGACGGATGGCACCGCACCCCAGGCCGCATGACCGCCAATCCCGCTTCACCGCCCCGCTATTCACGCATCACCGGCACCGGCAGCTTCTTGCCGGCACGGCGCGTCACCAACGCCGATCTGACCGCCGAGCTGGCCCAGCGCGGGGTCGAGACCTCGGACCAGTGGATCGTTGAGCGCACCGGCATCAGCGCCCGCCATTTCGTCGATGCCGACAGCCAGGTCAGCGACCTGGCGGCAGTGGCTGCGCGCCGGGCTTTGGCGGCGGCCGCGCTGCAGCCCGGCGACATCGACCTGATCATCGTCGCCACCTCGACGCCGGACATGGTGTTCCCGTCCTCGGCCTGCATCCTCCAGGCCAAGCTGGGCATTGCTGGCTGCGCCGCATTTGACGTGCAGGCGGTGTGCAGCGGTTTCGTCTATGCCTTGACCGTGGCCGACGCGATGATCCGCACCGGCAGCGCCAGCCGCGCCCTGGTGATTGGCGCTGAGGTGTTTTCGCGATTGCTCGATTTCAACGACCGCAGCACCTGCGTGCTGTTCGGCGATGGTGCCGGCGCGGTCGTGCTGCAGGCCAGCGACACGCCCGGCATCCTGGCGACGGAGCTGCATGCCGATGGCCGGCACGCCGGCATCCTTTGCGTCCCGGGCACGGTCTCGGGCGGCCAGGTGTCAGGCGATCCGCTGCTGAAGATGGACGGCCCGGCGGTGTTCAAACTGGCCGTGGGGGTGCTGGAGTCGGCCGCCAGGGCGGTGCTGGCCAAGGCCGGGCGGCAGGCCAGCGACATCGACTGGCTGATCCCGCACCAGGCCAATATCCGCATCATGCAGGGCACGGCCAAGAAGCTGAGGCTGCCGCTGGACAAGCTGGTCGTGACAGTCGACCAGCACGGCAACACCTCGGCCGCCTCGATTCCCCTGGCGCTGGACCACGCCGTGCGCGCCGGCCGGATCCGCCCTGGCCAGACACTGTTGCTCGAAGGCGTGGGTGGCGGCTTCACCTGGGGCGCGGTGCTGCTGGACCTGTAGTCCACCCGCCTGTCCGCCTGTCCGCCCGACCGCCCGTCCGCCCGTCCGCCCGACCTCTACCCAATACACCTTGCCCGGATCGGAGTGCCCACTGCGATGAATTCGTTCGCGTTCGTTTTCCCCGGCCAGGGCTCGCAGGCCGTGGGCATGCTCGATGCTTGGGGCGACCACCCGGCGGTGCGCGCCACCTTGGACGAGGCGGCGCAGGCGCTGGACCAGGACATCGCCGGGCTGATCCGCCAGGGCCCCAAGGATCTGCTCGACCTGACCACCAACACCCAGCCGGTGATGCTGACGGCAGCGATCGCCTGCTACCGCGCCTGGCGCGCCGAAGGTGGCGCCGAGCCGGCGGCGCTGGCCGGGCATTCGCTGGGTGAGTATTCGGCCCTGGTTGCCGCTGGCGCGCTCAGTCTGGGCGAGGCCTTGCCGCTGGTGCGCTTTCGCGCCCAGGCGATGCAGGCGGCGGTGCCGGTGGGCGTGGGCGCAATGGCGGCGATCCTCGGCCTGGAGCCGGCCCTGGTCGAGCAGGGCTGCGCGCAGGCGGCACAGGCCAGTGGCGAGGTTGTCTCGGCGGCCAATTTCAATGATCCGAGGCAGACCGTGATCGCCGGCAGCAAGGCCGGTGTCGACAAGGCCTGCGAATTGCTCAAGGCGATGGGCGCCAAGCGCACGCTGCCGCTGGCGGTGTCTGCGCCCTTCCATTGCGCGCTGATGCAGCCGGCGGCAGAGCAGTTGCGCGAGCGGCTGGCCAGCGTGGCCTGGCAGGTGCCGCGCCTGCCGGTGGTGAACAACATCGATGCCCAAGTCGTCAGCGACCCGGCCGCGATCCGCGATGCGCTCTACCGCCAGGCCTCGGGCCCGGTGCGCTGGGTCGAAGTGGTGCAGGCACTGAAGGCGCGGGGATTGCGGCATGTCGTCGAGTGCGGCCCGGGCAAGGTGCTGGCGGGCATGGTCAAGCGCATTGACGCTGAACTGACCGGCGCGGCCTTGTTCGATCCGGCCAGCCTGGTCGAAGTCAGGGGAATGCTGGCATGAGTGAAACGAAGCAGGGCGGGCCCGGCACCGACGCGAAGCCGCAAGTTGCGCTCGTCACTGGCGAGAAACGTCAAGTCGCGCTCGTTACCGGCGAGAAACGTCAAGTCGCGCTCGTTACCGGCGCGACGCGCGGCATCGGCAAGGCCATCGCTGCGACGCTGGCCGCGCAGGGCTACACCGTCATCGGCACGGCCACCACCCTGGCCGGTGCGCAGGCGATCAGCGTGGCGCTGGCGGCTGCCGGCGGTCGCGGCATCTGCCTGAACGTCACCGATGCGGCGGCGGTCGATGCGGCGATCGAGGCCATCGTCAAGGCCGAGGGCGGCTTGCAGGTGCTGGTCAACAACGCCGGCATCACCCGCGACGGCTTGGGCGTGCGGATGAAGGACGAGGACTGGGACGCTGTCCATGACACCAACCTGAAGGCGGTGTTCCGCCTCTGCCGGGCGGTGATGCGCGGCATGATGAAGCAGCGCTATGGCCGCATCATCAACATCAGCTCGGTGGTCGGGGCCAGCGGCAATGCCGGCCAGGCCAACTACGCTGCGGCCAAGGCCGGGCTGGCCGGCATGAGCCGGGCCCTGGCGCGTGAACTGGGCAGCCGCAACATCACCGTCAACTGCATTGCCCCGGGCTTCATCGCCACCGACATGACCGACGCTCTGGCAGAGGCCCAGCGGGCCGCGCTGCTGGCGCAAATTCCGCTCGCCCGCTTGGGCACGCCCGAAGAAATCGGCCACGCCGTGGCGTTCCTGGCCTCGCCCCTGGCGGGCTACATCACCGGCACCGAAATGCATGTCAACGGCGGCATGTACATGGGCTGAAGCGGCCACAGTCACCGACCCAAGACGCCGGGCGAAGGCCCGACCGGCGCGGCGTGGCGATGCCCTTGGGGCGACGGCACGGCCAGTAGAATCCCAGGCTGGATTTGAATTTTTACTCCTGGAGGAGTCATGAGCGATATCGAAGCACGTGTCAAAAAAATCATCGCCGAGCAACTCGGCGTGCCCGAGGGCGACGTCACCAACGAGAAGGCCTTTGTTGCCGACTTGGGCGCCGACTCGCTTGACACGGTGGAACTGGTGATGGCCCTGGAGGACGAGTTCGGCATCGAAATCCCCGACGAAGAGGCCGAGAAGATCACGACCGTGCAGTTGGCGGTGGATTACGCCTCGACGCACCAAAAGGGCTGAGTCCACGGCATGGCTCGCCGTCGTGTCGTGGTCACTGGGCTCGGGCTGGTCAGCCCGGTCGGCAACAGCGTGGCCGAGGCCTGGGCCAACCTGGTGGCCGGCCGCTCTGGCATTGCCAACATCACCAAGTTCGACGCTTCGGCCTTTGCCTGCAAGTTCGCCGGCGAGGTCAAGGGCTTCAATGTCGAGGACTACATCCCCGGCAAGGAGGCCCGCCACATGGACACCTTCATCCACTTCGGCCTGGCCGCTGCGATCCAGGCGGTGACCGACGCCGGTCTGCCGGACGGCAAGACCCTGAGCGAGGCGCAGGCCGAGCGGATCGGCTGCATGGTCGGCTCGGGCATAGGCGGCCTGCCAATGATCGAGCAGACCCAGGTCGAATATGGCGCACGCGGGCCGCGGCGGATTTCGCCGTTCTTCGTCCCGGCTTCGATCATCAACATGATCTCGGGCCACCTCTCGATCAAGTACGGCTACACCGGCCCGAACGTGGCCATGGTCACGGCCTGCACCACCGGCCTGCATTGCATCGGTGACGCCGGGCGGATGATCGAATATGGCGATGCCGACGTGATGATTGCCGGTGGCGCCGAGGCGACGATTTCGCCGCTGGGGCTGGGTGGCTTTGCCGCTGCGCGCGCGCTGTCCACCCGCAACGACTCGCCCGCCACCGCCTCGCGGCCCTGGGACAAAGACCGCGACGGCTTTGTGCTGGGCGAAGGCGCTGGGGCGATGGTGCTGGAGGAGTTCGAGCACGCCAAGGCGCGCGGCGCCAAGATCTATGCCGAATTGGCCGGCTTCGGCATGGGTGCCGATGCCTTCCACATGACCGCGCCCAACGTCGACGGGCCGAAGCGGGCGATGCGCGCCGCGCTGCGCAATGCCGGCGTCAACGCCGACGAGGTGCAGTACCTCAATGCCCATGGCACTTCCACGCCGCTGGGCGACCTGAACGAGACCAACGCGATCAAGCTGGCCTTTGGCGACCACGCCAAGGCGCTGACCGTCAATTCCACCAAATCCATGACCGGGCACCTGCTCGGCGGGGCTGGCGGGATCGAGTCGGTGTTCACGGTGCTGGCACTGCACCACCAGGTCAGCCCGCCGACGATCAACCTCTTCAACCAGGACCCCGAGTGCGACCTGGACTACTGCGCCAACAGCGCGCGCGACATGAAGATCGAGGTCGCGGTGAAGAACAACTTCGGCTTCGGCGGCACCAACGGCACGCTCGTCCTGCGCCGGGTCTAGCGGCCTGCTGCGGCCCTCGACCGCTGTGCCCCGGCGATGCGCCACGCCCCCCCTGCCGACGCGCCTATCGCCAGCGGGCGGTTCGAGCGGGTGCTGATCGCGCTGGGCTACGCGCTGGCGCTGGGCGCTGGCATCCAGGCCTTGCTGGCGGCGCTGCTGGGCGTGGATCTGCCGGCCTTGGGTCTGCTGCTGGTGGCCGGATCGGCGGCCGTGGTCGGCGCCTGGTCCTGGCGCCCGGTCGCCGGCCATGTGCGCTGGGATGGCCAGCAATGGCAGTGGCTGGCAACCGCGTCGCCGACCGGACCGGGTCATGCCCTGTCAGACCTGCGGGTGCAGATCGACCTGGGCGCCTGGATCCTGCTGCGCTGGCGGGTGGCCGGCGCCCGACGCCACACCTGGGCCTGCCTGCATCGCGGCGATGCAGGCCGGCGTTGGCATGGCATGCGGGTGGCCCTGCTGGCTTGGTCGCGCCAGGCCGACAGGCCGCAAGCCGGGTCGCCACAGTCCGGGCCGGCGGCGTGATTCCGGACGCCACCGATGCTGCGCTGGTCGAGCGCGCGCAACGCGGCGAGCAGCGCGCCTTCGAAATGCTGGTCGTCAAGTACCAGCGCCGGCTAGAGCGGCTGATCTCTCGGATGGTGCGCGACACCAACCTGGTGCCCGACATCGCCCAGGAGTCGTTCATCCGCGCTTACCGGGCGCTGCCGCAATTCCGTGGCGACAGCGCTTTCTACACCTGGCTCTACCGCATCGCCGTCAACACCGCCAAGAAGGCGCTGATGGACATGAAGCGCGACCCGGTGGTGCTGGAGTCGGCATTGCTGGGCGAATCGGACGAAGATGACGAAACTTACCGCGGCAAGCGCGAACTAAGCCATGCCGAAACGCCCGAGGCGTTGCTGGCCAGCAAGGAAATCGCCCAGACCGTGAACGCTGCGATCGACGATTTGTCTGAGGATCTTCGCCAGGCCATCACCCTGCGCGAAATTGAGGGCTTGAGCTACGAGGAGATTTCAGTGGCGATGGCTTGCCCGATCGGCACGGTGCGCTCACGCATCTTCCGGGCGCGCGAGGCGATCTCACAGCGCCTGAAGCCGCTGCTGGACAGGCGGGCGGGCGAGCGGTGGTGAGCAGGGTGGGCAATGCGGCGAGCGCCGGCGGCGTCGCTGCCGCGGTCACAGACAGGTGGTGAAGGGTATGGACAAGAGACTTGATGAACGACGCAGTCGCCACGGCCAGACCGGCACCTTGGCGCAGGACGGTTGCGGCCCGGCTTTGTCTGCGCTGGTCGACGACGCCTGTGGTCCTGGCGAGCTGGCGCAGGCCTGCGCCGCCTGGCGCTACGACCCCGAAGCGCGTGCCCGCTGGCACCGCTTCCTGTTGCTCGGCGACGTGATGCGCAGCGACGAATTGGCCGCTGGCGCAGTCGCCGATGAACGCTTCCTGCAGGCCTTGCGGCTGCGTCTGGCCGACGAGGCCGTGCCGCTGGCGCCGCGCCGCCTGCCCTGGCGGCGTCTGGCCGGGCCCTTGGCCATGGCCGCCGGCTTTGCCGCTGTCGCCAGCATGGTCTGGGTGCTGCGCGCCGCGCCCGAGGACACGGTCGGGCCGACCTTGGCCAGCGCCGACACCGGCCTGCGCGGCAACAACAGCAGCCTGGCCGTCGATGCTGTGGTGTTGGTCCGCGACCGCACGATCGACCGCTACCTCGAGGACCGCCGGCAGCAGTCGATCCGCCGCGTCGCCCAGCCCGATGGCACCTGGCTGCGCCAGGTCGACAACCGCACGGTCGAATTGAAGTGAGCGGCCGAATTCGGGCGACCTGTGTTGGCCTACCCTGTTCCCCGCCCCGACCGACCCGCCCAACCCTTTGAGACGACGAGAGAGCCCCAGATGCCGAAATTCCTGAGCGCGTTGACACCGCATTTGCCCACCCCCCGCCGACCGCTGCTGCTGTCGCTCGGCCTGAGCGCGGCATTGACGCTGCTGACCGCCTTGCTGCCCGGCGCCAGTGCGGCGCAGGGCAAGGGCGAGTTGCCCGACTTCACCGAGCTGGTCGAGCGGGTCGGGCCATCGGTGGTCAACATCCGCACGCTCGAGCGCAGTGGCCGCAATGCCACCGCGCCGGGCATGGACCCGAACATGGAGGAATTCTTTCGCCGCTTCGGCATTCCCCTGCCCGGCGGGCCGGGTGGCCGCAACGCGCCGCGTGGCAATGGCAACAACAACAACGACGAGGAGCCGACCCAGCGCGGCGTCGGCTCGGGCTTCATCCTCAGCGCCGACGGCTTCGTGATGACCAATGCGCATGTTGTCGACGGTGCCGACGAGGTGCTGGTGACGCTGACCGACAAGCGCGAATTCAAGGCCAAGATCATCGGCGCGGACAAGCGCACCGACGTGGCGGTGGTCAAGATCGAGGCCAGTGGCCTGCCGGCGGTCAAGCTCGGCGATGTCGGGCGGCTCAAGGTCGGTGAATGGGTGATGGCCATAGGTTCGCCGTTCGGGCTGGAGAACAGCGTCACCGCCGGCATCGTCAGCGCCAAGGCCCGCGATACCGGCGACTACCTGCCCTTCATCCAGACCGACGTGGCCATCAACCCGGGCAACTCCGGCGGCCCGCTGATCAACATGCGCGGCGAGGTGGTCGGCGTCAACTCGCAGATCTACAGCCGCTCGGGCGGCTTCATGGGCATCTCGTTCGCGATTCCGATCGACGAGGCCGGCCGCGTCGCCGACCAGTTGCGCAGCAGCGGGCGCGTCATCCGCGGCCGCATCGGCGTGCGCATCGGCCCGGTCAGCAAGGACGTGGCTGAATCGATCGGCCTGGGCAAACCCACCGGCGCCTTGGTCAGCGGCGCCGACGCCGGTGGCCCGGCCGACAAGGCCGGGATCGAGCCGGGCGACATCATCACCAAGGTCGATGGCAAAGTGATCGAGAAGTCAGGCGACCTGCCGCGCTTGATCGGCAACACCAAGCCCGGCACCAAAGCCGTGTTGCAGGTCTACCGCCGCGGCAACTTGCGCGACATCAGCGTCACCGTGGTCGAGTTCGAAGCCGATGCCGTCACCCGCGTGGCCCAGGTTGAGCCCGGCGCCAGCGCCGCCGGTAAGTCCGCGCTCGGACTGACGGTGAGCGAGTTGGGCGACAGCCAGCGCCGCGAGTTGAAGATCCGCGGCGGCGTTCGGGTCGATGGCGCCGAGGGTGCGGCCGCACGGGCCGGTCTGCGCGAGGGCGACGTGATCCTGGCCCTGGACAACACCGAGGTCGCCGACCTGAAGCAGTTCATGGCCCTGGCCGGCAAGGCTGAAAAAACCCGCGCCGTCAGCGTCATGGTGCGGCGCGGCGAGTGGGTCAACTACCTGGTGATCCGCCCCGGCAAGTGAACCGCGCTGCCGGGCGGGCCGGCCCGGCCTGTGGACAAGCTGTGGATGGCTTGCCTGCCGACGCCGGCTGGGGCTGGGCGCTTTTGGCTACAATGACCTCCCAACAAGCAGTTGCCAAACATTTTGTTGGACGGCGCGTCTCACTTTGGACGTGCCTTTTTTTTGACTTCGACTGGCCGCATCGCGGCTCCGCATCCCGGCTCCGCATCGCTGCGCGATTCGAGCCCGTGTCGCAACCTCCTCCCGGTTGCGCCTGCCCTGCATTGGACGCGGCACTGAACCATGGATCACATCAGAAATTTTTCGATCATTGCCCACATTGACCATGGCAAATCGACCCTGGCCGATCGCCTGATCCAACGTTGCGGCGGCTTGAGCGACCGCGAGATGGAAGCGCAGGTGCTGGACTCGATGGACATCGAGCGCGAACGTGGCATCACCATCAAGGCGCAGACCGCCGCGCTGAGCTACACCGCCCGCGACGGCCGGGTCTACAACCTCAACCTGATCGACACGCCAGGGCATGTGGACTTCAGCTACGAAGTCAGCCGCTCGCTGTCGGCCTGCGAGGGCGCCCTGCTGGTGGTCGACGCCAGCCAGGGTGTCGAGGCGCAGACGGTGGCCAATTGCTACACCGCGCTGGAGTTGCATGTCGAGGTCGTGCCGGTGCTGAACAAGATGGATCTGCCGCAGGCCGATCCGGAAAATGCCCGGGCCGAGATCGAGGACGTGATCGGCATCGATGCCGACGATGCCATTCCCTGCTCGGCCAAGACCGGCTTGGGGATCGAGGACATCCTCGAGGCGGTGATCCAACGCATGCCCGCGCCCAGGGGCCAGGTCGACGGCCCGCCGCGGGCGATGATCATCGACAGTTGGTTCGACAACTATGTCGGGGTGGTGATGCTGGTGCGGGTGGTGGACGGCGTGTTCAGGAAGGGCGACCGCATCCGCATGATGGCCACCAATGCCAGCTACCCGCTGGAGCAGCTTGGCGTGTTCACGCCCAAGTCCGATCCGCGCGAGCAGCTCAAGGCCGGTGAGGTCGGCTTTCTGATCGCCGGCATCAAGGAGTTGCAGGCGGCCAAGGTCGGCGACACGGTCACGCTGGACAAGAAGCTGCCGAACAATGCCGGCCCGGCGATCGAGCCGCTGCCCGGCTTCAAGGAGATCCAGCCCCAGGTCTTCGCCGGCCTGTACCCGACCGAGGCCAGCGAGTACGACCAGTTGCGCGACGCGCTGGAGAAGCTCAAGCTCAACGACAGCTCCTTGCGCTACGAGCCCGAGGTCAGCCAGGCGCTGGGTTTCGGCTTTCGCTGTGGTTTCCTCGGCCTGCTGCACATGGAGATCGTCCAGGAGCGGCTGGAGCGCGAGTTCGACCAGGACCTGATCACCACCGCGCCCAGCGTGGTCTACCAGGTCGAGTTGAACGACGGCACCGTGCTGCAGGTCGAGAACCCGTCGAAGATGCCCGACCTGGGGCGCATCCGCGAGATCCGCGAGCCCATCGTCACCGTCCACCTGTACATGCCGCAGGACAGCGTCGGCCCGGTGATGACGCTGGCCAATTTGAAGCGCGGCGTGCAACTGAACATGGCTTACCACGGCCGCCAGGTGATGCTGACCTACGAGCTGCCGCTGGCTGAGATCGTGCTGGACTTCTTCGACAAGCTCAAGAGCGTGTCGCGCGGCTATGCCTCGATGGACTACGTGTTCAAGGAGTACCGCGCCGCCGACGTGGTCAAGGTCGATCTGCTGATCAACGGCGACCGGGTCGATGCGCTGTCGATCATCGTCCACCGCGCCCGGAGCCTGTACCGCGGCAGGGCCGTGGCCTCGAAGATGCGCGAGCAGATCCCGCGCCAGATGTACGACGTGGCGATCCAGGCGGCCATTGGCGCCAACATCATTGCCCGCGAGAACATCAAGGCCCTGCGCAAGAACGTGCTGGCAAAATGCTATGGCGGTGACATCACCCGCAAACGCAAGCTGCTCGAGAAGCAAAAGGCCGGCAAAAAACGCATGAAGCAGATCGGAACGGTCGAGGTGCCGCAAGAAGCCTTCCTCGCCATATTGCAGGTGGAAGACTGATGATGAGTGCCCTCACCGCCGTGCTCTACGGCTTGCTAGCGGTCTACCTGGGTGGCTGGTTCCTGGGCTTCTGGATCGGCAACTTCTCGTTGTTGCTGCTGATGTTGACGCTGGCCACGATGGGCTTTTGGTTTGCCGAGCGCTACCGCTTTGCGCCGGCGCGCAGTACTGCGGCCGAGCGCCTGCAGGCTCAGGATGCCCTGCGCCGCAGCGAGTTGCAAAAGCTCGGCATCCAACAGGTCGACGGCGACATAGAGGCCGCACGTGCCAAGCTGCTGGCCCAGCCCTGGTGGCTGGATTGGACAGCCGGCCTGTTCCCGGTGATCCTGGCGGTGTTCCTGCTGCGCTCGTTCCTGTTCGAGCCGTTCAAGATCCCCTCAGGCTCGATGATTCCGACGCTGCTGATCGGTGACCTGATCCTGGTGAACAAGTTTCACTACGGCGTGCGCCTGCCCGTCATCAACACCAAGATCATCGCCAACCATGACCCCAAGTCCGGCGACGTGATCGTCTTTCGCTACCCGGTGGACCCGCGCGTGGACTACATCAAGCGGGTCGTCGGCGTGCCCGGCGACAGCGTCGCCTACCTCAACCAGAAGCTCTCGATCAACGGCACGCCGGTGCCGATCAAGGCCGACGGCGACTTCTATGACGAAGACACGCTGCGCTATGCCAAGCGCTTCGATGAGCAGTTGACGGCCGGCTCGCACCGGCTGCTGGTCGAGCCGCGCGCGCCCTCAATGGCCAGGCCGATGGAGGCCTTTGCCAACTTCCGTGACCAATGCGTCTACAGCGCCGAAGGCGTGAGCTGCAAGGTGCCGACGGGCCACTACTTCGTGATGGGCGACAACCGCGACAATTCACAGGATTCGCGCTACTGGGGCTTTGTGCCCGACGGCAACATCGTCGGCCGGGCCTTCATGGTGTGGATGAACTTCAGCAACCTGCGCCGTATCGGCACCTTTGACTGAAATCCGATGAGCCCAGCCGCTGTCCGACCTGTCAAGCGACTGCCAACGCGATCATCGCGGGGCTTCACCCTGATCGGCCTGCTGCTGTGGGCGATGCTGGTCGGCTTTCTCGGCTATGTCCTGGTGCGCGCCTTGCCGACGGTGTTCGAGTTCTATGCCATCCAGCGCGCGGTCAACAAGATCGCCGCCGCGCCGCCGGCCACCGTGGCCGATATCCGCCGGGCCTTTGATCGCCAGAAGGATGTCGACTACTCCGGCGAGGCGGTCCGTGGCAGCGATCTGGACATCACCAAAGAGAACGACAAGGTCGTGATCAGCTTTGTCTACGAGAAAGAAATCGAGCTGCTCGGGCCGGTCTACCTGCTGATCAAGTACCACGGTCGCAGCCACTGATGGACCTGTCCGCCCTGCAGTCCAGGATCGGTCACCGCTTTTCCGATCCGCAATTGCTGCTGTCTGCCCTGACCCACCGCAGCTTTGGCGCTGAGCACAACGAGCGGCTGGAGTTCCTGGGCGACGCGGTCCTCAACCTGGCTGTCTCGTCGCTGCTGTTCGAGCGCTTTGCCGGCTCCGATGAGGGCGACCTGACCCGGGTGCGTGCGCATCTGGTGCGCGAGGACAGCCTGCACCGGGCGGCCCTGGTGCTGGGCCTGCCCGAGATGCTGCGCCTGTCGGAGGGCGAGGCCCGCGGCGGCGGCGCGCAGCGAGCCTCGATCCTGGCCGATGCGCTGGAGGCGGTGCTGGGCGCGATCTACTGCGACGCCGGGATGGACGCGGCCGCTGGGCTGGTGGCCAAGCTGTTCGGCGAGGTCATCGCCGCCGGCCAGGCCGACAGTTGGGGCAAGGACGCCAAGACCGAACTGCAGGAGTTGCTGCAGGGCCGCAAGCTGGCGGTGCCGGCTTACCGCATCGTCGCCACCCATGGTCAGGCCCATGCCCAGCAGTTCGAGGTCGAATGTGCGGTGCCGGCATTGGCGCTGACCGAGGCTGGCGGTGGCCGTTCGCGCCGCGCCGCCGAGCAAGATGCCGCACAGCGGATGCTGGTCCGCCTGAAGTCCGGCGCCGGCCGCTGATCGACTGGGCTGCAACTGCTATGGCCACCGATTCAGACCCCTCGTCGCCCACCCGCTGTGGCCTGATCGCCATCGTTGGCCGGCCCAATGTCGGCAAATCAACCCTGCTCAATGCCCTGGTCGGGCAGAAGATCAGCATCACCTCGCGCAAGGCGCAGACCACCCGGCACCGCATCACCGGGGTGCGCACGCTCGGCGCCAGCCAGTTCGTGTTTGTCGACACGCCGGGTTTTCAAACCCGCGAAGTACGTGGCCGGACAGCCCTGAACCGCAACCTCAACCGCACCGTCACCAGCGTCATCGGCGATGTCGACCTGGTGATGTTCATGGTCGAGGCCGGGCGTTTCAGCGACGACGACGCCAAGGTGCTGGCGCTGCTGCCGCCGGACATGCCGACCGTCCTCTTGGCCAACAAGTTGGACGCGGTGGCCCGCCGTGCCGAGCTGATGCCCTGGCTGCAATCGATGCAGCAGCGCCACCCGTTCGCAGAGTTCGTGCCGATGTCGGCAACCGCGCCGGCCGACGTCGAACGCCTGTTCCGCATCATCGAGCCGTACCTGCCGCAGCAGCCCTGGTTGCATGAGCAGGACGCGCTGACCGACCGCAGCGAGCGCTTTCTGGCGGCCGAATTGATCCGCGAGAAGTTGTTCCGCCTGACTGGCGACGAGTTGCCCTACAGCGCCACGGTGGTGATCGACAAGTTCGAAATTGACGGTGCGCTGCGTCGGATTGCGGCGACCATCATCGTCGAGCGCGAGGCCCACAAGGGCATGGTCATCGGCGAGGGCGGCGAACGCCTGAAGCGCATCGGCTCCGAGGCACGCCAAGACCTGGAGCGTCTGGTCGAGGGCAAGGTCTTCCTGGAGTTGTGGGTCAAGGTGCGCTCGGGCTGGGCCGACAGCGAGGCGCACCTGCGCTCCTACGGCTACGAGTAGGTGCCATGACCAAGCGGGTCAGCGCGCCCAGCCCGGCCTTTGTGCTGCACCAATGGGACTGGAGCGAGACCAGTTTGATCCTGGACTTGTTCTGCCGCGACGCAGGCCGGATCGCGGTGGTTGCCAAGGGCGCCAAACGGCCGTATTCGCAGCTTCGCGCCGTGCTGCTGCCGTTCCAGCGCCTGGGCGTCGTGCTCCATCGGCCGCGTGGGTCTGCCGACGGCCAAGACCGCGCTGAGATCATGACGCTGCGCTCGGCCGAGTTCATGGGCGGGTTGCCGCTGCTGCCGGCCGGCCTGCTGCTGACCGGTTACTACCTCAATGAACTGCTGCTCAGGCTGTTGGCCCGGCAAGACCCGCATGAGCGATTGTTCGACGCCTACGCCGACACCCTGGCGGCCTTGGCTGGCCTGGGTGGGGCTGCCCTGCCCGGCGCCGAGGAGGCAGCGCTGCGCGCCTTTGAACTGCTGCTGCTGCGCGAGACCGGGGTGCTCCCCGATCTGAGCCTCAACACCTTGACCCAGACGCCGCTGCGGCCCGAGCGGGGTTACCAGATCCGCGCCGAACTGGGCCTGGTGCCGCTCGAACGCCCCGACGACCCGACGGCGCTGACCGGCGCGCAGTGCCTGGCGCTCCAGGCCGGGCTGGACGCCGGCCTGCCGGCGCTGCTGCGCCAGGCCTGTCTGCCAGCGCTGCCGGCGCTGCGCAGCCAACTCCGGCCGCTGCTCGACCACCAGCTCGGCAACCTGCCGTTGCGCAGCCGCCAGACCCAGCGCGCCCTGCGCCGTTTGCTGGGGCCACCGGCGGCCGACGCGGCGCTGGCCTGAGAATCGGCGAATGAACCCGCTCGTCCTGTCATCCCTGTCTGCCGGCCGCACCGCGCTGTCGGTCAATGTCAACAAGATCGCCTTGTTGCGCAACGCCCGCCACCTGCCTATCCCTGACCTGGTCGGGCTGGCGCGCCTGGCGCTGCAGGCCGGCGCCGACGGCATCACGGTCCACCCCCGGCCCGATGGCCGGCATGTTCGCGCCGACGATGTCGGCCTGCTGGCGCAGTTGCTTCAGGATTTCCCCGGTGCCGAATACAACATCGAGGGCAACCCGACGCAGAACCTGATGGCCTTCGTGCACGAGTTCAAGCCGGCGCAATGCACCTTCGTGCCCGACAGCGAGGACCAGCTCACCTCTGACCATGGCTGGCAGTTGCCCGCCGATCTGGCGCGGCTGAGGCCGCTGGTGCAGCAGGCGCAGGCCCTGGGGGTGCGCGTCAGCCTGTTCATGGACCCCGACCCCGAGGCCATGGCGCATGCCGCCGAGACCGGCGCCGAGCGTGTCGAGCTCTATACCGAGGCCTACGCCAGCGCCCACGCCACGCCGCGCCAGTCGCAACTGCTGCAGCGCTATGCGGCGGCGGCGGCGGCGGCGCAGGCGCATGGGCTGGGCGTCAACGCCGGCCATGACCTGAACCGCCGCAACCTGGCAGATTTCCTGCGCGCCGTGCCCGAGGTGCTGGAGGTCTCGATCGGCCACGCCCTGATCGCCGACGCGCTCGAACTCGGCCTGGCCGAGACGGTCCGCGCCTACCAGCGCTGCATCCACGCCAGCCTGGGCTCGGCGGGCGGCAGATGATCTACGGCATAGGCACCGACATCTGCGACATCCGGCGCATGCGCGCGACCTTGGCGCGGCGCGGCGAGCGCTTCGCCGAAAAGGTGCTGGGCCCGTCCGAACTGCTGGTCTACCGCAACCGCATGGCCCGGGTCGAGGCCCGCGGCCTGGCCTATCTGGCAACGCGCTTTTCGGTCAAGGAGGCGTTTTCCAAGGCGATTGGCCTGGGCATGCACATGCCCATGAGCTGGCGCGCCTGCGAGACCTTGAACCTGGCCAGTGGCGCGCCGCAGATCCGCCTGCACGGCGCGCTGGCCGAGTGGTTTGCCAGCCGCAGCCTGAGTGCCCATGTCACACTGACCGACGAATCCGAATACGCCGCCGCCTTCGTGGTGGTCGAGAAAGGCGCCGCGTGAGCAAAGCCAAGAAATCCAAGCCCCTGGCCAGCCTCGGCCATGCCGCTGTTGTGCTGGACATCGCCGGGACCGCGCTCAACCGCGCCGACCGGCGCCGCCTGGCCCACCCCTTGACCGGCGGCCTGATCCTGTTCGCCCGCAATTGGCAGAGCCGCGCCCAGCTCACCGCGCTGTGCGCCGAGATCAAGGCGCTGCGGCCCGACCTGCTGATCTGCGTCGACCACGAGGGCGGCAGGGTCCAGCGTTTTCGCAGCGACGGCTTCACCCCGCTGGCGAGCATGCGCACCCTGGGCGAGCTGTGGATGGGCGACGCCCTGCGCGCCACCGACGTCGCCACCGCGACCGGCTTCGTGCTCGCCAGCGAGTTGCGCGCCTGCGGTGTGGACCTGAGCTTCACGCCGGTGCTGGACCTGGACCATGGCCCCTCGACGGTGATCGGCGACCGCGCCTTTCACCGTGACGCGCGGGTCGCGACGATGCTGGCCAAGAGCTTGATGCACGGCCTGCTGCGGGCCGGCATGGCCAACTGCGGCAAGCACTTTCCCGGCCACGGCAAAGTCAGTGCCGACAGCCATTTGGCGCTGCCGGTGGACGGGCGCGGCCTGGCGGAATTGCTCGGCGACGACGCCAGCCCCTACGCCTGGCTCAGCACCAGCCTGGACGCGGTGATGCCGGCGCATGTGCTGTACCCCGAGGTCGACAGCCAGCCGGCCGGCTTCTCGGCCCGCTGGTTGCGCCAGATCCTGCGCGGCGACCTGGGTTTTCAGGGTGCGATCTTCAGCGACGACCTGAGCATGGAGGGCGCCAAGGTCGACGGCGGCGCATTGCCGGCGGCGATTGCCGCTTTGACCGCCGGCTGTGACATGGTGCTGCTGTGCAACCAGACGTTGCAAGGCGGCGGCGAGCCGGTCGATGCATTGCTGGACGGCTTGGTCCAGGCCGCCGCCGATGGCCGCTGGCAGCCCGACGCAGACAGCGAAAACCGCCGCCTCAGCCTGCTGCCGCTGACCCCGCCGCTGCCCTGGGACGAGTTGATGCACCACGGCGCCTACCAGCACGCCTTGGCGCTGCTGGCCTGAGCCGGCGCACGGCACAGCGGGCGGGGCCCGGTGCCGGCGCCAAGATCGCTCAGGCCGGGGCGCTTGCCGCTGCCGGTTCGTCCTGCTCGAACGGCAGCTTCAGTCCCGCCAGGTCGCGCCGGGTCTCAACCAACACCAGCGGGCCCTCGTCCAGCACCGACAGCGGCTTGCGTTGCCGTGGCAGGTGGATAGGCTGCGGGGTGTTGGCGATCACCGCCTGCGCCGCGCTGATCTTGTCGGCATCGGAGTTGACCCACTGCAGACCTGAATCCTCGGCCAGACGCTGCAGCGCGGCCAAGGGCAGGGCGTAGGCCTGGGCGACGGCCATGGCCGGGCTGGGGTCGGCCTCGGCAGCAGGCGCCACCGACGCGGCGGCGGCCACGGCGGGCGGCGGCAGCGGTTCGGCCGGTTCCGCCTCGGCTACGGCCGAAGTCAGGTGCACGGCAGGCGGCTCGGTCGAAGCGGCGGCAAGCGGCGGCGACGACTCGGCATCGACGGCGGGAACGGCGGGCGCTGACTCCAGCGCGGCAGCATCGTCGGCCATGGCCGGCGCCTGCTCAGCCTCAGCCACCTGCGGCTGACGCTCACGGCGCGGGCGATCCCGGCGTGGCCGGCGGCCGGTCTCGGCGTCGCCATTGGCCCCAGCCTCGGCGACCGGGCTGGCAGCGTCGCCGTCGGCAAGCTCTGGCGCCTCGGCGCTGGTCGATTGTTCGCCGCCATCGGTGCTCTCGACACTTTCAGCACTCTCGGCCGCATCGTCGCGGCCACCTCGGCCACCCCGGCCACCCCGGCGGCGGCGGCGGCGCTGCTCTTCACCGGCCGGATCGCTGCCTTCAGTTTTTGTCTCAGCGCTGACTGGACCTGGCGTCAGTGAAGTGACGTCGACCGCGCCAGCCGCGCCTGCAACGCCAACCGCACCCGCAGCCAAACCGGCATCGGCCCGCAGGGCTTCGTCAGCCTGCGCTGCGGCACTCAGCGGCCGCTGCTCGTCGGCCGGGCGCTCGGTGCGGCGGCCACGGCCATCGCGGCCGTCACGTCCGTCACGGCGCGGGCCATCGCGACCTTCGCGCGCCTCGCTGGGCTCGCGCGCATCCCGCGCCTGTGGCCGGGCCTCGGTACGGTTGTCGCTGCGGCCGTCGCCACGGGCTTCCGGTCGAACTTCGCCGGGCCGCGCGTCGCGGCCGCGGCCACCGCGGTCTCCCCGGTCATTGCGGTTGCCGCGCTCACCGCGGCGGCCATCATTGCGGCCGTCACTGCGGCCGTCACTGCGACCATCCCCACGACCGTCATTGCGACCATCTCGCGCTGCAGGCTGGGCTGCGGCTGCGGCCGGCGGCTCAACGCTGGCCTTTGCCAGAACGGCCGGCGTCGCTGCGGGTGTGGCATCGGCGCCAAACAAGCCGCGCAGCCAGCCGAAGAAGCCCTTGCCGGCGGCTGGCGCCGGTGCCACCCAGGCGGGTGCCGGCGGCGCCACCGGTGCGGCAGCGGCCACCACCGGTTCGGCCACGACCTTGACCGGCGCGGGCGTGGGCGCAGGCGCCGGCCGGTCGGGCAGCACGCCTTTGATCACCGGCTCCTGTTTGACCCTGCCGCGCTCCTCGGCGGTCTTGCGCCGGCTGATCGCGACCTCGTCCTCGGGCTCCTCGATCATGGTGTAGCTGGCCTGCAGGTTCTCCAGCCGGGGGTCGTCGTGGCGCAGCCGCTCGAGCTTGTAGTTGGGCGTTTCGAGGTGGCGGTTGGGCACCAGCAGCACGGTGATGCGCTGCTTGAGCTCGATCTTGGTGATCTCGGTGCGCTTCTCGTTGAGCAAGAAGCTGACCACCTCCACCGGCACCTGCACATGCACGGCGGCGGTGTTGTCCTTCATCGACTCTTCCTGAATGATGCGCAGGATCTGCAGCGCGCTCGATTCGGTGTCGCGGATGTGGCCGGTGCCGTTGCAGCGCGGGCAGGTGATGTGGTTGCCCTCGGACAGCGCCGGGCGCAGGCGCTGGCGGCTCAACTCAAGCAGGCCGAACTTGCTGATCGAGCTGAACTGCACCCGAGCGCGGTCCTGGCGCATCGCGTCGCGCAGCCGCTGCTCGACCTCGCGCCGGTTCTTGCTCTCCTCCATGTCGATGAAGTCGACCACGATCAGGCCGCCCAGGTCGCGCAGGCGCATCTGCCGGGCGATCTCGTCGGCCGCCTCCAGATTGGTGCGGGTGGCGGTCTCTTCGATGTCGCCGCCCCGGGTGGCGCGGGCCGAGTTGACGTCGACCGAGACCAGCGCCTCGGTGTGGTCGATCACGATCGCCCCGCCGGCCGGCAGGTTGACGGTGCGGCTGAAGGCGGTCTCGATCTGGTGCTCGATCTGGAAGCGGCTGAACAGCGCCGCGTCGTCGCGGTAGCGCTTGACCCGCGATGCCAGGTCCGGCATCACATGGTTCATGAACTGCTGGGCCTGTTCGAAGATGTCGTCGGTGTCGATCAGGATCTCGCCGATGTCCGAGCTGAAGTAGTCGCGGATGGCGCGGATCACCAGGCTCGATTCCTGGTAGATCAGGAACGCACCCTTGCCGGCCTTGGAGGCGTCGTCGATCGCGCTCCAGAGCTTGAGCATGTAGTTCAGGTCCCATTGCAGCTCGGCGGCGCTGCGGCCGATGCCGGCGGTGCGGGCGATCAGGCTCATGCCCTTGGGGTAGTCGAGCTGGTCGAGGTTTTCCTTCAGTTCCTCGCGGTCCTCGCCCTCGATCCGGCGGCTGACGCCACCGCCGCGCGGGTTGTTGGGCATCAGCACCAGGCAGCGCCCGGCCAGGCTGACGAAGGTGGTCAGCGCCGCGCCCTTGTTGCCGCGCTCTTCCTTCTCGACCTGGACCAGCAGCTCCTGGCCTTCGCGGATCGCCTCCTTGATCGACGCGTTCTTGACGTCGACACCGTCGCGGAAGTAGGTGCGCGAGATTTCCTTGAACGGCAGGAAACCGTGGCGGTCCTCGCCGTAGTCGATGAAACAGGCCTCGAGCGAGGGCTCGACCCGGGTCACCACGGCCTTGTAGATGTTGCCTTTGCGCTGCTCGCGCCCCTCGATCTCGGTCTCGAAGTCGAGCAGCTTCTGGCCATCGACGATCGCCAGGCGCCGCTCTTCCGGCTGCGTGGCATTGATCAGCATGCGTTTCATGACGTGCACTCCAATTCGGCAGGTTCAACAACCCGCCACAAAACGATCAAGGTCTGCGCCGCAAGCCTTGAACTGTTTCGATGCACGAAGAAGCGCGAATCAGCCGGAAGTGAAATCGCCCTGGGCTGCTCCGACCGATGGCTCGGTCATGGAATGCGGCGGGGCTGCGTGCGCCACAGCGGCCGGGGTAGACAGTGCCGCGACGCGCCCCTGCCGCCAGCGCCGCCGCTCGGGCGTGGCGCATGCCAGGGCGGTACCGGACGGTGTCCGGCAGGCCGCTCAAGCGCGCAAAGGCGCTGTTGGCATCGGTCTGGGGTGGGCGGGGCGGCATGCGAACCGGGGCGCTGGTGTCGCGTTGCGCAGACTTCTGCCCAGGTTGTGGGCGCGGTCTGCGGAACATGTGCTTGATCTTTCCCGAACTTTCGGGGATGGCTGTTTCTACGGGTCTTCTGCCGTCTGCGGGACGGGCCGCACGCTCACTGGGGTGAGTGCGCCTGCCTTGGTCCGCGAGCAAACGTTGCATCAACGCTTGGGGCGCGCCCAAGTCTGAACGCGCCGGTGGCCACCATACCGCGCCAAGCACCCGGCTAAACTCTGAAAAATCAAGCACTTACGGCACAGTTGTGGTCCGAATCATTATAAGCACCAAAGCGCCGGCCGGCCGACGACCGGTCTCGCCGCCGCCGCCGGTGCCCGAGGATCGGCCCCAGGTCAAGCACCTGCTGGTCGACGAGGGCGGTGTCGGCCAGCGCCTGGACAACTTCCTGCTGCGCCAACTCAAGGGCGTGCCCAAGACCCATGTCTACCGCGTCATCCGCTCGGGCGAGGTGCGGATCAACAAAGGCCGGGCGGCGGCCGATACCCGGCTGGCGCTGGGTGACGACGTGCGCCTGCCGCCGGTGCGGGTGGCCGCGAAGGCCGTGACCGCGCCGGCCCCGGCACGCGAGTTCACGGTGCTTTGCGAGGACGAACACCTGCTGGCGATCGACAAGCCGGCGGGTGTGGCGGTGCATGGCGGATCGGGCGTGGCCTTTGGCGTGATCGAGCAACTGCGCCAGGCCCGGCCGGATGCGCGGTTCCTGGAACTGGTGCACCGGCTGGACAAAGAGACCTCAGGCATCCTGCTGCTGGCCAAGAAGCGCAGCGCCTTGACCGCGCTGCAGGCCCAGTTCCGCGAGCGCGAGACCGACAAGATCTACAGCGCACTCGTGATTGGCCACTGGCCGGCCAGCCTCAAGGTCATCGATGTGGCGCTGCACAAGACGCTGGACGCGGCCGGCGAGCGCCAGGTGCGTGCAGTCGCCGCCGACCATCCGGACGGCAGGCGCTCGATCTCGCTGGTCAAACTGGCGCAGAGCTTTGCCGACCACAGCTTGCTCGAGGTGACGCTCAAGACCGGCCGCACCCACCAGATCCGGGTCCACCTGGCCAATGCCGGCCACCCCATCGTCGGTGACCCGAAGTACGGCGATTTCGCCGTCAACAAGGCCTTGGCGCGCGGCCAGGGGCTGTCCGGACTGCGCTTCGAGCGGATGTTCCTGCACGCCCGCCACCTGGCCTTTGACCACCCTGCCGGCGGCCAGCGGGTGGCACTGCAGGCGGCGCTGCCGGCCGAATGCGTCACGCTGCTGGCGCGCCTGAGCGAGCCGCATTGACGGCATGATGGCGGCCATGACTCTGTCCCAGCCCGAGGTGCTGCGCCCGCGCCGCTTCGACCTGATCGCCTTCGACTGGGACGGCACGCTGTTCGACTCGACGGCGCTGATCGTCTCCTGCATTCAGGGCGCCTGCGCCGACCTGGAACTGGCGGTGCCCGACGCGCAGCGCGCCGCCTACGTCATCGGCCTGGGCATGCATGACGCGCTGCAGCACGCTGTGCCGGGTCTGGACCGGTCGCGCTACCCCGAGTTGGGCCGGCGCTACCGCCACCATTACGTCGCCCGCCAGCACGAACTGGTGCTGTTCGCCGGCACGCTGGAGATGCTGCGGGCGCTCAAGGCGCGCAACCACCTGATCGCGGTGGCCACCGGCAAATCGCGAAAGGGCCTGGACGAGGCGCTGCAGGGCACGCAGTTGCAGGGCCTGTTCGACGCCACCCGCACCGCCGACGAGACCGCCGGCAAGCCGCATCCACGGATGCTGCACGAGCTGATGGCCGAGTTGGGGGTGCCGCCCGAGCGCACGCTGATGGTCGGTGACACCAGCCACGACCTGCAACTGGCGATCAATGCCGGCGTGGCGCGGGTCGGCGTCAGCTTCGGCGCGCATGACCCGGCCGCCCTGGCCGCGCTTTCGCCGCTGACGGTGGCCCATTCCACCGCCGAGCTGGCGCAATGGTTGGCGCAGCAGGGCTGAGCGGCGTTCCGGCCGGCAGCGTTGGCCCGCCCGAGCCGCAATGGCTCTGCGCCAGCGCCAGCCTGCACGAGCGCGACCTGGCGGTCGGCTTCGACCTGCTGTACTACCGTCGCCCCGCGCGTGGCTTTGCGCTGCGCATTGACGGCCTGGCGGTGGCCTACGTCAACCTGTGCGCCCATGTACCGGTGCAGATGCAGTGGCAGGAGGGCCGGTTTCTCGACCACGACGGGCGCTGGATCATCTGCGCCATGCATGGCGCCACCTATGAGCCGAAGACCGGCCACTGCGTCGCCGGCCCGTGCGCCGGCGCCCGGCTGCGCGGCGTGCGGCTGGACGAGCGCGATGGCCAGGTGTATTGGTATCCTTGTGCCGACATCCGGCCAGCCGCGCCGGCCGCCACGACCGCCCCCGCCATCCCCACCTGAGCCCCTCGATGAGCCTACCTCCGCCAGACGAATCCGCGCCTGCGCCCGACAGCGGGCTGCCAGAGCCCGTCGCCGCCACCGCGCCGCCCCAGGCGCCGTTCCGGCTGGTCTCGGCGGAGCTGGAAGGCAACGTCCAGCGCCTGCTCAAGACGCTGGTCATCGAGCGCCGCATCGAGCGCCGCTGGCGGGTCTTCTTTCGCCTGGCCTGGCTGGTGCTGGCAGTCGCCATGGCCTGGGCCGTGATGTCACAGCGCGGTCGCGGCAACGCTGCCAGCAATGGTCCGCACACGGCGCTGGTCGAGGTCCGCGGCGAGATTGCCGCCGACACCGAGGCCAGTGCCGAACACCTGCTGGCCGGCCTGCGGGCGGCGTTCGAGGACAACAACTCGCAGGCCGTCGTGCTGCGCATCAACAGCCCGGGCGGCAGCCCGGTGCAGGCCGGCATCGTCTACGACGAGATTCGCCGCCTGAAGGCCCTGCACAAGAAGAAGGTCTACGCCGTGGTCGAGGAGATGTGCGCGTCGGGCGCCTACTACATCGCCGTCTCGGCCGACGAGATCTATGTCGACAAGGCCAGCGTGGTCGGCTCGATCGGCGTGCTGATGGACGGTTTCGGCTTTGACGGCCTGATGGCGCGGCTGGGTGTCGAGCGCCGATTGCTGACTGCGGGCGAGAACAAAGCCATGCTTGACCCGTTTTCGCCGCAGCAGCCACGGCACAAGGCCTTGGCGCAGGCGATGATTGACCAAATTCACCAGCAGTTCATCCAGGTTGTGCGCCAGGGCCGGGCTGAGCGCTTGAAGGAGTCTGCGGATACCTTCTCGGGCTTGTTCTGGAACGGCGACGAGGCGGTCCGCCAGGGGCTGGCTGACAAGCTGGGCAACCTCGACTACGTCGCGCGCGAAGTCGTCAAGGCCGAAGAGATCATTGACTACACCCCGCGTGACAACGTCGCGGAAAAGCTGGCAAAACGGTTTGGCGCGGCCATGGGCGAGGGTGCGGTTCGCGCTGCATCCAGCCTGTCGCGCATCCATTGAGAAGGGATCAACGATGAAGCAGTCACGCGCATGGCGCGCGGTTTGGCAGGCCGCCCCACTGTTGGCGGCGCTGGTTCTGGCCGGCTGCGGCAAGACCGAAGCCGACTTGCTGGCCGACGCCAAGGCGGCGATCGCCAAGAACGACCGGGCTGCCGCGACCATCATCTTGAAGGGCGTGATCCAGGCCAACGACAAGTTGCCCGAGTCTCGCTTCCTGCTCGGCAAGGTGTTGCAGGACGGTGGCACGCCGGCCCAAGCCGAAATCGAGTTGCGTCGGGCGCTGGAGCTGGGCCACCCGGAATCCCAGGTCGTGCCGGTACTGGCCCGCAGCCTGTTGCAGATGAACCAGCCGGCCAGGGTCAGCTCGGCCTATGGCAATACCGAATGGCCGGACGCCGAGGCCACCGCCGACCTCAAGGTCAGCGTCGCCACGGCCTGGATGATGCAAAAGTCCACCGCCCAGGCGACCGCAGCGGTCGAAGCGGCGCTGCGCCTGAGCCCGACCTTCGAGCCAGCGCTGATCCTGAAGGCGCGGCAGGCCGCCATGACGGGCGATCTGCCCGCTGCGCTGGCCCAGGTCGAAACCTTGCTGGCCAGGGACGCCAAGAGCGGCGACGGCTGGACCTTCAAGGGCGACCTGCTGATGGGCATCGGCAAGGACCGGCCGGGCGCGCTCGCGGCCTACCAGCAGGCGGTGGCGGTCAAGCCTGCGGCGATGTCGGCCCATGCCGCACTGATCACCCTTTACCTGGCCGACCAGAAGGTCGATGCGGCGGCCAAGCAACTTGAGCAGATGAAGGCGGCCGGGCCGCAGAACCTGCAAACCGCGATGCTTGATGGCCAGGTGGCACTGGCCAAGAACGACTACAAGCGCGCCCGTGAGCAGTTCCAGTTGGTGCTGCGCAACCTGCCCAACCATGTGCCCTCGCTGCAATCGGCCGCGCTGGCCGAGCTGGGTTTGAACGCGCTGAGCCAGGCCGAGTTGTTCTTGTCCAAGGCGATCACGCTGGCGCCGGAGGCCTTGGCCCCGCGCGCCATGCTGGCCCAGACGCAGATGCGCCAGGGCCACCACGACAAGGCCCTGGCCACCCTGGCGCCAGTGCTGGAAAAGCCCAATCCGCCGGTGCAACTGATCCTGGCGGCGGCCCAGGCCAACCTCAGTCTGGGCGAGGCGGCTCGCGCCGAGGCGCTGTTCCAGCGTGCCGCCAAGGCCGCCCCGAACGATCCCAAGATCCGCACCGCGCTGGCCCTGGGCCATTTGTCCAAGGGCAGCCCGGATGCGGTTGTTTCCGAACTGCAGGCGATCTCGGAGAGCGACTCCGGCGTGTCCGCCGACCTGGCGATCATTGCCACCAGCCTGAGGTTGGGCAAGACCGATGAAGCGCGCAAGGCCATCGACAACCTCGGTCGCAAGCAGCCCGACAAGCCCGTCGCCGACCTGCTGCGTGGCCAGTTGCTGGCGCGCGACAAGGACCTGGCCGGTGCGCGCAAGAGTTTCGAGGCCGCCGCCACCAAGGACGCGAAGTACTACCCGGCCGTGGCAGCGTTGAGTGGCCTGGACATGCTGGACAACAAGCCCGAGTCGGCCAAGGCGCGGTTCGGCGAATTCCTCAAGGGCTCGCCCGGGCACCTGCAGGCGACGATGGCCCTGGCCGAGGTGGCGCAGCGCTCCGGCGGCTCACATGAAGATGTGCTGGGCCACGTCGAGGCGGCCATCAAGTCCAACCCCACCGATGCCAGACCACGGGTGGCACTGATCGATCTGCAGATGGCCTTCGGCAACCCCAAGGGCGCCTTGTCCAGCGCCCAGGCTGCGGCCACGGCGCTGCCCGAGAGCGTCGACATCCAGGACCGCTTGGGTCGCGTCAACCTCGTCAGCGGCGACAAGCAGCAGGCCCTGGCGGCCTACAACCGCATCGTCGGCATGGCGCCCAAGTCGCCGCGGGGCTACATGGGTCTGGCCGATGTGTCGCAGAGCATGGGCGACCTCGCCGGTGCATCGCGCCAGGTGCGCAAGGCCCTGGAGGTGGCGCCCGATGTGCCGCAGATCCAGCGTGCGGCGATCGAATCGGCGCTGGCCGACAAGCATCCCGAGCAGGCCACGGCGGTGGCGCGGCAGGTCCAGCTCAAGCGTCCGACCGACGCAATCGGTTTCACCTACGAAGGCGACATCGCCTTTCAGCAAAAGCAGTGGCCGCAAGCCGAGGCCGCTTACCGCAAGTCCTTGGGCAAACCCGGTGGCGACGCGGCGGCGATCCGCATCCATGCGGTGCTGCGCGCTGCGGGCAAGAGCGCCGAGGCCGAGCAGTGGTCGGCGAGTTGGCGCAAGGACCACCCCAAGGACGCGCTGTTCCTCTACCACCTGGGCGACGAGGCGCTGGCGCAGAACGATGCCAAGGCGGCCGAGCAGTGGTACCTGGCGGTGCTGGAGCGCCAGCCCAACAATGCCCTGGCGCTGAACAATGTCGCCTTCATGATGGCCAAGCAAAAACGCCCAGGCGCCCTGGCCATGGCCGAAAAGGCGGTGCTGGCCGGGCCCAACCAGCCGCAGTTCCTCGACACCCTGGCCTTGGCCCAGGCCGCCGAAGGGCAGATACCCAAGGCGATCGAGACCGAGAAGAAGGCCTTGGCCATGGCGCCCAAGGACAGCGCCATCCGCCTGAGCCTGGCCCGGCTCTACATCGAGGCCGGCGACAAGGGCAATGCCAAGACCGAGCTGGACGCTCTGGCCGGGCTGGGCAGCGCCTATCCCAACCAGGCCGAGGTCAGCCGCCTGCTCAAGAGTCTCAGCGGCGGCTGATACGGCGGCTGATGTGGCGGCTGATGTGGTGGCTGAAGCGGCGGCTGGCAACTTGCCTGGATCAGGGCCGAAGCGTCCGCCCGCGATGCCCGCCGCCGCTGCCCTCCGGCGCATCCTGATCCGCGACGCCGAGGTCGTCGTCACCCAGGACGACGCCGGGCGCGAATTGCGCGGCGCCAGCGTCTTGCTTTGCGGGCCGCGGATCGAGGCGGTCTACGCTGCCGGTGAATTGCCACCGGGGCTGCAGGCCGACGAGGTGATCGATGCCCGCGGGCATGCGGTGCTGCCCGGCCTGGTCAACACCCACCACCACATGAGCCAGTCGTTGACCCGGGCGTTGCCGGGCGCGCAGGACGCCGAACTGTTCAGTTGGCTCAAGCGGCTCTACCCGGTCTGGTCCGGGATCACGCCCGAAATGGTCCATGTCTCGACCCAGGTGGCGATGGCCGAGCTGCTGCTCTCGGGCTGCACCACCTCGAGCGACCACCTCTACCTCTACCCCAACGGCGTGCAGTTGGACGACAGCATCGCGGCGGCGGCGCAGATCGGCATGCGCTTTCACGCCGCGCGCGGCAGCATGAGCGTGGGCGAAAGCGCCGGTGGCCTGCCCCCGGACCACTTGGTCGAGGCCGAGCCGGCGATCCTGGCCGACAGCCAGCGCCTGATCGAGCAGTACGACGACAAGGGCCGCTACGCGATGCTGCGGGTCGTGGTCGCGCCCTGCTCACCGTTCACCGTCAGCCAAGACCTGATGCGCGAGTCGGCGTTGCTGGCCCGAAGCTTTGGTTGCCGGCTGCACACCCATTTGGCCGAGAACGACCATGACCTGGCCTACACCCAGGCCCGCTTCGGCCTGACGCCGACCCAGTACGTCGCCGACCTGGGCTGGCTGGGCGACGATGTCTGGCACGCCCATTGCGTCAAGCTCGACGCCGACGGCATCGCGCGCTTTGCCGCCAGCGGCACCGGCGTCGCCCATTGCCCTTGCAGCAACATGCGCCTGGCCTCGGGCATTGCGCCGCTGCGGCGGATGGTCGATGCCGGCGTGCCGGTCGGCCTGGGCGTCGACGGCAGCGCCAGCAACGATGGCGCGCAGATGCTCAACGAGGCCCGCCAGGCGATGCTGCTGGCGCGCGTCGGCCGGGCGATGCAGCCGCCCGGGGCCGACGGGCGTTTCGGCTGCGACGCCGGGCCAGCCGAGATGACCGCCCGCGACGCGCTGGCACTGGCCACGCGGGGCGGCGCGCGGGTGCTGGGACGCGACGACATCGGCCAGCTTGCCCCCGGCATGGCCGCCGATCTGGCCTTGTTCGACCTGCGCAGCCTGGGTTTTGCCGGCGGGGCTGTCCACGACCCGGTCGCGGCGCTGCTGCTCTGCGCCTCGGCGCCGGCCGCCTACACCGTCGTCAACGGTCAGGTGGTGGTCCGCCAGGGGCAACTCACGACCCTGGACCTGGGGCCCTTGATCGAGCGCCACAACCGCTTCGCGACAGCCCTGGCGCGCGCCGCCTGAGCCGCAGCCAGGGCGACGGGCAGGGCCGGTCGCCGGACTTAGACTTGCGCTCCGGCGGCATGGGTGGCGCGGGTGGCGTACAGGAGTGCAGGCGCATGAAGATCGATTTCGTTTCCGATGTGGTGTGTCCCTGGTGCGCCATCGGCCTGGCGGCGCTGGAGCAGGCGCTGCAGCGGGTTGGCGACACAGTCCAGGCGGAGGTGCATTTCCAGCCCTTCCAACTGAACCCGCAGATGGCGCCCGAGGGCGAAGAGATCGTCGCCCACCTGAGCCGCAAATACGGCCTGGACGCGGCCCAGGTGGCCGCCAATGCCGAAGCGATTCGCCAGCGCGGCGCAGCGCTAGGCTTTGAGTTTGGGGTCGGCAAGCGCAGCCGCACCTACAACACCTTTGACGCCCACAGGCTGCTGCACTGGGCTGGCGTGGCGGGCCCCGCCGGCAGCCAAGGGGCGCTCAAGCATGCCCTGCTGCGGGCCTATTTCACCGACGGCCGCGACCCCAGCCAGGCTGGCGTGCTGGTCGAATTGGCAGCCCAGGTCGGGCTGGACCCGGACGAGGCGGCACGCATCCTGGCCTCGGACAAGTTCAGCGCCGAGGTGCGCCAGGCGCAAGATTTCTACCAGCAGGCCGGCATCCACGCCGTGCCGGCGGTGATCATCAACGACCGCCACCTGATCCAGGGCGGCCAGCCGGTCGAAGTCTTCGAGCGGGCGCTGCGCAAGATCGCCGCGATGCCCGAATCCGCCGCCGCCTTGCACTGACGCCGACTGCGGCCAGGCACGCGGCCTGAATTCGACATCAAGCCCCAGCACAGCGCGGCCATCGGCAAGGCCGGCAACCCGGCGGTGCGGCCGAGGTGGACATGGTCATCGGCCCGCCGCAGATCGCAGCAGATGCAAATGGCCCTGATGTCCGCCGACAGGGCCAGCGTCAGCGTTTGCGAGCTGCCGCCGCCAGCAGCGCCTCGGTGTCCAGCACGGTGTGGCCGGCCTGGCCGGACTGGCGGGTCAGCACCAGCAAGCGGCTGTCGGCATAGCTGCCCTGGCGCGATTCGGCCTGCCAGCGGTAGGCCGCGTCTTCCCAGCCGTCGCCGTCGAAGTCGCCCAGGGCGAGCAGGGTCAGGCTGACGCGCCAGCGCTGGTTTTGCAGGCTCAGGCTGCCGTCGGCGGCGGGCTTCCAGCGCGGCTGGCCGCTGGCGCGGGCCAGGTGGGTGCCCGGGCTGGGCCGGCGTGCCTGAGCCTGGGCCTGGGCCTGGGCAGACGGGTCGGGCCAGAGTGCGCCGGGGTAGGCTGCGGTGGCGAGTTCGGGCGCCGATGCCGGCGCCAGCGCCGAATGCGCGGCCGGCCGAGCCTGGAGCAGCAGGGCCAGGGCCTCGCAGGGCACGGTCTGGAAGCGGACCACGCGCCAGGCGGCGTCGTTGTCGCTGCCGACCGCCGTGGCGCGCAGCTTCAGCCAATCGGCGCAGTGGAGCGCCTCGACCCGCTGCGGCTCGGCGGCGGTCTTGAGCAGCAACGGCAAGGGCGTGTCGAAGGGGCGCAGCAGGTCGGCCGGCCGTGGCGGCGCGCTGACTGAACCCAAGGCCGCCGTGGCCATGATCGGTCTGGCTGGGGCCAGCGTTTTATCCGGCGTTTGGCCCAAGGTTTGCGCCTGCGCCAAGGCCAGCGCGAACCCGGCCAGGATCGCCGCCACCGGCCTCATTGGCGCCCTTGCCCAGGCCACCGCCGGCTGCCTCAGCCCTTGCACTTGAGGAACAGGTCGCGCGTCCAGTCGTTGCGGACCTGCGCGATGCCGTTGCGAAAGCACTCCTTGGCCACGCTGTCCCAGTTGCGGGCGTCAACTGCGGCCTTCAGACGGGCAAACGCCGCCAGGCCACCGGGGCCGAGGTTGAAGCACATGTCGAGCAGCGCGCGCTTGGCCTGGGCCGGCAGGCCGGCCCAGCCGGCGTAGCGTTTGGCCAGGTCGGCCACAAAAGCGTCGACCACGGTCTTGAGCAGGGCGTCGATAGCCGCTTCGGGCAGGTCGAGCTGGGTGAACTTTTTGTAGCTGCCGGCGAGTTGGCCCTTGGGCTGGGCCGCCACCGCCAAGTAGTCGCGCTTGATTTCGTCGGCCGTGGCCTTGGCGCCGCTGTCGCGCCGGACAAAGCCCAGCGCCAGGGCGGCGGTGGCGTCGGGCAGCATCTTGCCCACGCCCACCGTCACCTTGGCCACGGTGTCGAGGTACATGTGGCTGATGCGGCCCTCCCAGCGGGTGGTGTCGGCCTGGATGTCGGCAAAGTCGAGTTCGGTGGGCATGCTGGCCATGGCGGATGTTCCTTGGTTGGGGGTGAACTCAGGTATGGGTTTGCGCTGGTCGTGGCGGTTCGCCAAGCTCAGCGGTAGCTGGCCAGCAGGATGCTGGTCTCGGTGTTGGCGATGCCCTTGATCAGGCGCACCCGCTCCAGCAGTTTGGACAACTCGGCCATGCTGTCGGCGCGCAATTCGGCCAGCAGATCCCAGCGGCCATTGGTGTCGTGCAGGGCCGCCACGCCGGGTTCGCCGAGCAGGCTGGCGATCACCGCGCGGGTCTGGTTGCCGTCGACCAGCACCTGCATCCAGGCGCGGATCTGGTTGGGCTCGGCGTCGGGGCGCAGGCGCAGGCTGTAGCCGACGATCACCTGCGCGTCCTCAAGCCTGCGCAGGCGGTTGCTGACGGTGCCGCGCGAGACCCCGAGCTTGGTGGCCAGGGTGGCGATGGCGCTGCGCGAATCCTTGCGCAGCAGGGCGATCAGTTGGCGGTCGGTGTCGTCCATCGCAAGCTGCGCGCTTCGCCTTGGCTGGCGCTCAACGGCCACTGCCGACGGCTGCCAGGCCCTGCACGCTGTGCCTGGCGATGGCCGCTGCTACAAAGCCGCTGGCGTTCAATTCCTCGACGAAGGATTTCAAGTAAGCGGCGGCCAGCGGACGCGGCCTGGGCGCGCCCAGGCCGTGGTTCACGGTCATGAAGGTGCCGGGCAGCATCCGCGCCTGCGGCATCTGCGCCGTGGCGTCGAGCAGGGTCGGCTTCAAGCTCGCCAGGGCGTCGGCGCCACCAGCGTTGAACAGATCCATGGACGCCGCAAAGCCCTTGACCTTGATCAGGCTGGCGTGGCGCAGCACCCGCGTCAGGTACAACTCATAGCCCGACTTCTCGGACACGGCAATCCGCGTGCCGGGGGTGTCAACTTCGGCGACCGAGGCGAGCTTGGAATCGCGCCCGACCATGTAGGTCGCCTCGATCTCGGTCATCGCTGGCGAGAACGAGATCTTCTCTGCCCGGGCCTGCTCGATCGCCAGGATCGCCACATCCCAGGTGTTGCTGCCGGCCGCGTCGGCCACGTCGCCGGGTGTGGCATGGACCACCCACTCCACCGCCACGCCCAGGCGCGAGGCCAGTTCGCGCATCACGTCGACGCTGACGCCGTACAGCTCGCCATTGCCATCACGCCGGCCGGTGAACAGGGTGTTGCCCAGGTTCATGCCGGCGCGCAATTTGCCGGTCGGCGCCAGTTCCGCCCGCGCCGCCGCACTCGGTCCGGCCTGCGATGGCGCTGCACTGTCGGGCGGCACCATCGCACAGCCCGCGATCAAGAGGCTGCCCAGGACGGTCGACAGCGGTCGATTCATGTTCGGCTCCAGCAGGGTTGAAAAGCGCCGCAGCGGCCTGGGCAGGCGCGGCGCAGGGGCGGCAGGCCACGGGCCTATTCTGGATGCAAGCCAGGCCGGCCCCGGCGCGCCGTCCGCCCGATCCGGCGAAGGCGAACAACTCTGGGTACGATCAGGCTTTCGCCCCCCAAGCCACCGCTGTCACAGCGCCCCGGAGCCCAACGCATGCCGATTGTTTCGTTGACCCTGAACGACCGCCCTGCCAGCGCGCAGGTCAATGCCCCCGACCTGCTGCTGGACATGATCCGCGGCCCGCTCGGCCTGACCGGCACCCATGCCGGTTGCGACACCGCCCAGTGCGGCGCCTGCACGGTGCTGGTCGACGGCAGGGCGGTGAAGAGTTGCAGCATGCTGGCGCTGCAGGCCCAGGGTTGCCGGGTGACCACGGTCGAGGGCCTGGCCCAGGCCGGCGGCGCCCTGCACCCGCTGCAGCAGGCGTTCATGGACTGCCATGGCCTGCAATGCGGGTTCTGCACGCCCGGGATGATGCTGACGGCGGCCTGCCTGCTCAAGACCAACCCTTCGCCCAGCGATCCCGAGATCGCCGACGCACTCGAGGGCAATTTGTGCCGCTGCACCGGCTACGTCAACATCGTTGCCGCAGTTCGCCAGGCCGGCCAGACGATGCGCGCCGAGGTGCAGGCATGAGCACCGCTGTCAACACGCCGTCCGCCAACACCGACGCCGCGCGCTTTGGCAGCGGCCAACATGTCCGCCGGATCGAGGACCCGACGCTGATCGCCGGCCAGGGCCTGTTCACCGACGACCAGAACCAGCCCGGCCAGTGCCACGCGGTGTTCGTGCGCGCTGTGTATGCCCACGCCAAGCTGCTGGCGGTGGACCTCAGCGCGGCACTGGCCATGCCAGGGGTGGTGGCGGCCTACCACGGCGCCGATCTGGTCGCGGCAGGGGTCAAACCCATGGCCGGACCGGTCGGCTTTGCGCGGCCCGATGGCACGGCGGCGGCCTCGGCGCCGCGCTGCGTGCTGGCGCATCAGCGGGTGCGCTATGTCGGCGAGGCGGTCGCCATCGTGGTCGCCCAGACGCTGGCGCAGGCACGCGCGGCGGCCGAGGCGGTGGTGGTCGATTGCGAGGAACTGGCGGCGGTGGTCGAGCCGTTTGCGGCGATGCGGCCGGGCGCGCCGGTGCTGTGCGAGCAGGCGCCCGACAACGTCGCCGCCGCGATGCGCCATGGTGATGCTGCCAAGACTGCGGCGGCGTTTGCCGGCGCCGCGCATTGCGTCAGCCTGGACATCGACAACCAGCGTTTGGCGCCCAGCCCGATCGAGCCGCGGGCAATCAACGCCAGCCCCGACCCGGCCACGGGCCGCGTCACCGTGCGCATTGCCAGCCAGATGCCCTCGGGCGTGCGCACCACCCTGGCGGCCTCGCTGCCGGGGTTAACGGAGGACAAGATCCGCGTTGTCGTCGGCGATGTTGGCGGTGGCTTCGGCATGAAGGGCGGCTGCTACCCCGAGGATCTGGCGGTGGTCTACGCTGCCCTCAGCACCGGCCGGCCGGTGAAGTGGCGGGCCGAGCGGATGGAGGAGTTCCTCTCGGCGGTGCATGGCCGCGACCTGATCTGCCGGGCCGAGCTGGCCTTGGACGCCGACGGCCGGGCGCTGGCCCTGCGGGTGCGCGGCATCGCCAACGTCGGCGCCTATGCGCTGGGCGTGGGCGTGGCGATCCAGGTGTTGATCGGGCCCTGGGTGGCGACCAGCATCTACGACATCCCGCTGATCGATTTCGATTTCACCGCGGTGATGACCAACACCGCCAGCACCGGCGCCTACCGCGGCGCCGGCAGGCCCGAGGCGATCTACAACATCGAGCGGCTGATGGACTCGGCCGCGCGCAAGCTGGGTCTGGACCCGGCCGAACTGCGCCGGCGCAACATGATCAAGCCGTCGCAGATGCCCTACACCAACCCCATGGCCCAGGTCTACGACAGCGGCCAGTTCGAGAAGGTGCTGGACCAAGGCCTGGCGCTGGCCGACTGGCAGGGCTTTGCCGCCCGCCGCGCCGCCTCGCAGGCCCAGGGCAAGCTGCGCGGCCGGGGCATCGCCACCTTCCTGGAGTGGACCGGTGGGCTGATGCTGGAAGAGCATGTCAGCGTCAAGGTCAGCGCCGATGGCTTCATCGAGCTGACCTCGGCGACGCAGGCAATGGGCCAGGGCATTGCCACCAGCTACGCGCAACTGGCGGTCGACACCTTCGGCGTGCCGATTGACCGCATCCGCGTGCTGCAGGGCGACACCGACCGGGCCAACGGCTTCGGCAGCGTCGGCTCGCGCTCGTTGTTCACCGGCGGCTCGGCGGTGGATGTGGCCTCGCGCAAGACCATAGACGAGGCCAAGAACCTGGCCGGGCAGGCGCTGGAGGCGCCAGCCACCGACATCGAATACGCCGCCGGGCGCTTCAACGTCGCCGGCACAGACTTGGGCATAGGCTTGTTCGAGCTGGCCGGGCGTCAGCCCGAGAGCCACATCAGCGTCAGCGCCAGCGCCCAGGCCGGCGGGCCAAGCTGGCCCAACGGCTGCCATGTCTGCGAGGTCGAGATCGACCCGGCCACAGGCGCGGTGGCGGTGGTGGCCTACGCCAGCGTCAACGACATCGGCCGGGTCGTCAGCCCGACGATAGTGCGCGGCCAGGTCGAGGGCGGCGCGGCCCAGGGCATAGGCCAGGCGCTGCTGGAGGCGGTGCGCTACGACGCCGAGAGCGGCCAGATGCTCTCGGCCAGCTTCATGGATTACGCCATGCCGCATGCCGACGGTTTCATCGGTTTCAAGACCGCTTTCGACACCAGCACGCCCTGCCTGACCAACGTGCTCGGCGCCAAGGGCGTGGGCGAACTCGGCACGATCGGGGCGACGCCCGCCGTGGTCAACGCCGTCGTCGACGCCCTGGCCGAGGCCGGCCTGGGCGCTGCGGCCGAGCAGATCCAGATGCCGCTGACTGCCGAACGGGTCTGGCGGGCACTGAACCTGCGGCAGATGGACGCCTCGCCGTTCGCGCTGTAGGCGGCAGCGCAGGCGGGCGGGGCAGCGTCAGCACCACCGGCAGGGCCATCACCCAGCAGCCGCTGGGCGCGTGCCAGACCCGCTTGGGGTCGTTCATCCAGCCCGCTCGGGGGCCGAAGTGGAATTGCGGCCGATGCGGTTCGCGGCAACCGCTGGCCATCAAGGCCCGGGTTCAGGCCGGGCAAGGGGCGGACCGCGAGCGTGCCATGGGCCTTGAAAGCGCCTGTGCTGGCCCAAAATGCCGGGCTCGCGTCGCGGCCACATATCTGACCGCCGCCTGCCCACCCACCCGCCAACCTGTTCCCGCACCCAGCCCATGACCAAGCACACCCAGGCCTTCCAGGCCGAAGTCAAGCAGATCCTGCACCTCGTCACCCACTCGCTGTACTCGAACAAGGAAATCTTCCTGCGCGAGTTGATCTCGAACGCTTCGGACGCCTGCGACAAGCTGCGCTTCGAGGCGCTGGACAACGCCGCCCTGTACGAGGACCAGACGGCGCTGGAAGTGCGGGTGTTCTTTGACGCCGAGGCCAAGACGCTGACGATCCGCGACAACGGCATCGGCATGACCGCCGAGGAGGCCACCGCCCACCTCGGCACCATCGCCAAGAGCGGCACCCGCGAATTCATGGCCAGGCTCGAAGGCGACCAGAAGAAGGACGCCAATCTGATCGGCCAGTTCGGCGTCGGCTTTTACTCGGGCTTCATCGTCGCCGACCGGATGACGGTCGAGACCCGCCGCGCTGGCGCCCCGGCCAGCCAGGGCGTGCGCTGGAGCAGCGAGGGCACGGGCGAGTTCGAGACCGAGACAATCGAGCGTGCCCGGCGCGGCACCGACGTGGTCCTGCACCTGAAGGCCGAGGAGGCCGACGAGTTCCTCAAGACCTGGCGGCTGAAGTCAGTCATCGCCAAATACTCCGACCACATCTCGCTGCCTATCCTGATGCAGAAGGAAGAGTGGGACGCGGAGAAGTCGCAACAGGTGCAGAAGGACGAGTGGGAGACCGTCAACAAGGCCGCCGCGCTGTGGGCACGCAACAAGAGCGACATCACCGACAGCGAATACCAGGACTTCTACAAGCAGATCAGCTACGACAGCGACGCGCCGCTGGCCTACACCCACAACCGGGTCGAGGGCCGCAGCGAATACACCCAACTGCTGTACATCCCGGCCAAGGCGCCGTTTGACCTGTGGAACCGCGACAAGCGCGGCGGCGTGAAGCTCTACGTCAAGCGCGTCTTCATCATGGACGACGCCGAGGCGCTGATGCCGGTGTACCTGCGCTTCGTCAAGGGGGTGATCGACTCCGCCGATCTGCCGCTCAACGTCAGCCGCGAACTGCTGCAGGAGAGCCGCGACGTCAAGGCGATCCGCGAGGGCAGCACCAAGCGCGTGCTGAGCATGCTCGAAGCCCTGGCCGACAGCGACAACGCCGACGACAAGGCCAAGTACCAGAAGTTCTGGGCCGAGTTCGGCTCGGTGCTCAAGGAGGGCATAGGCGAGGACCACGCCAACCGCGAGCGCCTGGCCAAGCTCTACCGTTTCGCCTCGACCCACGCCGACGAAGGCGTGTCGCTGGCCGACTATGTGGCGCGGATGAAGGACGGCCAGGAGCCGATCTACGTGATCGCCGCCGATTCGCTGGCCACCGCCAAGTCCAGCCCGCAGTTGGAGATCTTCCGCAAGAAGGGGATCGAGGTGTTGCTGCTGACCGACAGGGTCGACGAGTGGCTGCTCAGCCACCTCTATGAGTTTGAAGGCAAGCCGCTGCAGAGCGTGGCCAAGGGCGCGGTCGATCTGGGCAAATTGCAGGACGAAGAAGAGAAGAAGCAGGCTCAGGCCGTGGCCGAAACCTTCAAGCCGACCCTGGACAGGCTCACGCAGGCGCTCAAGGCGCGGGCCAAGGAGGTGCGAACCACCACCCGGCTGGTTGATTCGCCCGCCTGCCTGGTGGTCGAGGAGGGCGACATGAGCGGCCACCTGGCGCGGATGCTCAAGCAGGCCGGGCAGTCCGCGCCCAAGGTCCAGCCCATCCTCGAAGTCAACCCCGAGCATGCCCTGCTCAAGCGGCTGGGCAACGAGGCCGCCGAGGAGCGCTTTGCCGACCTGGCCCACATCCTGTTCGACCAGGCCACGCTGGCCGAAGGCGGGCAACTCGAAGACCCGGCGGCCTACGTGGCCAGGGTGACCAAGTTGCTCAGCGCCTGAGTCAGGGCAAAGGCCAATTTGTGCGCACCGGGCCAGGCGCCCTGTGCGCTTAGGTGCTAACCCCGATGCGACACTGCTGGCTTGAGTGCGCCGCCGCCTGCGCGCACGCCTTGACCACCGAGCCTCGGGCCCAGCGGTGAAAATTCTCCACATCTTCGACCACTCGCTGCCCTTGCACAGCGGTTACACCTTCCGCTCGATGGCGATCCTGCGGGCGCAGCGGGCGCGGGGCTGGCAGACGGTGCAGCTTTCGTCACCGCGCCATGGCGCATCCGCCAAGTCCGACGAGCTGCGCCATGACGTCGACGGTTTCACGTTCTGGCGCACCCCGACCCCGTCAGGGCCGCTGATGCTCACGCCGGGCTGGCCGCTGGCCGAGATGCTGGCCACGACACGGCGTTTGCATGCGCTGGCGCTGCAAGAGCAGCCAGACGTGCTGCACGCCCATTCGCCGACGCTCAACGCCCACCCGGCGATGCGCGTCGGCCGGCGCCTGGGCATCCCGGTCGTCTACGAGGTGCGCGGCTACTGGGAGGACGCGGCGGTTGACCATGGCACCACCCGCGAGAACGGCCTGCGCTACCGCCTGACGCGGTGGCTGGAGACCCTGGCGCTGCGCCGCGCAGACCATGTCACGACCATCTGCCAGGGCCTGCGCAACGAGATGATCGCCACCCGCGGCATTGAGCCCAGCCGGGTCACGATGATCCCGAATGCGGTCGATGTTGACCGCTTCACCCCGATCACCGCGCCCGACCCCAGGCTGCAGGCCAAATGGGGCCTGGCGGGCCACTGGGTGTTGGGGTTCTGCGGCTCGTTCTATGGCTACGAGGGGCTGGACTGTGCGATCCGCGCGCTGCCGCAGGTGCTGGCGCGGATTCCGCAGGCCAAGCTGTTGCTGGTCGGCGGCGGCCCCGAGGATGCCGCGCTCAAGTCACTGGCGGCCGAGTTGGGTCTGGCCGACAAGGTGGTGTTCACCGGCCGCGTGCCCAACGACGTGATCGACACCTATTACTCGCTGATCAACCTGCTGGTGCTGCCGCGCAAGCGGATGCGCCTGACCGAGCTGGTGACGCCGCTGAAGCCGCTTGAGGCGATGGCCCAGGGCCTTCCGGTGCTGGCCTCGGATGTGGGCGGCCATCGCGAGCTGATCGAGCATGGCGCAACCGGGCTGCTGTACGCCGCCGATGACGCCCAGGCCCTGGCCGAGGGCGTGTTCGCGGTCTACGACAAACCGGCCCTGGTCGAGCAGATCAAGCGCCAGGGTCGCGAGTTCGTGACCCGCGAGCGCACCTGGAGCCGCAGCGTCGGCCTCTATGAGTCGGTGTATGCCAGCGCGATGGCGCAGCAACTGCGCTGAGCATGGACGCCAGCGCTGCCTGCACGCCATCCCCGTCCCCCGTCGCTCTTGCCCCGACAGCGCGCCCGCTCCAATCCCCTTACCGCGACCGATTTGAAATGAAGAACTGTGTTCGTGCCCGCGCGCCGCTGCGGCTGGGATTGGCCGGCGGTGGCACCGATGTGTCACCGTTCTGCGATCTGCACGGCGGCTATGTCTTGAACGCCGCAATCGACAAATATGCCTACGCCATGATCGACCCGCTGGCGGGCGAGCAGTTGGAGTTTCTGGCCACCGACATGCAGCAGTCGCACGCCGGTGCGGCCGTGCCGTGGCTGCCGCTGGACGACCCGCTGAAGCTGCACAAGGGCGTCTACAACCGGATCGTGCGCGACTTTCGCGGCGGCCAGCCGATGTCGATCCGGCTGACCACGTTTTCCGAGGCGCCGGCCGGTTCCGGCCTGGGCTCGTCGTCGACCTTGGTGGTGGCGATGCTCAAGGCCTTTGTGGAGTACCTGAATCTGCCGCTGGGCGAGTACGAGATCGCCCGCCTGGCCTACGACATCGAGCGGGTCGATGTGGGCCTGGCCGGTGGCCGCCAGGACCAGTACTCGGCCACATTCGGCGGCTTCAATTTCATGGAGTTCTATGCCGATGAGCGGGTGGTGGTCAATCCGCTGCGGGTCAAGAACTGGATCCTGACCGAGCTGGAGTCGTCGCTGGTGCTGTATTTCACCGGCGTGTCGCGCGAATCGGCCAACATCATCGTCGAGCAGCAGCGCAACATGCAGGCCAAGTTGCAGACCAGCCTGGACGCCAGCTTCGCCCTCAAGCGCGAGGCCCTGAGCATGAAGGAGTCGATCCTCAAGGGCGATTTCGAGACCCTGGCCGAGTCGATGCGTGCCGGTTGGCAGTTCAAGAAGCAACTCGCTCAGCAGGTCACCAATCCGCAGATCGACGCGACCTACGAGGTGGCCTGTGCCGCCGGCGCGCGGGCGGGCAAGGTCTCGGGTGCGGGCGGCGGCGGCTTCATGTTCTTTCTGGTCGACCCGCCCCGGCGCATGGAGGTGCTGCGTGCCCTGCAAGGCCTGGGCGGCCTGGCCAGCGGCTGCCATTTCAGCAAGAACGGAACCGAAGGATGGAGACTTTGATGCACCACGATACCCAAGCCACCGCTGCCGCCGCCGCAGCGCAGGTCAAGGCCGACATCGACAGCGCCCGCGAGGTGCTGGCCGCGATGTCTGCCGACGCCGAGTTGCAGGCCAGCGTCGCCGCCGTGGCGCTGGCCTGTGTCGACGCCCTGCGCGCCGGCGGCAAGGTGCTGTTCTGCGGCAACGGCGGCAGCGCCGCCGACGCCCAGCACCTGGCCGGCGAATTTGTCAGCCGCTTCCACTACGACCGGCATCCGCTGGCCTCGGTGGCGCTGACCACCGACAGCTCGGTGATGACGGCGATCGGCAATGACTACGGCTACGAGAAGGTGTTCGAGCGGCAAGTCCAGGGCCTGGGGCGGCGCGGCGACGTGCTGGTCGGCATCTCCACCTCGGGGCGCAGCCCGAACGTGCTGCGGGCCCTGCAAGCCGGGCGCGCGATGGGCCTGGTCACGGTCGGCATGACCGGCAACCAGCGCGAGCAGATCGAGGGCTGTGTCGACCTGTGCATCCGCATCCCCTCGCGCAGCACGCCCAAGATCCAGGAAGGCCACATCGTCGTCGGCCACGCCCTCTGCGGCCTGGTCGAGGCGATCATGTACCCGCGGCCCGGCCCGGCCGGCGCCTGAACGGGCGGCGATGCAGGCCATCGTCCTGGCCGGAGGCTTCGGCACGCGGCTGCGCGCACGCGTGGCCGACCTGCCCAAGCCCATGGCACCGGTCGCCGGCCGGCCGTTCTTGGAGTACCTGCTCGACCGCCTGGCCGGCGCCGGCTGCCGGCGCGTGGTGCTGGCCACTGGCCACCTGGCCGAGCGCATCACCAGCCACTTCGGTGACCGCTACTGCGGCATGGGCATCGCCTATTCACACGAGCATGAACCGCTGGGCACGGGCGGTGCGATCGTCCAGGCGTTGCGGGCGCTGCCGCCCGAGCCGGCGCTGGCGCTCAACGGCGACAGTTGGCTGGAAGTGGACCTGGCCGATTTCAATGCCTGGTGCCTGACCCAACCCGAGCGCGACGCGATGGTGTTGCGGGCCCTGCCCGACGTGTCACGCTATGGCAGCGTGCGCCTGCAAGGCGAGCGGGTGGTGGCTTTTGGCGAGAAGGCCGGACAGGGCCCGGGGCTGATCAACGCCGGCATCTACCGCCTGCGTCTGTCGAGCTTTGCCGGCTACCCACTGCCGCAGGCGTTCTCGATCGAAAACGACTTCTTCCACCCGCATGCCGCGCGCCTGGGACTGCGTGGCTACGTCAGCCAAGGCCACTTCATCGACATCGGCCTGCCCGAGGACTATGACCGGGCCCAGACCGAGCTGCCGCGCTGGGCCGCAGACCAATGACGCATCCGCCACCGCAGGCGCCACGCCGGGCGCTGTTCCTGGACCGCGACGGCGTGATCAATGTCGACCACGGCTATGTCCACCGCGCCGAGCAGATGGAGTTCTGCCCGGGCATCTTCGACCTGGTGCGCCAGGCGCGGGCCAGGGCCTACGCGGTGGTGGTGGTGACCAACCAAGCGGGCATAGGCCGGGGCTACTACAGCGAGGCCGATTTCCAGGCCCTCAGCGAATGGATGCTCGGTGAATTTGCCCGGCGCGGCGCCGAGATCGACCGCGTCTACCACTGTCCGTACCACCCCCAGCATGGCATCGGGCCCTACCGCTGCGAGTCGCCCTGGCGCAAACCCAATCCCGGCATGCTCTTGCAGGCGGCGGCGGACCTCAACCTGATCCTGGCGCAGTCGCTGCTGGTCGGTGATTCGCCCAGCGACATCGAGGCCGGGCAACGCGCCGGCTTGCGCCACACCATTCTCTTTGGCCAGGCAGGCACCCCGGCGGCGCCGACTGCCCCGGCGGCGATTCAGCCCACAGCCCGCGTCGGCACGCTGGCCGAAGTCCTGCCCTACCTCGGTTGAGGCTGGCCGGCCGCACCTGCAAGCCCTGAGAAACTGCCACAACGATGCGCATTTACTACATCTGCCAGCGGGTGCCGTTTCCGCCCGACCGCGGCGACAAGATCACCACCTACAACGAAATCAAGCACCTGGCGCGGCAGCACGAGGTGCATGTTTTCTGCATGGCCGACGGTGTCGCGGATCTGGCCAATGTGGCCAAGGTCGAAGCTTTCGCGGCCAGTATCCATGCGGTCGCGGTCTCGCCCTTCGGCGCCAAATGGCGGGCGGCCCTGGCGCTGCTCAGCGGCCAACCGCTGTCGGTTGCCGCGTTCAGCCAGCGGGCGCTCCACCGGGCGATCCGACAATCCCAGGCGCGGGCTCCGGCGGACTTGATGATTGTCTACAGCGGCAACGTCGCGCAATATGCCGAGCCTTTTCCTGAATGCCGTCGCATCATGCAGTTTGCGGATCTCGATTCGCTCAAATGGGCGCAATACGCAAAGCGCCATGCGCCACCCCTGAAATGGCTTTACGCGCTGGAGCAGCGCCGCCTGCTGGATTACGAGAGAATGATCGCCCACAGTTTCGATCACTCGCTGGTGTGTACCGCGGTAGAGCAGCGCGATTTCGCCGCTTTGATTCCCGGTGCGCCGCTCAGCCTGGTCGCCAACGGGGTCGATCTGGACTACTTCAAGAGCCAGGCCGGCGAGAAGGTTCCGGGTCGATTGGTATTCACCGGGGTGATGGACTATCTGCCCAACATCGATGCCGTCCAGTGGTTTTGCGACGAGATCTTTCCGCGGGTTCGCGCGGCGGTCGCGCAGGCCAGTTTCGTGATTTGCGGCAGCCGCCCGACCGAGGCCGTCAAACAACTCGCCAGGATCGACGGCGTGCGTGTCACCGGCTGGGTTGAAGATACCCGCCCGGAGCTGGACTGCGCCGAGGTTTTCGTCGCCCCCCTGCGGATGGCGCGGGGCGTGCAGAACAAGGTCCTGGAGGGCCTGGCGATGGGCTTGCCCTGCGTTGCCTCGATCGCCGCTTGGTCAGGCACGGTCATCGCGCAGGGCCAGGGCATATTGGCGAGCGACGATCCGGATGAGTTTGCGAGCATGATCATCAAATTGCTCACTGACGCTCCGTTTCGCGACCAAATGGCGCAACGGGCACGCGCCCAGGCCGAGGCAAACTATACCTGGCAGGCACAGATGGATTTGCTCGATGGGGTGATCGAGCGGGTGATGCAAGCAGCCCCGAACTAGCGGGTTTGAAGCGGTCAATGGCGCCGGCTGGCGCGGGGGACAATGATGCGGATCTGGGTTTCTGGCTGTGGCGGAATGATGGCCTCGCACCTTTGTGAAATGTTGCTGGCGCAGGGCCATGAAGTCGTCGCGACTTATTACAAGCCAACTGTCGATATCCGTGATTTGGCGGCTTTGCAGTTGCAGGAGGTCGACATCACCGACTGGTGCGCGGTTTGGGATTCGATCCACGCCTTTCAGCCGGAGGCGGTCTACCATCTGGCGGCGCAAAGCTACCCAACCGTCTCCTGGGCGCGACCGGTCGAGACGATGCGCACGAACGTGATTGGCACGGTCAATATTTTCGAGGCAGTCAAGCGATTGGCGAAGAAGCCGCGGGTGATTGTTGCGGGGTCGTCTGCAGCATACGGCTTGGTGGCGCCGGACAAAGTCCCGATCAGCGAAGATTTCCCGCTGCAGCCGCTCCACCCTTACGGCGTGTCCAAGGTCGCGACCGAGCAACTCGCCTGCCAATACTGGACTGGATTTGGGATCGAAGCGATTCCGGTGCGGATATTCAATTGCACCGGCCCGCGCAAATCCGGCGATGCGATGTCGGACTTTGCGCGGCGCACCGTCTGGCTGGAGCGCCATCCGGCTGAAAACGGCATCCGGGTGGGCAACCTGAATACGCGCCGGACGATTGTCGATGTCCGCGACCTGAACCGCGGAATGATCCTGCTGCTCGACCATGGCGCGCCTGGCCAGGCCTACAACCTGGGTGGCGAGATCGCCTATCCGATGCGCGAACTGCTTGACCAGGTGCTGGCGCTTTCGAGCCGGCGCGACATCACGGCGGTGGCCGACCCCAAGCTCTTTCGGCCGACCGACGAGCCGGTGATCTGGGGCAGCAGCGCCAAGCTCAAGGCGGCCACCGGCTGGCAGCCGCAGATCCCGCTGACGCAAACGATTGCCGACATGCTCGACTACTGGCGCGGCAAGCCCAGCGAGGCGCTGCTGACCTGAAGGTCGGCGGTCTCAGGACTCTTCGGGCGCCAGTGCGGGCGCCGCCATGGCCTCGATCTGCTCGCGCAATTGGACGGTCTGCTGCGCCCAGTAGCTGGCGTGGGCGAACCAGGGGAAGGCGATCGGAAAGGCCGGATCGCTCCAGCGCGCGGCCAGCCAGGCGCTGTGGTGGACCATGCGCAAGGTCCGCAGCGGCTCGATCAAGGCCAATTCGCGCGGGTCGAAATCGCGGATTTGCCTGTAGCCGGCCAGGACCTGGGCGATTTGCCCGGCCATCGCCTGCGGGCTGCCTGAGAGCAGCATCCACAGGTCTTGCACCGCCGGGCCGTTGACCGCGTCGTCCAGGTCGACGATGTGCGGTCCATGGCCGCCGGCATCGGGACTGCGCCAGAGGATGTTGCCGGGGTGGCAGTCACCGTGCAGGCGAAGCTGGGCGGCCGGCGTGGCGGCGAATGCGGCGTCGACCTGCGCCAGGGCCTGTCGGCAGGCGCTTTCCCAGCCGGGCAACTGCGCTGGCGGAATCGACTCGGCCGCCAGCAGGCGGTCCAGCGCCTCGTGGCCGAAGGTCTGCGGGTTGATGGCGCGGCGGCTGGCAAACGGCCGCTGTGCGCCCACCGCATGCAGCCGGGCGACAAAGCGGCCCAGCCAGCGCAGGGTGGCGGGATCGTCCAGCTCGGGGCCGTGGCCTGAGCGGCAGGCGCTGGCGGCCAGGGCAAAGCGCCTGCCGGCGATCTCGGTATGGGCCAGGCAGCGCCCATCGGCCAGCCGCAGCGGTGCCACCACGGGCACTTCGGCCTCGCCCAGTTCGAGCGCAAACCGGTGCTCTTCGTCGATCTGCGCGTCGCTCCAGCGGCCTGGGCGGTAGAACTTGGCGACGACGACGCTGCCGTCCTCGAGGTAGACCTGGAAGACGCGGTTCTCGTAGCTGTTGAGCTGGATCATCCGGCCGTCGCCGCGCAGGCCGACGGCGTCCAGCGCATCCAGTACCGCAGGTGGCGTCAAGTGGTCGAACGGGTGGTCGACGTCGGTTGCCGAGCGCGTGGCCAGGGGCAAGGTCAAGGCGGCTCGATCCGGCTGGCCATCAGCGGGTGCTTCGGCCGGGGGTGTCAAAGGCCGAAGCTGCGCTGGCCGCATCCAGTTCAGCCAGAACACTGTCGCTGCTGGCGACGAAAAATGAATCATCGAACTGGCTGGCGGCGCCAAAACGGCGGCGCTCGGGTGATGCGCCGGCCGACTCGGTCAAGGCACTGCGGGCTGGGTTGCCCGACCCGTCGACATCGCCCGTGGCTGCGGCATGCTGCGGCAGCAGGGCGCGAATTTGCCCGGGGCTGGGCAGGGATTCGGCGGCGCAGCACATGTAGCGCACCTGACAGGCCTGCAACACGGCGGACTTGATCCGTCGGACGCGGGCGTTCGGCGTGCCCTGCGGCGGGTTCAAATCGACCGCTGCCAGCACCCGGCCCAGAGGATCGCAGATCGCAAATTGAAGGTGTACCGCGCCCAGCAACCTGAACCAGTAGCGCAGTTGCTCGGGCTCGGCAAGGTCGGGCTGGCACAGCCGCACCAGCGGCAGCTTGGCCAGCACGATGTGCTCCGGCAGCGCCTGGCGCAGCAGGTGGTAGAGGCGCCGCTCGGCCGGGCTGAACACCGGCCGGGGCAGCAGTGGCCACTGCGCCGGCAGGTCGTCTACCCGATGCCGGGCCGGCACGCGCAGCACAAAGTACAGCGCCATGGGCACCGCCAGCGCGGCAAGCAGCAGGGCGGTGATCCAAACGATGGCAGTGACGGGCATGGTGGGTGGCTGCGGTCGCGGCGGCCGGATGTTAATGGGGATGTCTTGCCTGGGCCGGGGTGTCACTCGGCAGCCTGAAAGTGGGCATGCGGCTGCTGCTGCGCAGATCAAGCCCTTGACGGCGCCGATCTGCCAGGCGCAGAACGGAGCGGCAGAACGGAGCGGGCGCCAAAGACAACTCGGCCGTTCCCAGCTATACTCAAAGGCTGTCCCAATTTTGGCGGGACGGTGCACTTGACGAATCCGATCTGACCCCGAGAGGCCGACCATGACGATCGGCGCCGACGGGCGGGCAGGGGCCGGCAAGGGCGACTGGCTCCAGGCTACTTTGCCCAGGGGTCCAGGCGCCGGCATGCGCCAAACAGGCCAATTGTTCGGTGGGTGACAGGGTTCGGGCTTGCAATGCCTGCTCCCGGCGCCCGCCCATTTGACGAGACCCTCATGAAGACCTTCAGCGCCAAACCGGCCGAAGTGAAGCACGAGTGGCTTGTGCTTGATGCCACCGACAAGGTGCTCGGACGTGTCGCCAGCGAAGTGGCACTCCGTTTGCGCGGCAAGCACAAGGCCATTTACACGCCTCACGTCGATACCGGTGATTTCATCATCGTCGTCAACGCCGAAAAGCTCCGGGTCACCGGTGCCAAGGCCGAGGACAAGGTGTACTACCGCCACTCCGGCTTCCCTGGCGGCATCTACGCCACCAAGTTCAAGGACATGCAGGCCAAGCACCCCGGCCGGGCCCTTGAAAAGGCGGTCAAGGGCATGTTGCCCAAGGGTCCGCTGGGCTACGCGATGATCAAGAAGCTGAAGGTGTATGCCGGTGCCACGCACCCACACATCGCCCAGCAACCCAAGGTGCTGGACATTGCAGCGCTGAAAAGCTAAGGAGCGGTGATGATTGGTGAATGGAACTACGGCACGGGCCGGCGCAAATCTTCGGTGGCTCGCGTTTTCATCAAGCGTGGCGAGGGCCAGATCGTGGTCAACGGCAAGCCGGCGGCGGATTATTTCGGCCGGCAAACCTCGATCATGATCGTCAAGCAGCCGCTGATGCTGACCAACAACGAGACCACCTTTGACGTCAAGGTCAATGTGCGTGGCGGCGGCGAATCTGGCCAGGCCGGCGCGGTGCGCCATGGCATCACCCGCGCGCTGATCGACTACGACGCGACCCTCAAGCCCGATTTGAGCCACGCCGGCTTTGTCACCCGCGACGCCCGCGAGGTTGAGCGCAAGAAGGTCGGCCTGCACGGCGCCCGCCGGCGCAAGCAGTTCAGCAAGCGCTGATCGACAGCGCGCGCCTCGCCCGAGGCGATCACGCCGCTGTAGCCACGGGGTTGCCACGGGGTTGCCAAGTTCGGCAGCCCCGTCGCCCTTGTGGGCATTGGCGGTCGACCGAGCCTGGCCGGCATGGCATCATCGCGGGCTTGAATCCCGACATGCCGCCGCCAACTGCGTCATCCTGATCCTGGAGTCACCCTCACCATGAATGCTGTAGCCGAATCCTTTGCCGCCGACACCAGCTTGATGCCGGCACCGCTGGTCTTCACCGACAACGCCGCAGCCAAGGTTGCGGACCTGGTGGCCGAAGAGGGCAACCCGGCGCTGAAACTGCGGGTCTTTGTCCAGGGCGGTGGTTGCTCGGGCTTTCAGTACGGTTTCACCTTCGACGAGGAGGTGAACGAGGACGACACGCAGATGAACAAGAACGGCGTGACCTTGCTGATCGACGCGATGAGTCTGCAGTACCTGATGGGCGCCGAGATCGACTACAAAGAAGACCTGCAAGGTGCGCAGTTCGTGATCAAGAACCCGAACGCAACATCGACCTGCGGGTGCGGATCGAGCTTTTCAGCCTGATGGTGCTGGCCTGATAGGACCGGCCAGATAGCCTTGGCCTGAGCCCGCTGAACCTCCTGCCAAGTCGCCTTCGGGCGGCTTTCGCATCTGCGCTGATTTGGCGATGATTGCGCGTCATTGGCCGGCGTAGATCGCGCCCAAAATCCGCAGTCCAGCGGCGCCCGTCACCTCGGGCCGATTGCCCGCGACGCGCTCGCAGCGGGCCTTGGCCAGCCAGGCGAATGCCAGCGCCTCGACCTGCATCGGGTCGATCCCGGCGGCCTGCGTAGACGCCACGGTCAGCCCAGGCAGCAAGGCCTGCAGCCTGCGCATCAGGTGGCCATTGAGGGCGCCTCCGCCGCAGACCAACAGGCGTTGCGCGCCGGGCAAGTGGCGGCGCAGGGCATCGCAGACGCTGCGCACGCTGAGTTCGGCCAGCGTGGCCTGGACAACCTGGGCGGGCAGATTGAAAGCCGCCAGGCGGGCGTCCAGCCAGTCGGCGTTGAACAGGTCGCGCCCGGTGCTCTTGGGCGGCACCCGACCAAAGTAGGGCTCGCTCAGGAGGCAGGCCAGCAACCCAGCATCGGCCTGCGCACCTGCGGCCCATCGGCCATCGGCGTCATAGGCGCTGCCGAGGTGGCGCTGGATCCACAGGTCCATCAGGCCATTGGCGGGGCCAGAGTCGAAGCCGCCGATCCCGCCGTCGCCATGCAACAGGCTCAGATTGGCGATGCCGCCGAGGTTGAGCACGGCCTGTGCCATGCCAGCCTGGGCCAGCAGTGCGGCGTGGAAGGCCGGTACCAGCGGCGCGCCCTGGCCGCCGGCGGCCACATCGCGGCTGCGAAAGTCGCAGACCACGTCGATGCCGCAGCGCTCGGCCAGCATCGCAGCATTGAGCAGTTGGACGGTGTAGCCGCTGCCGTCGAATTCACCCGGCCGGTGGCGCACGGTCTGGCCATGGGCGCCGATGGCCCGGACCTGCGCGGCACCGAGCCCGCACTGCCGCATCAGCGCAAGGGCGGCCTCGGCGTACAGCCCGGCAACCGCGTTGCCCGCCAATTCGGCGCGGTGTAGCTCGTTGCGCCCGGCCTCGCGGTTCAGGTCGGCCAGTTCGGACCGCAATGCCGCCGGCATGGGCAGTTGCAGGTGGCCGAGCAGGTGCAGCCGTCGTGGGTCTAGCGTGTCGCCGTTGAACTCGACCAGCACCGCGTCCACCCCGTCTAGCGAGGTGCCGGACATCAGGCCGAGGTAGACCGCCTTCGACACGCCCAGAGGCGCAGGTGCCAGATCGGCCTACTCGGCGTCGCCGCGGTAGCCCAGCAACGGCAGCGCCGTGACCAACTGCGCCCTGGCGGCCGATGCCGCCTGGGTGAACCGTGGTCGCGAGGCCGCGTCGACGACCACCGGCTCCGCCGCGCGGGCGATCTTCAGCGGATCCTCAAACGTCCCATTGACGCGGAATTCAAAGTGCAGGTGCGGCCCGGTCGCCCAGCCGGTCGCACCGACCAGCCCGACCCGCTGCCCCTGCTCGACCCGCTCGCCCTTGCGCACCTCCAACTTGCTGAGGTGGGCGTAGAGGGTGCTGCGGCCACTGCCATGCTGGACGCTGACGACATTGCCGTAGCCGCTGTGCCAACCCGATTGTTCGACCACGCCGTCACCGACGCTGCGCACTGCCGTGCCCTGCGGCGCGCCGTAGTCGACGCCGTTGTGGGCGCGCCAGGTCTGCAGGATCGGGTGCATGCGCATCGCGAAGCTGGAGGTGACACGCGAAAACGCCATCGGGCTGGCGAGAAAGCCGCGCCGCTTGCTCTGGCCGTCGAAGCCGAAGTACGCGCCTTTGCCGCTGGCGTCCTTGAACCACATCGCCTGCGCAACCCGGCCGTTGTTGATGAACTCGGCGCTCAGGATCCGCCCCGTGGCGTCGGCCCAGTTGATGGCCAGGCCGTCGGCCGTCAATGCCTCGTAGACCAGACTGAAGCTGTCGCCCTTGCGCAACTGGCGGTGAAAGTCGATGTCGGTCGAGAAGATGTCGACCAGTTGGCTGGCGATCGTGTCGGGCAGCCGCGCCTCGTCCGTGGCCGCGAACAGCGAACTGCGGACCGTGCCGCCGCCCATGCGCACTTGGGCTTGCAGCGGCGCGAATTCGAGCCGGCTGACGAAAGCGCCGCTGAGGTCAGCCGCAGCGCGGCGCACCGTCAGCCGGGTGAACAGGCTGGGCGGCAGGCTGGCCGTGCCGCGGCCCGCCGCCTCGGCGGCAGGGTAGCGGGCCACCAACTCGATCAGGCGGCCATCGTCCGAGGCGCGCGCCTGCACCATCTTGCCGGCCCGGCCCTCGATCAAACGCCGGGCGTCGCGGTCGCTGCGCAGGAACGCGGCGGCCTCCGGGTCGGCCACGCCAAGGCGGCGCAGCAGGCTGTCGACCGTGTCGCTGGCGCGGGTGAGATCGCTGCGGTCAAGCGCCAGGGTATGCCGGGCCAGGGCATCGATCTGCGCGGCCAGGCCGTCGACGACCACCGCCTCGCTGACGATGCGGCGCGGCAGATCGGCGGCGTCGGGCGCCATTGGGGCGATCCCGAAGGCGGTGAGCGCCGTGCCCGCCAGCAAGCCCAGCACGCCGCCCATCAGCCGCCGGGGGTGGCGCCGCAGGGCGGCCTGGGCACGGACCAGGGCCTGGTGTACAGCAGGTTGCACAGCAGGTTGCACGGCAGGTTGTACAGCCTCGCGGGTGTTCAGCAAATCAAGCTTTCCATCGACAAACGCATGCCCTTGAGCCGGTCATCCGCAGTGGTTTTGATTGCAGCGCAGCGGCCCTGCGGACAGCCTTGGCAGGCCTGGGCCCGCGAGGGCCGTCCACTAGAATTGCCGAACTACCGAATGCAGGGCGGGATCGAGCCAGACCACTGAACCTCGTCACGCAAGTTCGGTGCCAGATTTCGTCTGACCGCCCAGCAGACCAGCGCTGCAAACCGGCAATTTTAACGTCGGCAGCGACGGCAGCCACCCGTAAAACCACTTAGATCACGGCCCACTTCCCGCATGGCTGATTCCCCTTTGGTGGCCGCCGCGTCCGCCGCCGCCGCCCGCCCCATCAGCGACAGCGTCCAACAGGCGCTGGCCATCAGCCTGCGGGGCTGCGAGGAGTTGCTGCCCCAAGCCGACTGGCTCAGGAAGCTGGCCCGGTCCGAGGCCAGCGGCAAGCCGCTGCGCATCAAGTTCGGTCTGGATCCGACCGCGCCGGATTTGCACCTGGGCCACACCGTGGTTTTCAACAAAATGCGCCAGTTGCAGGATCTGGGGCATTTGGTGATTCCCTTGATTGGCGATTTCACGGCGATGATTGGCGACCCCTCGGGGCGCAACAATACCCGCCCGGCGCTGACCCGCGAACAAATCTCGGCAAACGCCCAGACTTATTTGGAGCAAATCAGCTTGGTGATCGATATCGAAAAGGCCGAGTTGCGTTACAACAGTGAATGGAGCGATCCGCTCGGTGCCCGCGGCATGATCGAGCTGGCCGCCCGCTACACCGTGGCACGGATGATGGAGCGGGACGACTTCGCCAAGCGCTATGCGGGCAACGCGCCGATCTCGGTGCATGAATTTCTGTACCCGTTGATGCAGGGCTACGATTCGGTCGCGCTGAAAAGCGATCTGGAACTCGGCGGGACCGACCAGAAATTCAATCTGCTGATGGGCAGGCATTTGCAGCAGGAATATGGCCAGGAGCCGCAGTGCATTTTGACGATGCCCTTGCTGGAGGGCCTGGACGGCGTCGAAAAAATGTCCAAGAGCAAGCACAACTGGATCGGCATCACCGAGCCGGCCAACTCCATGTTTGCCAAGCTGCTGTCGATCAGCGATGTGCTGATGTGGCGCTACTTCAAGCTGCTGTCGCTGCGCCCCCTGGCCGAGATCGCTGCGTTGCGGGCTGAGGTCGAGGGCGGGCGCAACCCCAAGGACGCCAAGGTGGCCTTGGCCAAGGAGATCACTTCGCGTTTCCATGGCGTGGTCGCGACCGAGCGCGCGGCCGACGATTTTCAGCGCCGCGCCGCCGGTGGCGTGCCCGATGTCATTGCCGAAGTGGCCCTGGGCGGCGCCCCATTGCCGATCGCCAAGCTGCTGGTCGGCGCCAATTTGGTGCCCAGCGGCAGCGAAGGCCTGCGCATGGTCGAGCAGGGCGGCGTGCGCCTGGACGGCACGGTCATCAGCGATAAGGCGCTCAAGCTGCCGGCGGGCAAGTACGTCGTCCAGGTTGGCAAGCGCAAGTTCGCCCGGGTGACGCTGGTCGCCTGAGCCCGGCATGCAGGTCAGCGCCTACCTGAAGCTGTCGATCGCGGTGGCGCTGGCCACGATCGCGCTCAAGACCGGCGCCTGGTGGTTGACCGACTCGGTCAGCCTGCTGTCGGACGCGATGGAGTCGCTCGTCAACCTGGCCGGCGCGATGTTTGCCCTGACCATGGTCACGCTGGCCCAGCAGCCGCCCGACGCCGACCACCCCTACGGCCACCACAAGGCCGAATACTTCTCCGGCGGCTTCGAGGGCGTGCTTATCCTGGTGGCGGCGCTGGCCATCATCTGGGCCGCCGCCAACCGCTTCCTGCACCCGCAGCCGCTGGACGCGCTGGGCTGGGGCATCGCGCTGTCGGTCATCAGCTCGGCCATGAACGGCGCGTTGGCCTTTGCGATGCTGCGCAAGGCACGGGCATTTCGCTCAATGGCGCTGGAAGCCGATGCGCGCCACCTCTACACCGATGTCTGGACCTCGGTCGGGGTGATCGTCGGACTGGTCGGCGTCCAGCTCACCGGCTGGCTCTGGCTGGACCCGGCGCTGGCGATCGCGGTGGCGGTCAACATCGCGCTGGAAGGTTCACGCCTGATCTGGGCGGCGGCCGACGGGCTGATGGACAGCGCCCTTGAGCCGGCCGAGCGCGCCCAGATCGACACCACGTTGAACGAGTTTGCCCACCAGACCATCCGTTTCGACCACCTGGTCACGCGCAAGGCCGGGCAGCGCCGGTTTGTCGATCTGCACATGCACATGCCGTCCGACTGGAGCCTGGGCCGGGCGGCGGCGGTCCGCGGCGCGGTCGAGCAGGCCCTGATGAGCGCCGTGCCCGGCCTGCGCGCCAGCATCCAGTTGCTGCCGTTGGACGTGGAGGCGCACATCGACGACGGGCGCGACCTGTCGTGATCTGCCCCTCGGCAGCACCGCCTGGCCAGGGCTGGCGATGATCGCCCTGGTCCAGCGCGTCAGCCAGGCGGCGGTGGTGGTCGATGGCCAAACCGTGGGTGCGATCGGCGCCGGCCTGCTGGTGCTGGTCTGCGCCGAGCCGGCAGACAGCGCCGTCCAGGCCACCCGACTGGTTGACAAGCTGCTCAAGCTGCGCATCTTCAACGACGCCCAGGGCAAGATGAACCTGAGCCTTGCCGACGTGGCCGGCGGCCTGCTGATCGTCAGCCAGTTCACCCTGGCCGCCGACACCCGCAGCGGCAACCGGCCGAGCTTTACCGGCGCTGCCGGCGCGGTCCAGGGCAAGCTGCTGTACGACCAGGTGTTGGCGCTGGCGCGGGAACGCCACAGCCCGGTGGCCGCAGGCATCTTTGGCGCCGACATGCAGGTGGCGCTGGTCAACGACGGGCCGGTGACGGTGCCCCTGCGGGTCGATTGACGCGCCAGCCCGCCAGCGCCGCCGGACCTATTCGTAGCGCCGCGCGTCCTCGATCACTTTGCCGTCGTTCGGCAGGCTGCCGGTGGCCACCAGTTCGACCTCGCCGCGCAGCTTGGTGATGTCGCGCAAGCTGCTGGCCAGCGCTGCGGCCAGGCCCTCGGCGGTGGCCGCGGCTTCGACCTTGAGCGTCATCCGGTCATTGGCCATTTCGCCGGCGATCACCAGGCGGCCACGACCGGCCTCGGGGTGGCGGCGCAGCAGCTCGGCGACCTGGCTGGGGTGGACGAACATGCCGCGTACCTTGGTCGTTTGGTCGGCCCGACCCAGCCAGCCGCGGATGCGGGTATTGCTGCGGCCGCTGGGGCAGGGGCCGGGCAGCACGGCCGACAAGTCACCGGTGCCGAAGCGGATCAGCGGGTAGTCGGGATTCAGCACCGTGACCACGACCTCGCCAACCTCGCCCTCGGGCAGCGGCAGGCCGGTGCCGGGGCGGACGATCTCCAGGATCACCGCCTCATCCAGCACCAGGCCCTGGCGGGCCGGCGTTTCGTAGGCGATCAGGCCGGCGTCGGCGGTGGCGTAGCTCTGGTAGGCGGCTATGCCGCGGGCCAGCAGCCAGTCGCGCAGTGATGGTGGAAAGGCCTCGCCGCCGACCATCGCCCTGCCCAGGCTGGAGATGTCGATGCCGGTCTCGGCGGCCTTCTCGACCGCGATCTTCAGAAAGCTGGGTGTGCCGATATAGCCCTGTGGCCGCAGGTCGGCAATCGCCTGGAGCTGCAATTCGGTGTTGCCGACGCCACCGGCAAAGGTGGTGCAGCCGACCGCATGGGCGCCGCCTTCCATCATCGCGCCGGCCGGCGTCAGGTGGTAGCTGAAGCTGCAATGCGCCAGATCACCGGCGCGAAAACCGGCGGCGTAGATCGCCCTGGCCATGCGCCAGTAGTCGCCGGCCAGGCCCTCGGGCTCGTAGATGGCGCCGGGCGACTGGAATACCCGGCGCGCCCCGCTGCCGCGCAGCAGGCCGCGCCAGCCGATGGCCGAGAAGCCGCCGAACGGGTCCAGGCCAGGTTGCTGGGCGCGCGAGGCCTTCTGCCGCTCCAGCAACTCGCCCTTGCGAACCACCGGCAGGCCCGCCAGTGCGGCGCGGCTGCTGATGCGGCTGGCGTCCACGCCCGCCAGAGACTCGGCAAAGGCGCTGGTCTGGGCCTGCGCATGCCGGACATGGCCGGGCAGGGCCTGCATCAGCGCAGCCTCGCGCAACGCCGGCTCGCGGGCTTCCAAGAGGTCAAAAAATGGTGATTCAGTCATCACGGTCGGTCCACTGGGCCAGGCGGACCTGGATGTCGGTCAGGAAGTCGCGCACCTGGGCCGAGCTGCTCAGTACCAGGCCGGGCTGCCACTGCGGGCTGTTGCGCGATGGGCGTTTGACCCGGCAGGCGTTCAGCTTGCCGGCCTGCAGGCTCAGGCGGGCGATCACCATGCCGCGGCGTTCGAACTGCCCGCCGCGCTCGCTCAGGCCGGCGTCGCGCAAGGCGCGCTGGCAGCGTTGCAGCGCGGCGTCGGCATCGAACGGTGGTGGGGCGAAACCGAATTCGTCGGACACAGTTCGCGCTCCCCGACCTCAGGCCAGCCAGCGCTTGCGCCGCTTGTAGCTCTTGACGTCGCGGAAGCTCTTGCGTGGGCTGGCATCGCCGTTTTCGTCGCTATCGCCGTCGCCGCCGCCGCCCACGCCGAGGTAGAACTCCTTGACGTCCTCGTTCTCGCGCAGGTCCTTGGCCGCACCGTCCATCACGATCCGGCCGTTCTCGAGGATGTAGCCGTAGTCGGCATAGCGCAGCGCGATGTTGGTGTTCTGCTCGGCCAGCAAGAAGGTGACCTTCTCGCGCTGGTTCAGATCCTTGACGATCTCGAACACCTCTTCGACGATCTGCGGCGCCAGGCCCATGCTGGGCTCGTCGAGCAACATCATGCTGGGGCTGGCCATCAGCGCCCGGCCGATTGCGCACATCTGCTGCTCGCCACCCGAGGTGTAGGCCGCCTGCGCGCCGCGCCGGGTCTTGAGCCTGGGGAAGTAGTTGTAGACCTTGTCCAAGGTCTGCGCCACCGCCGCCTTGCCGTCCTTGCGGGTGTAGGCGCCGGTGAGCAGGTTTTCCTCGATCGTCAGGTGGGCAAAGCAGTGCCGCCCCTCCATCACCTGGATCACCCCGCGCTCGACCATGTCCGAGGTCGAGAGCTTCTCGATCCGCTCGCCCCGCAGGTCGATCGAGCCCTTGGTCACCGCCCCGCGCTCGCCCGCCAGCAGGTTGCTGACGGCGCGCAACGTGGTCGTCTTGCCGGCGCCGTTGCCGCCCAGCAGCGCCACCACCTTGCCCTCGGGCACGTTCAGCGAAACGCCCTTGAGCACCAGGATCACATGGTTGTAGATGACCTCGATGCCGTTGACGTTGAGCAGGGAGTTGGACATGGCTGTTCGGTGAGCGATCGGTGGGCGATCGGTGGCAAGGGCAGGCCGCCGTCAGGCCTGGATCAGGACTGGCAATCCTCGGGGGGGCGCCGGGTCAGCTTCTTCTCGCCGGCGTACTTGTCGGCCGCTGCCCTGGCCATCGGCTTGATGATTTGCTCGTCGGCCTGCAGCCAGTCGGAGCTGAAGTTCCACTTGGCGCCGTCCCAGGTGTGAATGCGGGCCCAGTTGGCGCCGAGGTGGTCGACACAACTCGTAGACACTGGCCGCATCACCCCGGCAAAGCCCAGCGCGTCGAGCTTTTTCTGGTCCAGCGCCAGGTTCTCCAGGCCCCAGCGGGTTTGTTCGCCGGTCATGACCTTGCCCTTGCCGAAGCGCTCCTGGGCGCGCTTGACGCCCTCGACTGCGAGCATGGCCGAGATCATGCCGCGCATGTACAGCACCTGCCCGACCTCTTCCTTCGGCCCGGTGCCCTGGCCCTTGGCGTGGACCTGCTCCAGGATCGACTTGACCACCTTGGCGCCGGGCTCGGCACCGTGCTGCATGGTCACGGCGTTGTAGCCCTTGGCGCCGTCGGCCACGTCTTTGACGTCAGGCTCGGCGCCCGACCACCAAACCCCGTACATCTTGTCGCGCGGATAGCCGGTGGCAACCGCCTCTTTCAGCGCGGTGGAATTCATCACGCCCCAGCCCCAGAGCATCACGTAGTCGGGCTTGCTCTGGCGGATTTGCAACCAGGTGGATTTCTGCTCGACCCCCGGCGCGGTCACCGGCAGCAATTGCAGGTCAAAGCCGTGCATCTTGCTGCGCTCGACCAGCAGCGGAATCGGCTCCTTGCCGTAGGGGCTGTCGTGGTAGACCAGCGCAACCTTTTTCCCCTTGAGTTTGTCGAGCCCGCCCTCGCGTTTGCCAAGGGTCTGCACCAGCACATCGGCCGCAACCCAGTAGGTGCCGACCAGCGGGAAATTCCATTTGAACACGCCGCCGTCCTGGCTCTCGCTTCGGCCATAACCGGCGGTGATCAGCGGAATCTTGTCGCCGGGGGCCTTCTCGGTCAGCGCAAAGGTGATGCCGGTGGACAGCGGCTGGAACATCGTGGCGCCGCCATGCTTGCCCTTCAGGCGTTCATAACATTCCACCCCGCGGGCGGTGTCATAGCCGGTTTCGCATTCCTCGAAAATGATCTTCACGCCATTCATGCCGCCCTGCGCATTGACCAGTTTCAAATAATCGGCAAAGCCATTTGCCCAGGGCACGCCGTTGGGTGCATAGGGGCCTGTCCGGTAGGGCAGCAGGGGAAAGAACTGCTCCTTGGCTTGGGCATAGGCGGCCGGGGCGGTGAGGGTGGCAGCGGAAGTTGCAGCCACCAGGGCAGCCACCAGGGCCAGGGATTTCAAGGACATGTTTGTCTCCAAACGGTGAGGAAAATCATCGCATTCAGTGCGGGAAGGGCCACAAGCGCAATTTCTCTTTGGCAATGGCCCACAGGCGCGCCAGCCCGTGTGGCTCAACAATCAAGAAAAAGACAATCAACGAGCCGAAAATCATGAACACAACATGGGCAACCGTCGCGGTATCGAAGTGCAAACCAATCATCTCACCAAACGCCGGCAACAACTGGTCCAGAAAGATTGGCAGGAGGACGATGAAGGCGGCGCCAAAAAAACTGCCCATGATCGACCCCAGGCCGCCGATGATGACCATGAAGAGCAACTGGAAAGAGCGGTCAATTGAGAATGCCGCGGGCTCCCACGAGCCAAGGTAGACAAATCCCCACAAGGCCCCGGCGACGCCCACGATAAAGGAACTGACAGCGAACGCGGTGAGCTTGGCATAAACCGGGCGAATGCCGATCACGGCAGCCGCGACATCCATGTCGCGGATCGCCATCCACTCGCGCCCGATGTGGCTGCGCACGAGGTTTTTGGCCAATACCGCAAAGCCGACCAAAAAACTCAGACAGAACAGGTACTTGGCGGCCGGGGTTTCGACCGGCAAGCCAAGCACGCTCAGGTTAGCGACGCTGACCGAGCCCGACGCAGAATCATTGGTGAACCACTTGATTCGCAGAAATGCCCAATCGACGAAGAATTGCGCGGCCAGCGTGGCGACCGCCAGGTACATGCCCTTGATGCGCAATGAGGGGATGCCGAAGAGCACCCCGACGACCGTCGCACAGGCCCCGCCCAGGAGCATCGAGAGGACCACCGGCATACCCTCAATGCGGACCTGGAAGTTGTAGGCCGCATAAGCCCCCACGGCCATGAAGGCACCGGTCCCCAGCGAAATCTGGCCGCAATAGCCGACGAGGATGTTCAAGCCCAAGGCGGCTAGCCCCAGTATCAGAAAAGGAATGAGGATGGCGCGGAACAAATACTCGGTACCGAGCAAGGGCATGACGACAAACGCAAAGCCCAGCAACAAGCCCATGGCGATCCGGTCCTGGCGGATCGGAAAGATCTGCTGGTCGGCCTGGTAGCTGGTCTTGAACTGACCATTCTCACGGTAGAGCATGCTATTTTCCGATGGACTCAGACGCGGTCGATGATCTTTTCGCCGTACAGGCCTTGCGGCCGCAGCAGCAGGAAGAGCAGGGCCATGACATAGGCAAACCAGATTTCTATGCCGCCGCCAAAGAACGGGCCAATGAACACTTCGGACAATTTCTCACCGACCCCGATGATGAGCCCGCCAATGATGGCGCCGGGGACCGAGGTCAATCCGCCCAGAATCACCACCGGCAGTGCCTTCAAGGCCACCAGCGAGAGCGAAAACTGCACCCCCAGCTTGCTCCCCCAGATCACCCCGGCAACCAACGCGACAAACCCGGCAACGCTCCAGACGATGACCCAAATGCGGTTCAAGGGAATGCCGATGGATTGCGCCGCCTGGTGGTCGTCGGCCACCGCCCGCAGCGCCCTGCCGGTGCTGGTGTACTGGAAAAACGCCGCCAGCAAGGCCACCAGGGCGGCGGCGATCAGGGCCGCTGCCAAATCCTCTTGGTTAACCAGGATGCCGCCCTCGAAAATATGATCGAGGAGGAACATCGGCTCCTTGGGCAGGCCCACATCGATTTTGTAGATGTCCGAGCCGAATACCGTCTGGCCGAAGCCGTCAAGAAAATAGGTGATGCCCAAGGTGGCCATCAGCAAGGTGATGCCCTCCTGGTTGACCAGTTTGCTCAGCACCAGGCGCTCGACTACCCAGGCCACGGCCACCATCACCAGCATCGCCACGCCGAACGCCAGGATATTTATCAGCAGTTTGCCCGACCAGCCCGTCCAGAGTGGAATCCAGGTCGAAAAGCGCGCCATCGTCAGCGCCGCAAACAGCACCATCGCGCCCTGCGCAAAATTGAATACACCCGACGCTTTGAAGATCAGCACAAAGCCGAGCGCGACCAGCGAATACAGCATGCCGGTCATCAGGCCGCCGATCAAGGTTTCCAGAAAGAATCCCATGGCGCCGGCTTTCTATTGGCTGGTGCCGAGGTAGGCACTGATCACTTCGGGGTTGTTTCTGACTTCGGCCGGGGTGCCGTCGCCAATCTTCTTGCCGTAATCGAGCACGACCACCCGATCGGATATGTCCATGACCACCCCCATGTCATGCTCGATGAGCACGATGGTGGTGCCAAATTCGGCATTGACTTCGAGCACGAAGCGGCACATGTCCTGCTTTTCTTCGACATTCATGCCGGCCATCGGTTCGTCCAGCAGCAAGACCTGTGGCTCCATCGCCAGGGCTCGACCCAGGTCGACCCGCTTTTGCAGGCCATAGGGCAGTTTTCCGACGGCGGTCTTGCGAAAGGCCTGAATTTCGAGAAAATCGATGATGTGCTCGACAAACTCGCGGTGGGCGACTTCTTCGCGGTTGGCGGCGCCCCAGCCAAAGGGCATTCGAAATGCCTGCTGGAAGAGGTTGGTCTGCATTTTCAGATTGCGCCCGGTCATGAGGTTGTCGATCACGCTCATGCCTTTGAACAGCGCCAGATTCTGAAAGGTGCGGGCCACCCCCATTTCAGCGACCTGGCGTGAATTCAGGTGGCTGAAAGTCTGGCCACGGAAACTGATGGTGCCGCGCTGCGGTATGTAGACACCGTTGATGCAATTGAGCATCGAACTCTTGCCGGCGCCGTTCGGGCCGATGATGGCCCGAACCTCATGTTCACGCACGTCGAAACTGATGTCGGTGAGTGCCTTCACGCCGCCAAAGGCGAGCGAGATGTTCTTGACCTCGAGGATCACCTGGTCGGACCGTTCCGGGCTGGCTGGCGCTTTCATCTCAGGCTGCCTTTGGCATCGCCGGGTAAATTTTTGCGTCGGCAATCGTCAGGGTTGCCGATACGGATCCGGCGCGGCCATCCTCGAACCTGACAGCGGTTTCGATGAATTGCGTGCGCTTGCCCTGGTAGAGCGCATCAAGCAACACCGCGTATTTTTCGGCAATCGGCCCGCGCCGCACCTTGCGGGTTCGGGTCAATTCGCCGTCGTCGGCATCAAGCTCCTTGTGCAGAATCAAGAAGCGGCCGATCTGGCTGCCCGCCAGTCGGGTATCGGTGGCGAGATCGGCATTGACTTTCTCGATGCAATCCAGCACCAGTGCATAAACCTCGGGTTTTTGCGCCAGATCGGTGTAACCGGCGTAGGGCAGGTTGCGCCGCTCGGCCCAGTTGCCGACCGCCTCGACATCGATGTTGATGAACGCGCAGACACTCGCGCGTTGGTCGCCAAAGACCACCGCCTCCTTGATGTGGGGAAAAAACTTGAGTTTGTTCTCGACATACTTCGGTGCAAACATCGCACCATCGTGCGGGCCGCCCTGGATTCGGCCGACATCCTTGGCACGGTCGATGATCTTGAGTTGACCGCTGGCGTCGATGAAACCGGCGTCGCCGGTGTGGTACCAGCCGGTGCTGTCCAGCACTTCGGCGGTCGCGGTCGGATTTTTGTAATAGCCTTTGAGCAGGCCGGGAGATTTTACGAGAATTTCGCCAGAGTCGCTCAGCTTGATTTCAACGCCGTCTATCGGTACGCCGACGGTGTCGGCACGCACCGCGTTGTCGGGTTGCAGGCAAACAAATACCGCAGTTTCGGTCGAACCGTACAACTGCTTCAGGTTGATGCCGATCGCCCGGTAGAAAGTGAACAGGTCGGGTCCGATGGCCTCGCCCGCGGTATAGGCGACGCGAACCCTGGACAAGCCTAGGCTGTTGCGCAGCGGGCCATAGATTGCCAAATCTCCCAGATGCCATTTGCAGCGGTCGATCAGGCTGACGGCTTTGCCATCCATGCGGTCAGGACCGACCCGCCGGGCCAGGGCCATGCAGCGGTCGAACAGCCATTTCTTGAGGCGGCCGGCGTCTTCCATCCGGATCATCACGCTGGTGAGCAGGCCCTCAAAGACGCGGGGCGGCGCGAAATAGTAGGTCGGGCCGACTTCCTTCAAGTCGATGGTCACCGTCGCCGGGGATTCCGGGCAGTTGACGACATAGCCACAGACCAGCCACTGGGCATAGCTGAAGCCGATCTGGCCGATCCAGGCCGGCGGCATGTAGGCCAGCAACTCTTCGGCCTGGGTGAGCTTGTCGAAGCGCGCCGCGGCTTCGGCCCGGTCAAGCAGGGTGGCGTGGCTGTGGATCACGCCTTTGGGGCTGCCGGTGGTGCCGGAGGTGAAGAACATCGCGGCGACGTCATCGGCCTGGCCTTTGGCGACCTCGGCTTCAAAGTAGCCTGGCTCACGTTGGTCGCGGGCCGCGCCTGCGGCCAGCAGGGCCTGCAGGCTGGCCAGGCCGGGTTCTGCGTAGTTGCGCAGGCCGCGCGGTTCGTCGTACCAGAGCCGGGCCAGCAGCGGGCATTGGCCGCGAATCTCCAGCAACTTGTCGACCTGCTCCTGATCCTCGACCACCGCAAAAGCGACCTCGGCATTGTTGAGCGGGAAGACCATCTCGGTGCCGGCCGAGTCCTGGTACAGCGGCACCGGCACCGCGCCCAGCGCCTGGGCGGCGAGCATGCTGGCGTACAGCCGGGGGCGGTTCTCGCCAATCACCACCAGGTGTTGGCCGCGCTGCAGGCCGGCCTCGGCCAGGCCGCAGGCCAGCTGCCGCACGAGTTGGCTCAAAGCGCCCCAAGTGGTGGTCTGCCAGATGCCGAATTCCTTTTCGCGCATGGCCGGGGCAGCAGGCCGCTGGCGCGCGTGCTCCAGCAAAAGGCGGGGGAAGGTGGTGGGCAAAGGGCCGCTTTCGGGGGTGCTGTCCGTCCAGGCGCGGGCGGCTCAGCATTTGAAGGGCTATGCTAGGGTTGACTTTGACGTCATGTTGTCGGCGCAACGACAATCCAAGGGTCAGACCCGAGCGGAGTTACCCGAAGGTGAGTGCCTCCTCCAGCACCATGGCGAGCCTGCGCGAGCGGGCGCGGCCGCCAACGCCGGCCGAACTGGCGGGCATACCCTGGCTGGCGGTGCTGGACGAGGCGGACCGGCACGAGGCGGTGCAGGCGCTCAGAGTGGGCAACGCCGAGCCGAGTGAGCGGGTCTGCCGGATCGGCGCGGCATCGACCTATTGGTTCGGCGTGATCGACGGCCTGCTGAAGATGAGCAACGTCAGCCGCGAGGGGGCGCAGATCACCTACACCGGTATCCCGCCCGGGGCCTGGTTCGGCGAGGGCACGTTGCTCAAGCGCGAGGTCTACCGCTACAACATCGAAGCCCTGCGGCGCAGCACCGTGGCCGGCCTGCCAGTGGAGGTGTTTTCGCGACTGCTCAACCGCAGCATCCCGTTCAACCGCTTCGTCATGAACCAGCTCAACGAGCGGCTGTCGCAGTTCATCGCGGCGCGCGAACTCGACCGCCAGACCGACCCCGACAGGCGCGTCGCCGGCAGCCTGGGCGCACTCTTCAACCCGGTGCTCTACCCCGGTGTGGGCCAGTTGCTGCGCATCACCCAGCAGGAGCTGGCCTACCTGGTCGGCTTGTCGCGCCAGCGGGTCAACGAGGCGCTTCAGGCACTGCAGGCGGCCGGGCTGATCCAGATCGAATATGGCGGCGTTCGGGTGCCGGACCTGCCGACCCTGCGGCGCTTTCAAGCCGATTGATTGGCCACCCCGCTGGCCACATGCCCGGCCGGCACATGGGCCGCCGCACTCTCGATCTGGCGGAGCTGGTCGTCGAAGAAGAAGTCGGGCTCGAACTCGCGCAGGAATGCGCCCTTGGCCAGGCCGCCGAGAAACATCGCCTCGTCGACGGGCAACTGCCAGTCCATCAGGGTGCGGATCGCCCGCTCGTGGGCCGGCGCACTGCGCGCCGTGACCAGCGCGGTGCGCAGCCGCATCGTGCCCGCGCTGCCGGCGCTTTGCAGGCGCTGCAAGGCGCGCAGCAGCGGTTTCATCGGCCCGGCGGGCAGGGGGGTGGCCAGGCGCTGCTGCTCATGGCGATGGAAGGCGTCCAGGCCCTGCTGCTGGTAGACGCGCTCGGCCTGGTCGCTGAACAGCACGGCGTCGCCGTCGAAGGCGATGCGCAGCTCCTGCGGGTGCGCGGCCGAGGCCTGCGCGGCGGCGGGCAAGACCCGCGCCGCAGGCACGCCCGCGGCCAGCGCCGAGCGCACATCGGCCTCGTTGGCGGACAGAAAGAGCTGGGCCCGCAGCGGCTGCAGATAGCGCCAGGGTGAGGCGCCGCGGGTGAACACACCGCGCTCTATGCCCAACCCGTAGTGGCTGCAAGAGCGGAACACGCGCAGCCCGGACACCGGGTCGTTGCGCGACAGCATCACGACTTCGACGCTGGCGCTGGCGGCCGCAGCGGTGTTGAAGGCCAGCAGCTTGCGGACCAGGGAAAACGCCACGCCCGGCCGGGCCGGTTCGGCCAGCCTTTGCAATTGCAGTTGCATGTAGGCCTGGTCATCGCCAGCCTCGAACAGCCGGTTCTCTTCCTCGAAGTCGAACAGCGCCCGCGACGAGATCGCGACGACCAGGCGTTCGGGCTCGGTTGCGGGCTCGGTATCGGGCTCGGTATCGGGCTCGGCGGGCTGGTCGGGCTGGTCGGGCTGGTCGGGCATCGGCCCCATGTTACGGGTCGGCAGCGCGCTGTCCGCGCCGCGCTACTGCACGAAGCCGATGCTGCTGCGCCGCCCGGGGGTCTCGGGCAGATCGCGCAGGGCGACTGCGTCGCGCCCGTCCAGCCTGGCATTGCCGAAGCCGGTCATCCAGGCGCGGCGCATCTCGCGCGGTGCCAGCCCGGCCATGTGCTCCAGCACCTCGTCGCCGGGCGCGGGCGCAAAGCGCTGGCCCCAGCCATGCTGGGCGCGGATGCCGGTGTACAGCCGCAGGGCGATGGCCCGGGCGGCGTCGGCGTTTGGCGCCTGAACCTCGTAGACATTGACGCGGTTGATGATCGGCTCAGGGATCGCCCGCTGGTCGTTGGCGGTGGCGATCCAGATCACCTGGCTGGCGTCCAGCGCAACCTCCGCAAACTCGTCGATGAAGGCCATCGCGGTGTCATGCTCCAGCAGGCTGTAGAGGGCGCCCAGCGGGTCGTAGGCATGCTCACCACGGGCCTTGTCGATCTCGTCGATGACCATCACCGGGTTGGCGTACTGGCCCTCGACCAGGGTGTCAAAGACCTTGCCCGGCCGCGCGCCCTTCCATTGCGACGAGGCGCCCGAGAGCACCCAGCCGGCGGTGAGCGAGCTCATCGAGACAAAGCCCATGCCGGTGCCCAGCAATTGCGCCACCTCGCGGGCGAAGTGGGTCTTGCCGACACCGGGTGGGCCGAGCAGCAGCATCGGCGTGATCTCCAGTGGATCGCCGCCGTCCTGGCACAGCGCGAGCTGGCGTTTCAGGTCGTCCAGCACCGGGTGGAAGTTGGGCATCTCGTCGTACAGATGGGCCATCGCAGGCACGCCCGAGGGCCGCACCTGAAATCGCTCGGGGCCCTTCTCCAGCATCCGCTCGTAGGTGCTGCGCAACTGCTCATGGTCCTTGGCCGGCAGCTTGGTCAAACGCCGCGAGACCTCGTCGCAGCGGTAGACCTGGCGCATCTGCGCAATCGGGATCGCGCCCAGGCCGACCGGGGCCAGGGCAGTGGCGATAGTGGCGGAGTCAGGCATGGTGACGCTCCCGGGTCGTGCCGACCTGCCGGGTGTGGGCCGGGTGGGTCGGGCTGTGACGATTGAAGCAAAGCATGCCAGCTTTGGACCCCGGATAAGGCGGCGGCAGACAGCGCATTTGGGGGGGTGATGCCTGCAGCCGCTGCGTCTGCGGGCATACGTCACTGTTTGCCCTGGCGCCAGGCCAGGCCGGCCTCAGGCCGCCGAGGCCAGGTAGTCGCAGCTCAGGTGTGCCAGGGCGCGCAGGCCCAGCAGCAAGCCGCGCTCGTCGGCGTAGAACTTGGGCGAATGGTTGGAATAGGCCTTGGCCGGGTCGATCTCGGGCGGGGTCACGCCGATGAAGATGAACAGGCCGGGAACGAGCTGCTGGAAGAATGAAAAATCCTCTGCACCGGTGACCTTGGAGACCAGTTGCAGGCCGCTCTGGAAGTCGGCCGGGGCGGCGCTGTCGACCACCCGCTGCAGCGTCGGCAGCATCGCAGCGGTCAGCTCCGGGTGGTTGACAGTGACCGGGTAGTTCTTCTCGATGCAAGTGGTGCAGACGGCGCGCGAGCCGCGACCTATGGCCTCGGCCAGGGTTGTGACGCGCTCGTGGATGTCGTCGCGCATGGCTTCGTCGAAGCTGCGGATGGTGCCGCGCATCTCGACGCTGTCGGGGATGATGTTCTCGCGGTTGCCGCCCTTGATCATGCCCACCGTCACCACCGCCGGCTCGCGGGTGATGTCCAGGCCACGGCTGACCACGGTCTGCAAGCCCAGCACCACCTGCGCGGCGGTGACGATCGGGTCGACCCCCAGCCAGGGCGCGGCGCCATGGGTCTGCTTGCCCTGCACGGTGATGTGGAAGTAGTCTGAGCTGGCCATGGTCGGCCCGGGCCGGTAGCCGATCTGCCCGACCCCCAGGCGCGAGGTGACATGCAGGCCGAAGATCGCCTGTGGCACCGGGTTCTGCAGCGCGCCCTCCTGGATCATCAGCCTGGCGCCACCCTCCTCGCCCTTGGGCGGCATCTCCTCGGCCGGCTGGAAGATGAACTTGACGCTGCCGCGCAACTGGCTGCGCAGCCCGGTCAGCACCTGCGCCACGCCCATCAGGATGGCGACATGGCAGTCGTGGCCGCAGGCGTGCATCACCCCAACCTCTTCGCCGTTCCATTGCGCCCGGGCCTGGCTGGCAAAGGGCAGATCGACCTGCTCCTGCACCGGCAGGCCGTCCATGTCGGCGCGCAGCGCCACCACCAGGCCGGGCAGGGCGCCTTTGAGCAGACCGACCACGCCGGTATGGGCCACGCCGGTGCGGACCTCGTCCAGGCCGATGTTGCGCAGGTGCGCGGCAATGATCGCGGCGGTGCGGGTCTCGCGGTTGCCCAGCTCGGGGTGCTGGTGCAGGTCGCGGCGCCAGGCGATGACCTGGCTCTCCAGCGCCTGCGCGGCGCTGTCGATCTGCGCCCCCAGACTGCTGGCGTTGATGCTTGGGATGGTGTCGGTCATGGCTGAATTCCGCTGCGGTGGTGGTTTGACTTTACAGGTCGTACCAGCCCAGGCCGAAGATCAGGCCGCTGCTGCGGCCCTCGGCGCTGCGCTGCTGTTGCCAGGCGATGTCGATCGCCAGGCGGTCTTTGCGCAGCCAGTGGCGGGCGCCGATCTGGGCCAAGCGCAACCGCCCTTCATGCGCCCATTCGGCGAACGCGGTGCTGCGCTTGATGACGCCATGTTCAATCGCCACGGCGCTGGTCCATGCACGCGGGCTGGCGCTGGCCTTGCTCAGGCCGGGGTTGAGGTGCAGGGTCGGCCCGCCCTCGGCCAGCATCACCGAGATCGGCAGCTTCAGGCCCAGGCTGCGGCTGGCGCCGGCCTCGCGGCTGCGCTCAACCCCCAGCGCCGCACTCAAGGCCAGGCCATAGCCGTCGCGGCCGATGTGGTTGAAGATCTTCTTGAACTCCAGCTCGGTCTCATGGCCGGTCTGCTCGCCGCGCCGGTCGAGGTAGCGCGAGAGCTGGAACTGCAAGGAGTAGCCGTCGCTGAAGGTGTATTCGGGCTCGACCGACAGGCCGCGCACGCTGCCCCGGCGCTCGGCCCACGTTTCAAACGACCAGACCTGCTCGTCGTCCTCGATCACCGCGCTGCGGGCGATCTGGAATGGCCGGTCGTTGGCCAGCGCCGGGCTCGCCAGCAGGGCCAGCAGCACCCAGCCGGTGCCGCACCGTGTCGACCGCAGCGCCGACCGCCTTGCCCGCTGCACTAGCGCCCCGGCCTGGCGTAGCCGCTGTCGATCCAGGCTGCGGCGCTGGCGGTATCGAGCTTGAAGCCGGCCGAGACCCGGGCCCGGCCGAGCAGCTCGCCCTGGGGCGAATGCGCGGCCAGCAGGGCATGCGGATCATCGTCGTCGGGCACGATGTCCAGCGTCAAGTCGATCCGGCCTTGCGCCCCGTCCAGGCTCAAACGCTTGTGCAGTTGCGCATGGCGCTGCTGCTCATGCCGGCGCAGCACCTCAGCGGCGGTCTTGACCAGGGTGTTGAAGGCGTTGACATCCAGCGGCTTGGGGTTCTTTTTGTCGCGGCCCATGGTCCAGGGGCCAACCAATGCCGGCTCGGCCTGACCGTCCTTGCTCATCGCCACCGCCCAGCCTTCGTCGTCGTTGTTCTTGATGACCTCGGCGGTCCAGCCCTTGTCGCGCCAGAGCCGGGCTTGCTGGATGGGGTCGTTCGAATCGGTGGCTGGCATCGATTCGATGTTAGCCGGCAAGGCCAAACCCTGAGAGAAAGTGGTGTTCGGGCAGAACCAGAACTTTGTGCTGGAGACGCTGCGCGCCGAGGGCCAGTCGCCCTGGTAGGCCTGTGCCCAAGCCGAGTTCGCGCTGTGCATGGACGGGCAGGCCGAGATCCACCTGATCAAGCTCGACGCTGACCAGTGCGTGGCTGTCGCCGCGACGGGTACTTTGCCCACATCACCTAGACCACCCGCGACGGCCGGCCGTATCGTCTTCGGTGCCGGCAGCATGCAGCAACTGCCGCGCGAGATCGGCCTGCTCGGCGCCGAGCGCGTGCTGCTGCTGTGCACCCCCGGGCAGACCGCGCTTGCCAAGCGCGTCGCGGCGCTGCTGGGCGGGCGCGCGGCCGGCACCTTTGCCCAGGCACGGATGCATGTGCTGATCGAGACCGCCCGGAGACCGCCCGGAGACCGCCCGCGCCGCCCGCGCCGCCCGGGCGCAGGCGCAACGCCTGGGCGTGGACTGCGCCGTCGCCATCGGCGAGGGCTCGACCACCGGCCTGGCCAAGGCCATCGCCCTGGACGGCGGCCTGCCGCTGCTGGCCATCCCGACCACCTACGCCGGCAGCGAGGTGGCGCCGATCTGGGGCCTGACCGAGGCCGGCGTGAAGCGCACCGGGCGCGACCCCAGGGTGCTGCCCCGCAGCGTCATCTACGACCCCGAGGTGACCCTCAACCTGCCGCTGGGCCTGAGCGTGACCGGCGCCCTCAACGCCATCGCCCATGCCGTCGGCGGGCTGTACGCCCACGACACCAACCCGGTCCTGACGCTGATGGCGCAGGAGGGCATGCGCGCCAGCGCCGCAGCGCCGCCCCGGCTGGCCGCCGATCCGCGGGACATCGCCGCCCGCAGCGACGCGCTCTGCGGCGCCTGGCTGTGCGGCACTGTGCTGGGCGGCGTCGCCATAGGCCTGCACCACAAGCTCTGCCACGCCCTGGGCGGCAGCTTCAATCTGCCGCGTGCCGAAGTCCACAGCGTGGTCCTGCCCCAGGCCCTGGCCTACAACGCCGCTGCCGCGCCCGAGGCCATGGCGCGCATCGCCGCAGCCCTGGGCACGGCCGAGGCGGCGCAAGGCGTTCGAGATCTGGCCGCATGCCATGGCGCGCCGACCTCACTGCGCGCCATCGGCATGCCCGCGTCCGGCCTGGACCATGCCGCCGACCTGGCAGCCCAGGCCGCTTACCCGAACCCCCGCCCCTGGACCGCCAGGCGCTGCGGGCTTCGCTGCAACGCGCCTTCGACGGCCTGCCGCCGCAGGGCTGGGTGCGCCGCTCAAGCCGGTGGACGGCGTGGGCGGTGGTGGGATGGTTTTCGCGGCTGCTTAGGTACGGACTCGTCAAGCACGATGCGCATCAGACAGCAACGAGGCTTTCGCGTCCTCAAGTACCTGGATTGCCAGCGCACGGCTGACAGACGGGAAGTCTTCAAGAAAGACCCCGAGAGAGTCGCCGGCCTCAAGATGTTCGAACAGGATTCGGACGGGCACGCGCGTGTCGACGAAGACAGGTGTGCCGCCTAGGATTTCTGGATCAGAGATGACGCGTGGCGACTTCATGGCGCGATTCTGGCGCGGCGGAGGAAGTTGGATTTCTGCGCAGAGGTGGTGAAACGATGTGGCTGCTGCCGCGTTGTCAGTGATCGGCGTAATCAGGCGTGACTTGACAGGTACCCAACCTGTGCTTTCTCGCCGACCGTGCCACGCAGGCGGCCACACTCGGCTTGGCGGGCGAGATCCCGCTTGCGACCTCGATCGCCACGCTGCTGCTGACGGCGCTTTCGATGGCGGCGGTGTTGGCCGGCCTGCGGCTGCAGCGCCGCATTCAACCCGAAGTGTTTCGTGGGCTGCTGCGCAAGCTGCTGTGTTTGATGGCTGCGGCGCTGACACTGCAGGTCGCGCTGCATCTGGCGCGCAGCTGACGACCGTGGTTTGTTCGCGACACATTGGGAATCTTGACCGCAGTCAACGACAGCACGGCGGGGCAGGCCTACTTTGCAGGCAAAGTAGCAACTCGTGCAGCAGCCGCGCAAGCAGTACCCGGCTGCGCTGCCGGAGACAGTGTGGGCGCCCGACCGGCTCACAACAACTTGCCGGCCAGATGCGGCGCAAAGGATCAACATGATGGTTCAGAAGAAGTCGCTGGCGATTGCGTGTTCCCTGGCGTTTGCCTGCATCGGCAGTGCGCGCGCTGACCAGCTTTCCGACATGCAGGCCACCCTGGACAAGCTGCAGAAGCAGGTTCAGGAATTGCAGGCACAGATCGGCTCGGTGCAGAAGAAACAGGAGCAACCTGTTGCGGCACCTGCGCCCGAGGCGGCCGTCACGATGAAACCCGGCAACGACCTGACGTTCCGGGTCGGTGGCGGCGAAGTCACGATCTACGGCCATGCCGATCTATCGATCGATGACCAGACCAACGGTATGGCCGGCTACCTCAATGGCGGCGTGCCGGTTACCGGCAAGAACGGCTGGATGCCCGACGTGTCGAGCAACTATTCGTACTTCGGCATTCGCGGTGAACGCGCGATCAATGCCGACCTGAAGGCGTTGTTCCAGTTCGAGACCGAGGTCGCGTACGCAGCCACGCCGGGCGCCTCCGACCAGGGCACCGACGGCACGGCGCAGAAGACCGGCCTGGGCTCGCGCAACAGCTACATCGGCCTCAGAAGTGCAGCCTTCGGCGCGATCAAGATCGGCAAGACCGATGCGCCCTACAAAACATCGACCGGCCGCATGAACAACTTTTCGGGCACGCCGGGCGACTACGGCGCGATCATCGGCAACAGCGGCGGCGACAACCGGGTTGAGTTCGGCACCCGCTTGCCGCATTCGGTATGGTACGAATCGCCTTCGCTCAATGGCGTCGGTTTCAACCTGTTGGTGTCGCCGGGACAGAACCGCAGCACTGGCGGCGGCCTCTATGCGATAGGCGAGCCCGATTGCACCGGCGGCAATTCGACTGCGGGCCTCAACGGCAATGCCGGCCAACCGAATTCATGTACCGACGGCTCGTACGGCACGGCGATCAGCTCCTCGCTGACCTATCAGGCCGGGCTGCTCTACGCCATCGCCGCCTACGAACTGCACAAGCATGTCAATCGCATCGGTGACGAAACCACGCCCGGCACGATCGGCATCCGTGACGAAAGCGCCTTCAAGGTCGGTGTGCAGTACGCGCTGCCGACCGCCACGGTGATGAACTTCATTATCGAACGGCTCAAGCGCGATGCCATCACCTCGGGTTTGGACGAGCGCACGCACACGGCGATCTGGCTGGGTGCGACGCAAAAACTCACGCCGACGGACGACCTGAACTTCGGCTGGGCCCATGCCGGCAAGACGCCGGGCCAGCCCGACCAGGGCGTGCAGGACAAGTACGGCAATGCGGCCACACCGGGTCCGTCGGACAACGGCGCCAATCTGTACTCGATCGGCTACAAGCATTACTTCCTCGACCGGCGTACCACGACCTATTTGACCTTCTCGCGCCTGGTCAACGGCCACTGGGGACATTACTCGTTGGGCGCCGGCGGTCATGGGCTGCCCACCCGCAACTACGTCGGCGACAAGTTCGTCGGCGGCTGCCAGGATGGCGGCGTCTGCGGCCCGCCGTTTTCGGGCAATACCGCGCAGGCGATCTCGGCGGGATTGACCTACGACTTCTGAGCGAGCCAGGCCCCATTGCTCGGAAAGGCGCCCGCAGGCGCCTTTCTTCTGGTCATCAGACCATTCTGCGCTGCTTGAGCCGGCTCAGCGTTTCGGCCGGCAGGTTGAGATAGGTCGCGAGCTCCTTCATCGGCATGCGCTCGCTTAGCTCGGGGTGTTTGCGCTCGGAGCGGTGTACGCGCCCCGCGCCATCGAGCAGATGCCAGGTGATCGTGTCGGCCATGGTCCCGCTCATCACGCGCATCACCTCGTAAGCTATTGCTGTTAAGTTATATATAGAAAAATGTTCTTTTTTTCAAGCCTAACAACCTAAATTCTTTGTAATTTTGCATATAATATAGATCTCGCACTTCCTTGGAATTTTATGCCGAAGGTCTATATCGTGAGTCTACTGCCGGGTGATCGTTCGAAACTGGAAGAGATTGTATCTCGGGGCGACAACTGGCGATGCAGGGAGCGAGCAAATACCTTGCTTCTTCTGGGTGACGGTGTCTTGGCAATTGACGTCGCAGCGAGGTTGGGCATTCACTATAGGACGGTTTGGGCTCTTTGAGCGTTAATCAGTGATACCCACCCAGTCCCAGCCCCAGCCCCAGCGCCAAGGCCAGCACGGGTGCCGATTTCATTCGGCGTTTGCTGGCGCGTTCGAGCGCGCGGAACCAGCCGAGATAGCTTTCCAGGTAGTCGGTGGCCACGCCCCGGAACCTGGCGATCCAGGCCTTCAGGCCGGCGTGATATGCATTGACGTTCTGGATGTGCCAAGGCCCGCGCACGCGCTGGCCGGCGCTGCGATTGCACGCCTCATGGTGCACACCCATGTCGTGGGCGGCTGCAGCCATTGCCGCCGAGCCATCGGTGCACAGCACCGCATCGCTGTGGATGCGAGGCTTGAGCGCCTGGCTCAAGCAGGCCTTGGACACCGCGTCGAGCAGAAAGTCCGCCGTCGCCCACTAGCGATCACGTGCCACCAGGATCGGAATCAGGTCGCTGCCG
>JANXYH010000183.1 GCA_025350145.1 Burkholderiales bacterium | reverse complement strand
CGCGGCAACTTCAAGAGCCACTGGGCGGCCGAAGGCGGCTACGAGCCGGTCGCCGAAGCGCTGCTGTCGGAGATGCATGTCGACGCCTACTTCCTCGAGTACGACGACGCACGCAGCGGCGACTTCAGGCCGCTGCGTTTTCTGCCGAAAGGCAAGACGGTGGTGCTCGGCCTGGTCACCACCAAGTTCGGTGAAATGGAAAGCAAGGACGCGCTCAAACGGCGCATCGACGAGGCCGCCAAGTACGCCCCACTGGAGCAACTCTGCCTGAGCCCGCAATGCGGCTTCTCCAGCACCGTGCATGGCAACAACATAGCGGTCCAGGCCCAACGCGACAAGCTGCGGTTGGTGATCGAGACCGCACAGGAAGTTTGGGGCTGATAGCGCGGCGCCGGGCGCGCCTTGGGGTGCTCCCCTTGGCCGCCTGCGCTGGGCGGCGGCCATCGACCCGTGCCGCGACTTCAGTCGGCGCTGCCGGCCTTGCCGGCCTTGCCGCCGCCCGACACCTTGTGGCGCATCAGGCGGCCCTGCTCGCGCTGCCAATCGCGCTTTTTCTCGGTGTCGCGCTTGTCATGCTGGGCCTTGCCCTTGGCCAGGGCGATTTCGGCCTTCACCCGGCCACCCTTGTAGTGCAGGTTCAGCGGCACCAGGGTGAAGCCCTTTTGCTCGACCTTGCCGATCAAGCGGCGTATTTCACTGGCGTGCATCAGCAGTTTCTTGGTACGGTCAGCCTCAGGGTTGACATGGGTGGAGGCTGAACGCAGGGCGTTGATGCGGCAGCCGATCAGGTACAGCTCGCCGCCCTTGATGACCACATAACCATCGGTCAGTTGGACCTGACCGGCGCGGATCGCCTTGATCTCCCAGCCCTGCAGCACCATCCCGGCCTCATGCTGCTCTTCGAGGTGGTAGTCAAAGCGGGCGCGGCGGTTTTCAGCGATCGGGGCGGTCATTGGCAGGGATGGGCAGTGGCGGCAGTTTCGTACCCAGGCAGCCGGGTCGTGCCGTCGCCACGGTTAAAAAACTTTGCTCGGATTCTATGAAGCATGTCAAAAAGTCGGTTCTGCTTTGGTACACGGCACCGCAGATGTACGAGTTGGTGGTCGATGTCCAGGCCTACCCGGAATTCCTGCCCTGGTGCGAACGCGCCGAGGTGCTGGAGCGCGCCGCAGAGTCGATGACGGCCAAACTCCACCTGGCCTATGCCGGGCTGCACCACACTTTCACCACCCGCAACGTCCACCTGCCCGACAGCGAAGTCACGATGTCGCTGGTCGAGGGGCCGTTTTCATTGCTCGACGGCGATTGGCGCTTCATTCCCATCGGGCCGCAGAATTCCGCCTGCCGGATCGAATTTGAACTGCGCTATGCCTTTTCCAGCCGGGCGCTGGAAGCGCTGCTCAGCCCGGTCTTCGACCACATCGCAAACACCTTCGTCGACAGCTTCGTCCGGCGTGCCGAGCAGGTCTATGGCGGGCTCTGAAGCAGGCTCCAACACAGGCTCCGACCCGGCCACTGCTGGCGCCGCCGGCCTGCGGGTGGAAGTGGCGGCGGCGCTGCTGCCCGGACAGGTCGAGCTGACGCGCCTGGCGCTGCCCAGCGGGTCCAACGTCGAATTCGCGCTGCGCGCCAGCGGCCTGCGCCAGCGGCTGCCCGAGGCGCTGTGGTCGACGCTAGCGCTGGGCATCTGGGGGCGGACCTGCCAGCCCGAGACCGTGCTGCGCGACGGCGACAGGATCGAGCTGTACCGGGGCCTGCAGGTTGACCCCAAGACCGCCAGGCGCCTGCGCTACCGCCGCGACGGGCTGCGCAAGCCGACTCGCCAGGGCCGCTAGCCCCAGCCGCTGGCCAAGCGCTCAGCGGCAGTCAGAAGCCATCACCCGGCGCGCCACGTCGACCTCATCGGCCCGCGCCCGGTCATCGAGCAACACGCGCTCGCCCTGAGCGTTGACCCGGGCCAGGCGCTGGCCACTTTCCAGCGACCCGATCTGCGCCCGCGCCCGCTGGCAGTTTTCGGCCCGCTGCTCGGCCAGGCGATCTTCCTCGGCCTTGGCGCGCGCCTTGTCGGTCTGCTCGGCTCGCGCCCGACGGGCCTCGATCTCGGGGTCGACACCGGCGCGCGAGGCGGCGCTGGCAGGCAAGCCCGCTGCTGCTGCGCTGCGCGCGACTCGGGCGCCCGGGCGCTTGAGCACGTTGGCCTCGGGCACGTCGGCAGGCGGGGGCAGGTCGCTGACGTGCATTTGGCCGGCCTTGTCGCGCCACTGGTACTGCGCCTGCACCGCGAGGCTGACCAGCGCCAGGAGCAGGCCCAGGAGAAGGCCCGGCAGCAGCCTGCCAAGCCAGCAAATCGGCGATCGAGACGGGTCAGAAATTGGCACCTTGGCGGTCTGAAATGCGGGCGCTGCGCCCAGCGCGCGAGTGTAAGGGCGACTGCCCAGGGCGCAGCCGAGCGTGGCCCAAGCCCGGGCCGGCGTCGACCCGGTGGCCGGCAGGCGGCAAGGCCCCCCTCCCTATAATTCGCTTTTGCATCTGGAGCACTTTCGCATGCGCCTTCTCGGCAGAGCGCTCACCTTCGACGACGTGTTGTTGGTGCCCGCCTACTCCAGCGTGTTGCCGCGCGACACCAGCCTCGCCACCCGCCTGTCGCGCAACATCCGCCTGAACCTGCCGCTGATCTCGGCGGCAATGGACACCGTCACCGAGTCCCGGCTGGCGATCGCCATCGCCCAAGAAGGTGGCATTGGCATCGTTCACAAGAACATGACGCCGCGCCAGCAGGCGGCCGAGGTGGCACGGGTCAAGCGCTATGAATCGGGCGTGCTGCGCGACCCGATCACGGTCTCGCCCGGGGTGCCGGTGCGCGACGTGATCGCGCTGTCGCGCCAGCATGGCATCTCCGGTTTTCCGGTGCTGGAGGACGGTCGGGTGGTGGGCATCGTCACCGGCCGCGATCTGCGTTTCGAGACCCGGCTGGACGCGCCGGTGCGCGAGATCATGACGCCGCGCGACAAGCTGATCGTGGTCCATGAAGGCGCGACCATCGAAGACGGCAAGGCGCTGATGCACCGGCACAAGCTGGAGCGGGTGCTGGTGGTCAACGATGCGTTCGAGCTGCGCGGGCTGATGACGGTCAAGGACATCACCAAGCAGACCAGCTTTCCCGACGCCGCCCGCGATGCCCATGGCAAGCTGCGCGTCGGCGCGGCGGTGGGCGTGGGCGAGGGCACCGATGAGCGGGTCGAGTTGTTGGTCCGGGCCGGTGTCGACGCGCTGGTCGTGGACACCGCCCATGGCCATTCGGCCGGCGTGCTCGAGCGGGTGCGCTGGGTCAAGCGCCACTACCCGCAGGTCGAGGTGATTGGCGGCAACGTCGCCACCGCTGCGGGGGCGCTGGCCCTGGTCGAGGCCGGGGCAGATGCGGTCAAGGTCGGGATTGGCCCAGGCTCAATCTGCACCACGCGCATCGTCACCGGCGTCGGCGTGCCGCAGATCCTGGCGATAGACGCGGTCGCCAAGGCCCTGGCCGGCTCAGGCGTGCCCTTGATCGCCGATGGCGGCATCCGCTACAGCGGCGACCTGGCCAAGGCCATCGCCGCCGGCGCCGATTCGGTGATGATGGGCAGCGCCTTTGCCGGCACCGAGGAGGCGCCGGGCGAAGTCATCCTCTACCAGGGTCGCAGCTACAAGAGCTACCGCGGCATGGGCTCGCTGGGGGCGATGCAGCAGGGCTCGGCCGACCGCTACTTCCAGGACAGCGGCGCCGGCAACCCCAGCACCGCCAAGCTGGTGCCCGAAGGCATCGAGGGCCAGGTGCCCTACAAGGGCTCGGTCGTGGGCATCGTCTTCCAGATGGCCGGCGGGCTGCGCGCATCGATGCACTACTGCGGCTGCGCCAGCGTGGCCGACATGCAGCAAAAGGCCGAGTTCGTCGAGATCACCTCGTCGGGCATCCGCGAGAGCCATGTCCACGACGTGCAGATCACCAAAGAGGCGCCGAACTACCGGATGGGGCGGGATTGAGCGCCGACGGCCTGGCGCCGGCGGCGGCTGACGGCGCCGCGCCAGCCGATGCGGCGGGCGAGGGCAGGCGCCAGGCGGCGATGCCCTTCATCATGTTCACGGTGCTGCTGGACATGGTCTCGATCGGCCTGGTCGTGCCGGTGCTGCCCTACCTGGTCGGCACCTTCACCGATTCGCCGGCCGAGCAGGCCTTTTGGTTCGGTGCCACCGCCTTCACCTTCGGCGCGGCCAACTTCTTTGCCTCGCCGGTGTTGGGCGCGCTGTCTGACCAGTACGGCCGCCGGCCGGTGCTGCTGGTCGGCTTTGCCGGCCTGGCGCTGAGCTTCATCGTCACCGGGCTGGCGACCGCCGTCTGGATGCTGATCGCGGTGCGGCTGTTCTCCGGTGCGATGCAGTCGAACATCTCAGTCGCCAACGCCTATGTCGCCGACATCACCGCGCCGCAGGAGCGGGCCAGGCGCTTTGGCCAATTGGGCGCGATGTTCGGCATCGGCTTCATCCTCGGGCCGGCGATGGGCGGGTTGCTCGGCGGCATCAACATCCATTTGCCATTCTTCGTCGCTGGCGCGCTGGCAATCGTCAACTGGTTCTACGGCTGGTTTGTGCTGCCCGAGTCGCTGCCGGTCGAGCGCCGCCGCCGGTTCGAGTGGCGGCGCGCCAACCCGGCGTCGGCGCTGCTTGGGCTGGCCCGGCTCAAGGGCGTGGGGCCGCTGGTCTACGTCGGTGCGCTGGCCGCGCTGGCGCAGTTCGTGCTGCACAACAGCATCGTGCTGTACACCCATTTCAAGTTCGGCTGGGGCCCGGCCCAGGTCGGCTGGCTGCTGTTCACCGTCGGCCTCAGTTCGGCGCTGGTGCAGGGGCTGCTGCTCAAGCACTTGCTGCGGCGTTTTTCGCCCCAGCGCCTGGCCAGCGTGGGGCTGATCAGCGGCGCGCTGACCTTCCTTGGCTTTGGCGCGGCCTCGGCCGGCTGGATGATGTTTGCCATCGTCGTCGTCGGGACGCTGATCGGCGGCGGCGCCCAGGCGGCGATGCAGAGCCTGATTTCCAACGCCGCTGACGAACGCCAGCAGGGTCAGACCATGGGCTCGGTGGCCTCGCTCAACAGCCTGATGGCGGTGATCGCGCCGGTGGCATCGGCGGTGCTGCTGGGCTTGGTTTCGCACCGCCCGGCCGGCGACTGGTTGATCGGCATGCCGTTTTACTTTTGCGCGGTGGTGCAGGGCATCGCCGCCGTCGTCGCCATCCGCTTCTTTCTCAGCCACGCCGCCAGCCGCACGGCCCGCCCATGAGCCACGACAAGATCCTGATCCTCGACTTCGGCAGCCAGCTCACCCAGTTGATCGCCCGGCGGGTGCGCGAGGCCCATGTCTACTGCGAGATCCTTCCCAACGACGCCTCGGCGCAGGCCATTGCCGCGTTCGCGCCCAAGGGCATCATCCTCTCGGGCAGCCACGCCAGCACCTACGAAGACCAGGACCTGCGCGCGCCCGAGATCGTCTGGAGCCTGGGCGTGCCGGTGCTGGGCATCTGCTACGGCATGTTCACCATGGCAGTGCAGCAAGGCGGCCAGGTCGAGCCCTCCAGCCAGCGCGAATTCGGTTCTGCCCAGGTCCGTGCCCACGGCCATACCCGCCTGCTTGACGGCATCGAGGACAGCCGCAACCCCGAAGGGCATGGGCTGCTCGACGTCTGGATGAGCCATGGCGACAAGGTCACCGCGCTGCCGCCAGGTTTCAAGCGCATGGCCAGCACGCCGAGCTGCCCGATTGCCGGCATGGCCGACGAGGCGCGGGGCTACTACGGCGTGCAATTCCACCCCGAGGTCACGCACACGCCGCAAGGACGCGCGCTGCTCGAACGCTTCGTGCTGGGCATCTGCGGCGCTCGGCCGGACTGGGTCATGCGCGACCATGTCGCCGAGGCCGTGGCCACCATCCGCCAACAGGTTGGCAACCAAGAGGTGCTGCTGGGTTTGTCTGGCGGGGTCGATTCCAGCGTCGCCGCCGCGCTGATCCACCGCGCCATCGGTGAGCAACTGACCTGCGTCTTCGTCGACCATGGCCTGCTGCGCCTGCGCGAGGCCGAGATGGTGATGGCGATGTTCGCGGGCAAGCTTCACGCCAAGGTCATCCACGTCGATGCCAGCGCCCAGTTCCTCGGCCACCTGGCCGGCGTCACCGACCCCGAGCTCAAGCGCAAGATCATCGGCCGCGAGTTCGTCGAAGTCTTCCAGGCCGAAGCCAACAGGCTCAAGGCCGCCGACGCCGGCCGGGCCGGGGTCCAGTGGCTGGCGCAGGGCACGATCTACCCCGATGTGGTCGAGTCCGGTGGCGCCAGGACCAAGAAGGCCACCACCATCAAGAGCCACCACAACGTCGGCGGCCTGCCCGCCACGCTCGGCCTGAAGTTGCTGGAGCCGCTGCGCGAGCTGTTCAAGGACGAGGTCCGCGAACTCGGCGTGGCGCTCGGCCTGCCGCCCGAGATGGTCTACCGCCACCCCTTCCCCGGCCCGGGCCTGGGCGTGCGCATCCTTGGCGAGGTCAAGCCCGAATACGCCGATCTGCTGCGCCGCGCCGACGCGATCTTCATCGACGAACTGCGCGCCCACATCGACCCGGCCAGCGGCAAAAGCTGGTACGACCTGACCAGCCAGGCCTTCGCCGTGTTCCTGCCGGTCAAGAGCGTAGGCGTGATGGGCGACGGCCGCACCTACGAGCATGTGGTCGCCCTGCGCGCCATCCAGACCAGCGACTTCATGACCGCCGACTGGGCCGAACTGCCCTACGCCCTGCTCAGGCGGGTCAGCAGCCGGATCATCAACGAGGTTCGCGGCATCAACCGGGTGACCTACGACGTGAGCAGCAAGCCACCGGCGACGATCGAGTGGGAATGAGGGGGTTGGTTATTGAGGGTTCGAGGTCTATCGGGGACTATCGGACGTGTGCCCCTCATGCGGACACGGGCGTGCATCTGCAGGAAGCGGCGTCAACTTCAGACAGGGAGCAACCACTTGAATCTGGTTGCCAGGAAGCACTGCGAGCAGTTGTACGTCTGCGCGGACCTGTTCACACGGTTGACCAGCAGTTCGGTGTCGCGAAACCGGTACCTCCTGCTGGTCGCGTCCGTCGCGCCCCCCGTGCCAATTTGACCTGCGTCAGGAACTTTTCATGATCGCGCCGCGTCCTCGTGCGGTCGTCCAGGAACGTCAGCCGGTCGGCATACGGGTTCACCACGGCCAGCGGGCGCAGCCGCCGCTGCGCGTTCTGGTGCGTGGTCAGGATCGCGGTCTTGGCCTCGCGCCTGGCCAGGCCGGCCAGCGTGCGCTTCTCGCGCTGCAAGGCCTGGATGCGCCGCGTCTGCTCGCGGTCTTCGTCCACCGTCAGCGCCAGGCAGCGGTTCAACAGCTCTTCGTCCAGGTCGATGGCGGTCGTGGTCATCATCAGCATCGTCGGCCCTCGACACGGTATTCCTGCGTGATGAGGTGCCCGTCGTCGGGTCGGTGCCCGTGCCGGCGATGGTCAGATCGCCTTCACTTTGCAGCAGCTTCATCGCGTAGCTGGCACGGCTGGCACCTTCTTCTTCGGCGATGGCCAGGATGCGGTGCTTCAGGCTCGTCTGCCCCATGTAGAACAGGCTCTGCCCCGTCATGGCGCTGTACTTGGTGGGCGCCTCCTCGGGCACGAAGGCGAGCACGGCATCCATGAGAGAGCTTTTGCCGGCCGCGCTCAATGACTGGATCACCACCGCCAGCGGCCGATCCAGCAGGCGACTCACCGCAGCCAGGTAGCCCACGAGCTTGTTCGTGCGCTCGCCCACCACGCCGCAGACCTCGAAGTCATCCACGATGCGGCGCATGAGGTCGGGCGATTTCAGCAGCGCCAGGGTTTCGACCTGGTCGGTCTCGGTCATGCTCGGCGCGGTCGGCTCCTTCGGCGCCAGGGCCTCGCGGATGGCGGCGTCCTGCAAGGCTTCGAGCTTCAACAGCACGCGGCCGAGATCGGTCTTGAGCACGCCATCGGCGATGCCGAGTTCGCTCGATGCCTGCTGCACGAACACGGCGCGCGCACGGGCGGCGTAGAGGTCCAGCGTGTCCACATGGAAGCGCCCATCGTCGGCGGAGAAGCGCCAGGTGCTTCAGGTAATCGATGCTTTCATCGAGCGCGGGCAGTTGAAGCGCAAGGCGGAGAGTCGGGCCTGAATATGGGGAAGGACACCGGTCAGCGGAACGACGCCGACGACGATCATGTGATCGCGGCGGCCGTCGCCGCGCACGCCGACCTGATCGTCACCGGGGATTGCAAGCACCTGCTGCCCATCGGAACCCATCAGGGCATCGCCATCGTCACCGCGCGTGAGTTGGTTGACAGGCTTGACGCAAGAAGCAAGACCTGACCCCGGCGCCGCAAGCACCTGCTGCCCATCGGAACCCATCAGGGCATCGCGATCGTCCCCGCGCGTGAGGTAGTCGACAGGCTTGACGCAAGAAGCAAGACCTGACCCCGGCGCCGTGACCCCGGCGCCCGAAGCCAGATGCCGGCGCTGCTGGTTGCGTCGCCGGTTGGACAGCAACGCGTCCGCCGCTGTTGCGGGCGCTGCGATCGAGCTCGCGGCACCTCGCACAGAACCAGCACCTACGCCGGATTCATCACCAGCGGTTGCCCCGCCGGCGGCTCGAACCCCGGCATCGATACGCGCATGCGACGGCATCGCTCCGATTCGCCATAGACGCCAAGCGTCAATCGAACCACTGCGGCATGCCCCGCGATTTCCTCCCTTGGGGCTTGTCCAACACCTGCCCTCAGGGCTATGCCATGCGCTCGTACGTGGCGTGCGACGGGCAGGCATCGAACAACCCTAAACACTAGCAGCCCTTCCCGACCGCCCGCTTTGCGATGGCTCTGCGCAGGCGGCTATCCTCGCGGACGGTTAGCTGGGCGACACGAGAATGATCGCCGACGCCGTTCAGGTTCGGGGGTGCGAATGCACCTTTCAAATCTTCCTAATCGCCGTCTTCCATTGGAAGAGACGCATAGTTCGACTCGAACAACTTCTGCTTGTCCTTGATCTCGAATCGCTGGTAGCAATACAACTGCCAGTAGGCCTCCCAGAGCTCATCGTGCGGCGCCAGGTATTCAACCGTCAAGCCCAGCTCTCGTGCCTCCGCGTGGCCGATCATCTGACCGTGCGACAGCCACTTCCCGGTGTTGAGCAATTCACCTGCGATGCCAGTGATGTTGCCGGTCTTCGGAGAGCGAAACATACCGCCTCGCAGCTGACTCTCAGCGAAAGTCCGTGCGCGAAGTCGCGCCGCTTCGAACAGCTTCAGCCTGGCGGGGTCGAACTTCTGCATCATGATGTTCGCCACCACATCGTCTGGATACGCTGCCAAGACACCCGAGTATTGCGCGAACGCGTCCAGGTAGCTTTGAATCGGCGTCGGAATCTGATTGCCCTGGCCGTCGTTCAGCACAATCTGAGGATCGATCGGGCCGAGCTCGGAGCTGTCGCTCATGACGATCGCGTCGGCCCCGAGCGCAATCAGCGTCCCCGAACTCTTGGCAAAGTCCGGGATGACGATGCGCAATTCTTCATTTCCGACGACGTTGCGGATCATGGACACGATTTTCTCTGCCGCGTCCATGTCGCCACCTGGCGTGTGAAGCAGGAGGTCAAGCTTCTCCTTCGGACGAACGTTGTGCAGGAGGTCGACCAGCATCAGGACGTCATCGCGACTGATCGAGGTTTGAATCCCGCCGACATAGCAGATGAGCTGGCGACCTGTCAGCTGTTCGATCGTGCGAATGAGCTCTTGCCGTCTATAGCGGCCCGCGTGCATCGCTTGGAAGGCGGGCGTCTTCTTTGGCATCCGCGACGCCCGAGGCTTGGGGGAGCTGTCCGCGGCCCAGGGCTCTGCGCTGAGCTGGGGCGCAGATGCCGCGGCCGACTCGCGGTCCGCTGCCGCGGAGTTCACACTTGCGTCCAACGGATTTGGCGGCACGGGCTGAGCGCCGACGGATTTATCTTGTGTCAATATTTGCTCCCTATCGGACCCTGTTATCTCGGACCCAATGGGTCGCCCCATTGCGAATGATGTAGTGGCAACGCTGGCCACCGTACATGGCGTCGACACTTGGCCAAAGGCTCAGCAGAGGCTTCTCGGTCAGGCGCCAATGGGGCCAGTGGCTCCGGTCCAGGGTCACCATGATGCGATGACCCCCGCGACACGGGCAATCGAAGACTACCCACTTTTGGTAAGTTGGGCTACCGACGAGCACGGCGCCGCGGCGCGGCAGGTGCTCTGGAACCTCGTCTGCCGCCTCAACGGTCGCGACCACGCGCCACGGCAACCAAGGGATGAACTGCCACCAGGGTACCGCGCTCATGCCGACCAGACCATTTCCAGGAACGGCTCGGTCATTCCTCGCCCGAGCTTGCCTGCGTTGCTGCAATAGTGACCGGGCCTGGGCGTCGCGACGTTGGTCGATATCTCGCGCTCGTGGCATCTGAGGAGTATCTCGCTGGGCCGAGGCGTGGGGCCGTATCCAATCAGCCGCTCGAGCAGTTCACTGACGGCTGTTGCTGCGACCAAGGTCGTGAACGAGACGACTGCGGGTTCGACCCCTTCCAGGGCCGGCGCATACCCTTCGTTTTCCAGGCGTGTCCGTTCTTCGGGCGTCATGAGCTCAGCCGCCGCGCGAGCGACATCAACGCGACCCCGGCACAGCAGACAAGCCTGCTCGGCTGCGATCACCGTGACGCGGCCATCGATGCCTGTAAGCATTCCCTGCCGATCACTCGACAACAGAACACCGCAATCGATCACCGGTGTCAGCAGGTACGTCGGCAACCGCGACAGTATTAGGCGCCCCGCGTTGTCGTCGGTGCACCCAAACACGATGTCGCACGACGACAAGCGCTTGGCCACGTGCTCCACACTCAGCATGGATTGCACCGCGTCGCACGTCGCATCCGGCGCGATACGTCGAATGTTGGTCGCGGCGACCGTCACCTTTGGTTCGCCCACCTGGTCCAGCGCAGAGCCGTAGACCCGCGTCGTGTTGCTTTCGGACAAGGTGTCTGGGTCGACGAGCAGGAACTTGCGAACCCCTAGTCGAACCAGTTGTTCCGCGACCGCAGAACCCGTTCCTCCGCAGCCAGCAATGCCGACGGTGAGGTCTCCGAGCATCGCCTGCACGGCGGGCCCAAACGCGCGAACGTTTCGGTCAAACAAGTCAGACGGTGCCCGAGAGGGGAATTGTGCCGAGTACCCCAGCCGGAATCGGTCGCCGACCTGCCACATTCTGGCTATGGAGCTCTTTGCGCAGCCGTCAGCTGCGAAATGGCCGGTGAACCAAAGGCCCGACTCGGTGGGGCTGATGATGAGGGCGCCATAGTAGTCACTGCCTGAGCGGAGCCGAAAGGGTTCGGCCAATTGTTCGTCGACGAGGTCGTCGTGGGTGCTTGGTAGTGGCGAAGCGCCAGTGCCCGGGTGCGTGTGCACCCACAGCGCGGCGCCGCCGATGGCCTCCGCTCGCGCGAGTGCCGGCACGTATCCGGCCGACGTGATGGCCATCGCGTGATCGGTGCGATCCAGATACGCGGCTTCGGGAACCGGGTGAAATTCGCGCGCCAGCAGCCTGAATTGATTCACGCCGACGATCACCACGCTGACCAACAACACGCCAGCAGTTTCGACAGGCTGCGCGGCGACGTCGTTAAGTTCGTCGGCAATGGATCCCGGTAAAACAAGGGTCGAAATCACTGAACCAGCTCCATCGCGCAGTTGCGCTCGAGCTCCCGTCTGACGAGCGCGCAGTAAGACTCAAGGGAATCCGTGCCGGGCTGCCATTGACCCGGCGAGAGGTGGCGGGACCATCGTTGCCAACTCCGGCCCAAGTGCGTCTCCATGTGCTCGGTCGCCGCGATCGGCTTGCCGTCTGCTCGACCGACTGCCGGGTCGAACCACCACATGTCGGGGGGTACGTCAGGGAACCCGGGACTGAGGCGAAGCAGCAGGTCAGCCGAGGTCCGGCTGAAGCCGAGCGGCAAGCCGTAGCCGATGAGGACGACGCACGTCATGCTCGCCTCTTCGGAAACGGCGTACTGCAGACCGCGCTGCTCAAGGTAGTCAGTATCAGACTGGGGGAGTGCCATGTCGGCGACCTCCTAGTTCGATGCAATGCGGCCGGGGTTGATTTGACCCGGCGCCGTGAAGAACCGCTCGCCGTTGCGTAGTGAGACGGCGTCTGCATCTTCGATCTTTCGGTCTGGCGCTGAAGGCACGACCAGGAACAGGTCTCGGTCCGGCGGGATTGGCGTCGGGGGAACGTGCCGAAGTTCGGCTCCGGTCAACGACTGCTTGTGCACCTTGTAGTGCATGCGGTCGATCTGGATGTTGAATGCGTGCTCGGGATGCTCAGGCTTGTCGGTGTGCTCGCTGGTCATGACGACCTCCTTTTGATGGCATGGTTTATGATACCATGATACCAAGATGCTCGACAAGCTTGGTGGCATAGCCGATAATTTGTCGAATGAAAAATGCCAAAGCGATGACCATCCGCCTGTCCGAAGAGCAAGCCGATGCGCTGGAGACTGTCGCAAGCGTCGAGAACCTGCCTGTGTCCGAAGTCATTCGCGCCGCAATCGCGCGGCATGTTGAGACGAGGGCTAAAGACCCCAGATTCCAGGTCAGTCTTCGGGATCGCATCGGGCGGGCGGAGAGGCTGTTGAAGAAGTAGCAGGTGGCGAAGCCCGACCTCGTTTGTGATCAATGAGGTACTTCTCGTTTGGGATGTCGGGACAAGAATTGACTTGTGTTGAGAGGATGCGGTTGTGGCAACGGCGAAGAAGGTTTCAGGCAAGGTCATATCGCTCACGGGGCAATCGGTCGCAACGGTGGCCGGCTTTGCGCTTGTGCGCGTCCAGCCCAAGCGACGGGCCGCGCCCGTGTCCCCCAAAGACAGCGCGACCGTCTTGGTGGCCAAGGTCGGACGTGCGCTGAAAAAGCCCGGCGTCGCCAGGCGGGTGGTTTTCCGGGACAACCAAACAGGCGTCTTCTCGTACTCCACCTACGCCAACGACCCGACAAAGGTCGTGCGGGAGGCCGCAGATGGCACCAAACGCATTGGGAACCTGGTCAACGGCAAGTTCGTCGCGGCGAAGACCGTCGCGTGACGCGAACGCCGCCATCGCTGGACAAGCTACTTAAACCTGCGCTCAGCCAGGGCAGCAAGCCTCTGGCGTTCGTGCTGGCGGGTCACAATGGGTCTGGCAAGTCCACGCTCTGGCATCAGCGCCTTTCTGACCAGTTGCGATTGCCGCTCGTCAACGCCGACCGGCTGACGTTGTCGATCCTTCCTGAAGCAGATGCGACAACGCAGAACTTGCCGACGTGGGCGCAGAAGCTTCGCGACGAGGATGCCCGCTGGCACAAGCTGTCGCAGAACGGAGTCGGGCTATTCAGGCAACTCATCATGGACGAACGCATGCCGTTCGCGTTCGAGACGGTCTTCTCGTACTGGGAACTTGCCTCGGACGGGAAGCGCCTGTCCAAGGCCGACGACATCATGGACATGCAAAGCGCGGGCTACTTTGTGGTGCTGCTCTTCGTTGGCCTGACGTCCCCCAGTCTTTCCGTACTCCGCGTACAGACGAGGAAGCAGCAGGGAGGTCACGACGTGCCGCTTGCCACGCTTCTTCATCGATTCCCGAAGACCCAGGCCGCGATTCGGTATGCGGCACCGCTCGCAGACATGACACTGATGTTCGACAACAGTCGCACAACGGACAAAGCGTTTGCCCTTGTGCGAGCGCAGCGGCGGGCCAACGTTCTATTTGACGCGCGCGATCCCACTTACGACGTGGAGCCGGACCTACGTGCGGTATCAGACCCGTGGCTTGACGCGGTCGTTGGGCCCGTATCTTCTGCACGCCTGAAGGGGCGAGCAGGCAAAGGTAGACCGTAGGCGCAGCCGATGGCGTGGGCGCAATGCCGACGCGTTCGACGCAGACCAGGGTGAGGTTGTGATTTCGGCGGTGCGCCCGCAGTACGGAGCGGCGCTCGGGATACAACGGCGCTCATGCCGAAGAAGGTGGGCGCGGCAGCGGTCTCTCTGGCCTGGAAGCTTGACGACCGTACCGCGCCCTACACCGTGCCGATGAAGGTGGTGCCACGTCAGTGTGGCACCGCTGGGACGCGTCCGTCCAGCACTGCAGCTTCGGTTCTTGACCGGGGTGTGCATGGATGCTCCAGGGCGCCTGTTCCTGTGCGGGCGTTGCCGCGTACAGGTCGTGCTGTGCAGCCACTGCGATCGTGGCAATCGCTACTGTGGCCGGCACTGCCGGCGCATGGCGCACGACGCGGCTCGGCGCGAGAGCGCACGCCGGTACCAACGGTCTCGGCGGGGCCGCATTGCCCACGCCGAGCGGTCCCGGCGCTGGCGTCAACGCTGCCGTGCGCGCGGTGATGGTGGTGGTGGTGATGGTGGTGGTGGTGATGGTGATGGTGGTGGTGGTGGTGGCGGTGGGGGTGGTGGCGGTGGTGGCCTGCAGCAGAACGTGACGCACCAGGGTTGCCCGCCCGGGGTGGCTGCGGCTCCACTGGCTGCATGGACACACCACACCACCTCAGCGCCCGAGCCTGCGGACGCGGCGGCCACCACCCCGATGACCGTGGCGACCACCACCACCACCATGACCACCGCCACCACGCCCTGGCTGTGCCGGCGCTGTGCCAGGCCACAGCCCGGCTTGGTGCGCCAGGGCTTCCTGCGCCATGGCCTGCGCCCGATGCGTCCAGGGTGGCGCCATGACCATAGCCCCTGACCTGGTCGCGCAGATCCTGCGCCTGCATGCGGCCGAGAAGTGGCGGGTCGACCGTAACCGTTCCGCCAACCCATCTTCCCCCGCAGCGATGAAGCTGCGAACCTTTGGTCTGGGCAAACGACGAGCCGGACGAGGTGATGATGGATCGAGAGCATGTACGGGGTTGCATGGAGCAGGTGCAGGCCT
>JANXYH010000179.1 GCA_025350145.1 Burkholderiales bacterium | reverse complement strand
GATCAACTGGGGCTGCACCGCCAGCGCCCGGGCGATGGCGATGCGCTGGCGTTGGCCGCCGCTGAACTCGTGCGGGTAGCGGGCCAGCGCGTCGGGGCGCAGGCCGACCTGCGCGGTGATGCTGGCGATGCGCTGGCGGCGCTCGTCCGCGCTGCTGGCCGGTTGCAGTGCGGCGATGCCTTCTTCGAGGATTTCAGCCACCCGCATGCGCGGGTTGAGCGAGGCATAGGGGTCTTGAAAAATGATCTGGACGATGCGTCTGGCGGCCTGCAGGGCCTGGCCGTGCAGGCTGAACAGGTCGGCGCCGGCCAACTCGGCCAGGCCCTCGACCGTGGCCTGGCGGCGCAGCAATTGCACGATCGCCTTGCCGGTGGTGGTCTTGCCGCAGCCGGATTCACCGACCAGGGCCAGGGTGCGGCCGGCCTCCAACTTGAAGCTGACGCCGTCAACCGCAGTGAAATGGTCGACCTGGCGCTGCAGCAGGCCGCGGCGGATGGGAAATCGCACCCGCAGGTTTTCGACCCGCAGCAGCGGCGGCGCGGCAGCGGCCTGAGTGGGCTGGCGCTGGGTTTGGCTGGCCGATCTGGGCGCGCTGGCTGGGCTGGCGGCGCTGGTGACACAGGCGGCGCTGGCTGAACTGGCCGCAGGCGCCACCGCGATGTGGTCGCCTGGCGCGACCTGGGCCGGCCCGGGCCACAGCCCTTCGCTGCCGACCCGGTGGCAGCGCACCTGGCCGTTGGCGATCTGGCGCAGTTCGGGCGGCTCGGTCTCGCAGCGGCCCTGGCTGTAGCTGCAGCGCGGCGCAAAGCGGCAGCCGGCGAAGGGCCGGTTCAGGGCCGGCACGCTGCCGGCAATCGCCGCCAGCGCCTGGCCGCGGCGCTGGGCGTCGGGCATGGCGCGCAACAACGCCTGGGCGTAGGGGTGGCGCGGCGCGGCAAAGAAATCGGCCGCCGGGGCCAGCTCGATGATCTGCCCGGCATACATCAGCGCCACCTGGTCGGCCATGCCGGCCACCACCGCCAGGTCGTGGGTGATCAGCAGCAGCCCCATGCCTTGCTCGCGTTGCAGGTCTTTGAGCAGGTCCAGGATCTGCGCCTGGATGGTCACGTCCAGGGCGGTGGTGGGTTCGTCGGCGATCAGAAAATCGGGCTCGGCGGCCAGGGCGATGGCAATCATCACCCGCTGCTTCTGCCCGCCGCTCATGCGGAAGGGGTAGTCGTCGATGCGGCGTTCGGGATCGGGGATGCCGACCCGGCGCAGCCAGTCGATGGCCTTGGCGCGGGCCGGCGCGCCGCGCAAGGGGGTGTGGGCCTCGATCGCCTCGGTGATCTGCTCGCCGACCCGCATCACCGGGTTCAGGCTGGTCGCCGGCTCCTGAAAGACCATGCCTATGCGCCCGCCGCGCACGCCGCGCATCGCCGCTTCGGGCAGGGCCAGCAGATCGGTAGCGCCGATCTCGACCTGGCCAGCGGTGATCGCGCCGGTCTCGGGCAGCAGCCGCATCAGCGCCAGCGCGGTCATGCTCTTGCCGCAGCCGGATTCGCCGACCAGGGCAAAGGTCTGGCCGCGGGCGATCGTCAGCGCCAGCCCGGCGATTGCCTGGACGACGCCGGATTCGCTGTCCAGCGCGACCTGCAGACCGGCCACGCGCAGCGTGGTGGCGGGGTCGGCGGCGACTGGCGTTGCGGGGCGGCTCATCGCGACAGCGCCTGGGCCTGGTCTGGCAGCTTGGGTCGCTGCAGCCTGGGGCGCAGCACCCGGGCGCGCGGGTCGAAGGCGTCGCGCACCGCGTCGGCGAACAGGTTGGCCGCCAGCACCAGGGTGACCATGCCGCCGAAGGCAGCGACGAACGACCACCAGACCAGCGGGTCACGGCTCATCTCGCTGCGCGCCAAGTTGATCATGCCGCCGAAGCTGCTCATGCTCGGGTCGACGCCGACGCCGATATAGGTCAGCACCGCCTCGTAGAGGATCAGGTCGGAGAAGTTGAGCACGGTGGTGATCAGCACCAGGTGCATCACGTTGGGCAGGATGTGGCGCGCCATGATCCGCGCCGGGCCGACCCCGAATGCGCTGGCGGCCTGGACGAAATCAAGCTCGCGCAGCTTCAGCGTCTCGGCCCGCACCAGCCGGCACAGGCCGGCCCAGCCGGTCAGGCCGAGGATCGCGCAGAGCAGGAAGATCTTCAGGTCGGCGCGCTCCAGGCCGGTCTCGAACCAGTCGGGGTGCTTGTCCAGCGCCACCTGCACCATCAGCACGCAGGCGGCGATCAGCAGCACATTCGGCACCGACGACAGGGTGGTGTAGAGGTACTGCACGACCTCATCGACCCAGCCGCGAAACCAGCCCGCCAGGATGCCCAGCGACACCGCGATAGGCAGCGTCGCCAGCGTTGCCAGCAGGCCCAGGACGAAGGCCGTGCGCACGCTCTTGGCGGCCTGCACCAGCACGTCGTTGCCGGTGCGGTCGGTGCCGAAGACGTGGTACTGGCCCATCAGCGCCAGCACCGCCCCGGCCAGCATGCAGACGATGCCCAGCGTCAGCAGCAGGGCGCGCAGCGGCCAGTCGGTGCGGTCGGCGGCCAGATCGGCCAGCGCCGCGCGCCAGCCGCCGTGGCCGGGCGCCAGCCACTTGGCCAGCGCCGCAGCGGCCAGCAGCGCCACCAGCAGGCCGGCGGCCGCGCCGCTCAGCGCCCGGTTCAGCAGGTCGGACAGCCAATCGCGCGCCGGCTCGCTGAGGTGGGCGCCGCCGTGGCTCAGGCGCGGGGTGTGGCGTTCGACCTTGCCGTTGACGGTGATCGCCTCCTTGGCATGGGCCAGGTAGGCCAGCGGCGCGGAGTAGCTGGATTCGCGCATGCCGATCTGGCGCGACAAGGCCAGGTCCAGCAGCGACTCGGCGCGGGTGTCGTAGAAGACTGGGCTGGCGCCCTGCCCGGCTGTCGCCACGGCGGCAGCTTCAACTGAAATGGCTGAAGCCGCTGGCGAGGACGGTGGCGTCAGCTTGCCGGCGCTGACCATTGACTTGCTGGGCGGCAGGGCGCGGCGGACATGCACGCTGTCCAGCAGGGTGACGGCGGCGAACAGCGCCAGCAGCAAGGCCGCCGACAGCGCCGCCGGGTCGCGCCCGACCTTCACCCAGTTGGCGCGCAGATGCGGCTGCCGCGCCACCCGCCAGGCAAAGCCCAAACCGGCCGCGCACAGCGCCCAGAGCGCGGCATCGGTCCACAGGACGACGAAGCGAAATCCCATGTTGGCTCAGTTCAAGCGCACCCGCGGGTCGACCCAGGTGTAGGCGATGTCGATCAGCACATTGCTGGCGATGTACAGCACCGAACCGAGAAAGACCATGGTCCGCACGATGGCGAAGTCCTGCCCGCTGATCGCCTCGATCACGAATGCGCCCAGCCCGGGAATGCCAAAAAAGCTCTCGAACACCAGGCTGCCCAAAAAAACATAGGGCAGGTACGCGCCGGCACTGGTGATGATCGGGATCAGGGCATTGCGCAGGACATGCTTGAACAATACCTGAGGCTCCGACAGGCCCTTGGCGCGGGCGGTGCGGACATAGTCCCGGCCAATTTCCTCCAAGAACATCGCCCGGTACAGACGGGCCTCCCCGCCCAATCTCGAAAAGAGCGACAGCAGAATCGGCAGGGCCAGGAACCGAACCGCGTCCAGCCCCGGCGCGAAGCCCGAGATCGGCACCAAGCGCAGCACCCTTGAAAACATGAATTGGCCGACGATGATGTAGAACAGGCTCGAAATCGACAGCATCAGAACGCACAGCACCACCCCCCAGAAATCAATTCTGGAGTGGCGAAAAAATACCAGGCCGAGTGAAAATACGACGCTCACGATCAATTGCAGAAGGAACAGCGGCAGAGCCAGGCGCAGGCTCACCCCCATGCGTGTCGCGACCTCGTGGCCGATATCGGTGGAGCGCGCCGAATCGCTGCGACCGAAGTCAAGCCGAAGCAATGAAATCGAGCGCTCCCAGAGCACCGTGCGGGTCAACTGGTCGGAGCCTTCAGCCTGCGCGTTAAAATACAAAGGGCGGTCGTAGCCGCGCTCGTTCTTCCATTTGTCGATCTGCTCCTGGGTGATGCGTTTGCCGCCGATGTTCAGCCGCGCCATGTCGTCCGGGGTATTGACGGTGAAAAACAAAAAGAAAGTCAACAGATTGACGCCAAGCAGGATCAGCAGGCCGTAAGCCAGGCGCCGGACGGTGTAGCCCAGCATCGCTCAAATCGCCTTCTGCGGCGGCCTTGCGGTCATCCGCTCGCGCGCCCTGAAACTGCGCCAGGCCAGCCCCGCCAGGGCCAGCAAGGCGAGCCCGACCAAACCCAGCGGCCAGAGCACCGGCGGGTTCCAGCGGGCCTGCAACTGGGCCCGTTGGGCTGGATCCAGCCGGTAATATTTGGCCATGTCGCGGATCAGGATGCTGGGTTTGCCGTTGTGTACCCATTGCTGGAAAGCCAATCCGCCCCAGGGGAAAAATCCCATGCACCAGGGTGAATCCTGCTGCGCGATCACCACCATCTGGTCGATCACGGCCTGCTTGGCGGGGCCGTCCGCCAGCCCCTGCAATTGGCGGTAGAGGGCATCAAAGGCCGGGTTTTCGTAGTTCGCGATGTTCTCGCCATTGGTCTTGCTCTTGGCGTTCGGGCCGTACAGCAGGAACATGAAGTTCTCGGCATCCGGGTAATCCGCGAGCCAGCCCGCCCAAAAAATCTGGTGGCGACCCTTGACGGTTTTGTCCTGGTACTGGTTGAAATCGGTCGCACGAATCTCCAGTTGAATCCCGAGCTTGGCAAACTGCTTGACCATCCAGTCGTTCTCGCTCTTGAACTCGGGCGTCAGGGCGCGCTGGAAGTCGTAGTTCAGCAGCAGCGGCTTGCCACTGCGGGCATCACGCCCCTCGGGGTAGCCCGCCTCGACCAGCAGTTGCCGGGCGTCCTCGATCGGCCGGCGCACCAGCTTGCCGTCAAGCAGCCGATGCGTGACGGGGTTGAAGAACCCGGGCTCGCCCTCGCGCGAACCGAACAGCCCAGGCGGCACCGGGCTGTGCGCCGCGACCCCGCCCTTGTATTTGAAGATGCGGCCATAGCCCTCTTCCCAGTCGACCGCGATGGCGATTGCCTGGCGCAGTTTGCGGTTTTTCGTGTGTTGCTCTGGGGTGTCGCCCTGGCCGACCACCGGGTCGAGCATGTTGAAACCCAGGTACCAAGTCGAAATATCGGTCATCAACGGGAAGTTGAAACCCCTCTCGCGGTAGAGCTTGGCGATGGCGTCGGAATCTTCGGCGTCGTTGTTGAACTCGACCCCCCATTCGGGGCGCTCGATCTCGGGCACGTCAAGATAGCCTTGCTTGAATTTCTCCTTACGCGGCACCCGCTCTTTCTCGATCGTGACGTACAGGGTATCGATGAAGGGCATGGTCTTGCCGCAGTCGTCGAGCAAATGCAGCGCCTTGTCCTCAGGCATGCCCTCGCAGGGGTAAGTTTCACCGCGGAAGTTGGGGTTGCGCCGCATCACATGGCGGCGGTCGCGGACGAATTCGGCCATCAGGTACGGCCCAGTGCCGATCGGCCACTGGTTGAGCGACAGGCCATTTTCATTCATGCCGGGCTGGGCATAGAACGCGTCGGCCTCCCACGGCACGGGCGCCATGAAGGGCATGGCCAGCCAGTAACTCCATTGCGGATATTTACCTTTGAGGCGGATCCTGAGGGTGTATTTGTCGAGTGCCTGCGCGCCGGCCAGGGGCCAGCGCCTGAAGTCGAGAAATGGCTTGTCGCGGCTGTCCGGCGGCAGATCGGCGAGCAGCTTGGCGTCTTCGCGCTTGACTTGCTCGGCGTATTCTTTGAGGCCGATCACGTATTCGGCAAAGACCGAGAATACCGGCGCCTCGATGCGCGTTGTGGCGTGGCGCTTCAAGGCGTAGACGAAATCCTCGGCTTCGAGTTCGCGGCTGCCCTGCACCGCAAAATCGAAGGGCGAGCGTTTGGCGCCCAGGGCCTCGCGGCTCAGCTTGTGGTAGAGCAGTTGGCCCTGCGCGTCACGCGCAAAGGCTGGGTGCGGCTGGAATTTTATGCCCGGCCGGATCGGTATGTCGTAAATGCTCTCGGCAATTTTGTCGGCGCTGGCGTCGGCCGGCAGGGTCTGGCCCTGGGCGTCGATGAATCTGGGTTGAACCACCGCCGCCGCCGCCTTCGCGATCAATTCGTAGGGGCGTTTCAGGTAATGGTAGCCATACAAGGGCTCGTAGATTTGATAGGTGTAGGCAGATTCAGGGTTGGCATACGACGCGGTCGGGTCGAGGTAACGTGGCGAGCGTTCGTCAAAAGAATAAAAGAGGGTGTTTTCGCGTTCGGCACCGACCGGATAAGGGCTGTTGTTGCAGGCGCTCAACAGACCCAACAGCAGACCCAGCAGCAGGCCAGGCAGCAGACCGGGCGGCCGTGGTAGCAGCGGCAGCGACATCAGCGTCGCCCTCACCAGCCGACCAGCACGTTTCGCCCCTGCACCTGCAGTTCGACCCGGGCGCCTATGGGCAGCGTCACCTTGGTCGGCACGTGGCCGAAGGGCAGGCCGGTCAGGATCGGCACCGGGCAGACGCTGCGCAGGTGACTGACGACCGACTTCAGGGTGTAGCCCCGGTCCAGCGGCGAGGCCCGCCAATCGCTGAAATGGCCGAGCAGGATGGCCTTTTGCTTGGCCAGCACCCCTGCCTGCTGCAGTTGCAGCAGCATCCGCTCGATCCGGTAGGGGTGTTCGCTGACGTCCTCGAGGAACAAGATGCCATTGCGCAGCCGTGCCGGCCAGTGCGGCGTGCCCAGCAGCGAGACCAGGACCGCCAGGTTGCCGCCCCAGAGCGTGCCGCGCAGGCCCAGGCCATCGAAGCCCGGCTCGGTGCGAAAGCCGACCGCCTCCAGGGCGCCCGACATTGCCTCGGCGAAGCAGTCGCTTGTGACCTCGTCGACGCCGCCGCCGGCCTCGTCGCGGCCAAAGTCGTCGCAGGCCATGGGGCCGTGCCAACTGCCCGCGCCGGTGTGGGCCAGCAGGCCGAGTTGCAGCGCGCTCAAGTCGCTGTAGCCGACCCAGCGGGTGCCCTGAGCCACGCTCCGGGCCAGGCGTGGCCAGTCGATGCGGTCGAGCAACCGGGTCAGGCCATAGCCGCCCCGGCAGGCCATGGCCACCGCCGGGGCCGCGTCGGCGATGCGGTGCAAGGTGGCCAGGCGGGTGTCGTCGTCGCCGGCAAAGCGCTGGCGCCGGGCCTTCAGGCTGGGGTCCAGCGTGACCGCAAAGCCCAGGCCGGCCAGGCGCTTGCGGGCACGTTGCAGCGCGGCGCTGCGCAGTTCAACGCCGGAGGCGGCGTAGACATGCAGGGCGTTCACCGGAGGCTGTCCAGGTCTAGCCCGGCCGGCAACTCGCTGGTTTGGCCGATCGGAATCAGCTCGGGCAGCGCTCGGGCCGCCCGCTGTGCCGCCCGCTGTGCTAACCGTCGATCAGCAAAGAACTGGCGCAGCAGGGCCGCTGCCGCCGGCGCCAACACCCCGCCGACGCAAGCCGTTTGGTGGTTGAGCTGGGGGTTGTCGAACAGGTTCAGCACCGACCCGGCAGCGCCGGTCTTGGGGTCGGCGGCGGCAAACACCACCCGCTTCACGCGGGCGTGCAGCAGCGCCATGGCGCACATCGCACAGGGCTCCAGGGTGACGTAGAGCGTGCACTCGGGCAGGCGGTAGTTCTCCAGCAGCAGCGCGGCATGGCGCAACGCCACGATCTCGGCATGGGCGCTGGGGTCGTGGCTGGTGATGGGCCGGTTGTAGCCGGTGGCCAGCAGTTGCGGGCCCTGGGCGCCGTCGCGCATCACCACCGCGCCGACCGGCACCTCGCCGGCCAGTTGGGCATTCAGCGCCTGGTCCAGCGCCAGACGCATGCCGTGCTCATCGGTCAAGGGCATCGGACCAGTGTATGCCGCGTCATTTTTGGGCTGGAGCCAAGCGGGGCGGACGCGGCAGCCCCCGGCTCAGGCATGGCCGACCACGGCGTGCGGCACATAGGGCGATTCCAGCGCGGCGACAGCCTCGGGATCAAGCTGCAGCGACAGCGCCGCCACCGCATCGTCGAGCTGCTCCAGCCGGGTGGCGCCGACGATGGGCGCGGTGATGGCGCTCTGGCCCAGCAGCCAGGCCAGCGCCACCTGGGCCCGCGGCCGATCCAGCTTGGCGGCCACCTCGGTCAGCGCCTGCACCACCTTGCGGTCGGCATCACCGGTCTGGGCGTAGAGCGTGCGGCCGAATTCGTCGGTCTCGGTGCGGGCACTGACGCTGTCCCAATCGCGGGTCAGCCGGCCCCGCGCCAGCGGGCTCCAGGGGATCACGGCGATGCCCTGGTCCAGGCACAGCGGCAGCATTTCTCGGGCTTCTTCGCGGTAGAGCAGATTGACATAGTTCTGCATGCTCGAAAAACGGGTCCAGCCGTTGCGCTCGGAGACCTGCAGTGCCTTGGCGAACTGCCAGGCGTACATGCTCGACGCGCCGATGTAGCGCACCTTGCCGGCCCGGACCACATCGTGCAGGGCCTGCAGCGTCTCCTCGATCGGGGTGCTGTAGTCCCAGCGGTGGATCTGGTAGAGGTCGACATGGTCGGTGCCCAGGCGCCTCAGGCTGGCATCGATCTCGTGCAGGATCGCCTTGCGCGACAGCCCTGCGCCGTTGGGCTCCTTGCGCATCCGGCCGTGCACCTTGGTGGCGATCACGACCTCGGCGCGGGGCACGTAGTCCAGCAGGGCCCGGCCAAGGATCTCTTCGCTGCTGCCGTCGGAGTAGACATTGGCGGTGTCGAAAAAGTTGATGCCCAGGTCCAGTGCCCGGCGAATGAAGGGCCGGCTCGCGGCCTCGCCCAAAGACCAGGGGTGGGCGCCCCGGTCGGGCTCGCCGTAGCTCATGCAGCCCAGGCACAAACGCGAGACATTCAGGCCGGTGCGGCCGAGCTTGGTGTATTTCATGGGGTTCCTGAGGAAGGTGGTTATGGCGGCAGTGGTGCTGAAGTATCGCCAACGACGGCCTCAGCTCAGCCCTGCAGCGGCTCAGCGCCGGGCCGCCAGGAGTTGTTCGACCTCGGCCCGGGATGGCGCGCCGAGCACACCGTCGGCGCGCAGGCATTTGAGCGCGGCGGCGGCGGCGGCAAAGCGGATCAAGACCGCGTCGGCGACGGCACCGGACTGGGTCTGGGTCTGGGCCTCGCCCAGGGCCACCGCCAGCGCACCGTGGAAGACATCGCCGGCGGCGAGGGTGTCGATCACTGGCGCCACCGCCAGCGCCGGCAGGCGCTGGGTGGTTTGCCCGGGCCGGCGCCAGGCCACTCCCGCCGCACCCAGGGTGACCATCGCGCAGCCCGCGCCCAGGGCCAGGGCCTGGGCCAGCGCGTCGTCCAGGCTGGCGTCGGCGAAAGCCGCCAGGCCGGGCTCGGAGAACACCGCCCAGCCGGCCAGGCCGGCCAGCCGCTGCAGCGCCGCGCGCTCGGCCACATCGCCATCGAAGACGCTGGGCATGGCCAGGGCGCGGGCCTGGCGCAGCGCGGCCTCGGCCCAGGCGGGGCAGCGCGGATCGGTGAGCAGCACGTCGGCATCGGCCAGCCCCTCGGGCTCGAAGGCCGGCGCACCGCTCAGGGCATTGCCGCGGTGGTTGACGATCAGCCGCTCACCGGCGGCGTCGACCAGGATCGCCGAGGCCGAACTGTTGGCGCCGGGCACGCGCCGCAGCCCGTCGGTCTGCACGCCCTGGCGTGCGAAATGGGCGACGAAGGCGTCGGCCGCCAGATCGTCACCAACCGGCGCCAGGATGCGCACCGATGCGCCCAGCCGGGCGGCGGCGACGCAGGCGTTGGCGGTCATGCCGCCGACCAGGTCGCGGTGGCGGGTGGCCGGCGTTTTGACCGGCGCGGTCGGCAGCGCCGGCAGATAAAACACATGGTCGAGCGAGACATGTCCGACGCCGACGACGCGGACGGGAACGGGTACTTGGCTCAGGGCGGGCTCCGGACGAGTCAGGCCCGGATTGAACCACCACTGCCGAGCGCGGTGCCTGGCCCTGGCCGGAGTCAGCGAACGCAGCCGGATAGGCGATCCGCCGGGCTCAATCCGGCGTGATCTTGGCCGCCAACGCGACCCGGCCCCAGCGCTCGATCTCGTCCCGCAGGTAGGCCGCAAACGCGACATTGCCGCGAGCGTCGACCCGAAACCCCTGGGTCCGGGCGCGCTCGCCGATCTCGCTGCCGGCCATGATGTTGACGATCTCGCTGGCATAGCGGCCGACCACGGCGTCGGGGGTGGCGGCTGGCGCCATCACCCCGGTCCAGTTCTCGACCAGCAGCGCCGGCAGGCCGGCCTCGGCGGTGGTCGGCACATCGGGCAGCAGGGCGTGGCGCTCGCGGCTGGCGATCGCCAGGGCGCGCAGCCTGCCGCCCTTCACGTGGGCAATGCTCTCGGGCATGTTGGAGAAGATCATGTCGAGCTGCCCGCCGATCAGGTCGGTCATGCTGGGTGCGCCGCCCTTGTAGGGGATGTGGCTGAAGTCGGCGCCGGTCAGCTCGGCAAACAGCGCCAGCGTGAGGTGGGTGGGCGAGCCGTTGCCCGAGCTGCCGACGTTGTAGCGGCGCGCCCTGGCCTGTGCCAGCAGGTCCTTGAAGTCCTTGATCGGGCTGGCGGCAGGCACCACCACCACCATCGGCGAGCCGGCCAGCAGCGCCACCGGTTTCAGGTCGCGCTGGAAGTCGAAGCTGGCGCGGCCCTTGAACAAAGTGACGTTGACCGCATGGGTCAGCGTGATCGCCAGCAGGGTCTGGCCATCGCCCGGGGCCTTGGCAACGCTGTCGGCGCCGATCTGCCCCGAGCCCCCAGCCCGGTTGTCGACCACCACATGGATGCCCCAGCGGCTGGCCAGTTGCTGACCGACCAGCCTGGCCATCACGTCGGTCAGGCCGCCAGGGGCGAAGGGCACGACGTAGCGCAGGTTCATGCCGGGGCGCGGAAACGCGGCCTGGGCATCAGCCTGTGCCTGGGCTTGGGTCTGCGCTTGGGTCAGCAGCAGGGGCAGCGCTGACAGGGCCAACAGGTCGCGGCGCTGGATGGGCTTGGGCATAGGGTGGCGGCTCGGCCTGGGTGTCAGTGGGTCCAGCTTGCCAGCAGCTCGTCGGCCACCGTCAGGCCGCTGGCCTGGGCCTGGCGCAGCAGCGCCTGCCGCCGGGCGCCGGGCAGGCGCACGCCGTCGTCGCGCAGCATCTCGGCCAGCAGCACCTCGATGCGGTCGTAGAAGCTGTCGCTGCCGGCCAGTGCGCCGGGGTCGATGACGATGAAGGCCTGGCCGATCCGCGGCCGGTTGCCGGCGTCGACGAAGAAGCTGTCGGCTTCGAAGCCGAAGCGCGAACCGACCAGGGCCGTGACCAGCAGTTCAACCACCAGGGCCAGCAGCGCGCCCTTGGGGCTGGTGGCCGCGCCGACGGGCAGCATCGAGCCCGCCAGGGCGGCGTGGGCGTCGGTGGTCGGCTGGCCGGCGGCGTCCAGCGCCCAGCCCAGCGGGATCGGCCGGCCGGCCTTGGCCGCGACCATCACCTTGCCGCGCGCCACTTCGGACAGGCTCAGGTCGATCAGCAGCGGGTCGCCGGCCTCGGCCCGGCGCGGGAACACCGCCGCCACCGGGTTGGTGCCAAAAACGGGGTGCCGGCCGCCGGCCGCCGGCATCGCGGCGGGCGAATTGGCAAAGCCCAGGCCGACCATGCCCGCCGCCGCCACCGGGCGCAGGTGGTCGACCACGACCCCGCAATGGTGGCTGCGGGCGATGCCGGCAAAGGCCACGCCATGCAGCCGCGCGGCGGCGATGGCGGTGCTGATGCCCAGGGCGCAGGCGGGAAAGGCCAGGCCCTCACCGGCATCGATCAAAACCGCGCCGCCGCGCTGGCGCAGCACCCGCGCCTGCGCCGCGCCGTCGACCCGGCCGTTGCGCAAATGGCTGGCGTACTGGGCGACCCGCGACAGGCCATGCCCGCCCTGCCCCTGAGCTTCGGCCAGCACCAGCGCCTGGGCGGTGCTCTGCGCCATGTCCGGGTGTGCGCCGGCGCGCTGCAGGGCGGCGTCCACCAGCGCGGTTGCCTGCGCCAGGCTGAGGCTGGCCATCAGCGCGCCGCCTGCGGGGCTTTCGCCGCCTGGAGGGCCTGCGCAACCTGCTCGGCGATCATGAAGCTGACGCGCTCGTTGGCCTCGGCCGTGACGCCGGCCACATGCGGCGTCAGCAGCAGGTTCGGGCAGGCGTCGAAATGCGCCGCCGCCGGCAGCGGCTCCTGGCCGAACACATCGATCGCCGCGCCGCCCAGATGGCCGCTGCGCAGCGCCTGGGCCAGCGCCGGTTCATCGACGATGCCGCCGCGGGCGGTGTTGATCAGCACCGCGCCCGGCTTCATCGCCGCCAGCCGGGCGGCGTCGAACAGCCGCCGGGTGCTGGCCAGCAGCGGCACATGCAGGCTGACGACATCGGCCTCGGCCAGCAGCGCGTCCAGGCCAGCGGGCGTGGCGCCGTTGGCGGCATAGGCGGGGTGGTCGGGCGGCAGCATGGGGTCGTGGGCGATCACGCGCATACCCAGCGCCCGCGCCAGGCCGGCGCAGAGCTGGCCGATTGAGCCGAATCCCACCAGGCCCAGGGTCTTGCCGCCAATCTCGCGGCCGTTGGACAGGGCGTTGCGCGGCCATTGGCCCTGCGCCACCGCCGCGCTCGAGGCGTAGGCGCCGCGCAGCAGCAGCAGCGCGGTGGTGAGCACGTATTCGGCCACCGAGCGGGCGTTCGCGCCGGTGGCCGGGATCACCGCCATGCCGGCCGCGACACAGCCGTCGACATCGATGTTGTCCAGGCCGACGCCGAGCCGGCCGACCACGCGGCAGCGCGGCGCCAGGGCGGCCAGCAGGTCGCCGCGCACCTGGGTGCGGTTGCGCACGATCAGGGCGTCGGCGTTGGTGGCTTCGGCACGCAGCCGGGCCGCGTCGTCGACCAAGGTCGGGGCGTAGAGCAGCTCATGGCCGCGACCGAGTTGCGCGACGGCGCGCTCGTCCATGAACTCGCTGATGACGATCCGCAGCATGGCGCGGCTTTAGGCCGATTCGTAGAGCCGGGTCAGCACAAACTCGCGGTGGCCCAGCGCCTCGGCTGCGGTCAGCCGGCCATTGGCGGTGCGCAGCATATTGGCCAGCAGGCGGTCGCCGGCCTGGTCCAGCGTCAGCTCGCGTTGCAGCAGCCCGGTCACGTCGACGTCGACATGCTCGCTCATGGTCCGCACCGTGCGCGGGTTGGCGCAGATCTTGATGACCGGCAGGATCGGGTTGCCGATCACGTTGCCTTGGCCGGTCGGGAATAAGTGGACGGCATAGCCTGAGGCGGCGCAGAGCGTGACCATCTCGGCGGCGGCCGATGATGAATCCATGAACCACAGCCCCGGATGGGTCGGAATCTCGGCCTTGTCGAGCACCCCGTCGACCGTGCACAGCTTGCCGATCTTCTGGATGTTGCCCAGCGCCTTCTCCTCGATCGTCGTCAGCCCGCCGGCGATGTTGCCCTTGGTCGGCTGGCTGTCGGACAAATCCGAGGTCTTGTGCCGGTTGATCACGTCCTGGTAGCGGTCGAACATGAACTGAAAGCGCGCCCGCACCGCGTCGTTGGCGCAGCGCGCGGCGACGATGTGCTCGCCGCCGGTCAACTCGGTGGTTTCGCCGAAGCACAGCGTGCTGCCCAGCCCGTGCAGCTTGTCGAAGGCGTCGCCCACCGTCGGGTTTGCGCCGCAGCCGCTGGTGGTGTCGCTCTCGCCGCACTTGGTCGAGACCCACAGCTCGTGCAGCGGGCAGACCTCGCGCTGCTTCTCGCTGGCCGTTTGGACAAATTCGCGCGCCGCCTTGCTGGCGCGCAGGATGGTGTCGTGGTCGCCGTGCAGCTCGATGCCGAAGCCGACCACCGGCTTGCCCGTGGCGGCGATGCCCTCGACCACCTTCTGCGTCCAGCCGTCCTCGATGCCGATCACCACCACCGCCGCCACGTTCGGATTGCAGCCGGTGCCGATCAGGGTGCGGAAGTGCAACTCCAGGTCGGCGCCAAACTGCAGCCGGCCGTAGGGGTGCGGGATCGCCAGCGCGCCCTTGATGTTGTGCGCCACCGCCTCGGCCGCGGCATTGGACAAATCGTCCAGCGGCAGCACGATCACGTGGTTGCGCACCCCCACCCGGCCGTTCTCGCGTCGGTAGCCCAGGAATGTGGTCTCTTTTGAAACAATCGCCATGAATATGTCCAGTCAGCTAGTCAATGGATACGGCCGAGTCAGCAGCACGGACAGGTCAAGCCGCCGCCGCAGCGCCAGTCCGCCCGTGAATCTTCAGATCTCCAACCAAGGGACATGTTGGAGTCACTGCCACCAGCCAGCCAAGCGGCCGCCGCGGATCCGGCTCCGCCGGTCCGCCAGCGGCGCCCCCTTGAGGGGGAGGCGGCCGCAGGCCGCTTCGGGGGGGAGCCATTCACCAGCGCTTGGTCTTGATGTTGTGTACGTGGGCATGCTGGCCAGCCTGGATCGGCGCCACCACCCGGCCCATGTCGATGCCGTACTTGATGACGGTGTCGCCAGCGGCCATGTCGGCCAGCGCCACCTTGTGGCCGATAGGGATGTCCTGCAGCGCCTCAAGCCGGGTCATGCGGTCCTCGTCCATGATCCAGCCGTTGAGCGCCATGCCGGCCTTGACGCCCTCGACCACGACCACCGCGACCGTGTCCTTGGCGTCATGCAACACAAAGTGAATCATCTGCAGCTTCTCCTGGAGGCCGGTACCAAATGGGATGCCCGGGGGCGCCCGGCGGAACAGGCGGCATGGTAGTTTGCGACCTGCGGGTGTCAACCATGGCAATCCCAGGGTTTGAAATTGCGGGCAGCCGTCGCCACAGCCAAGGCCGGGCCCAGTCTTGTGGTTGAAGCACCGCCTGGCGATGCAGGGCCGGCAGCCTGACCGCGTCGCCGCAGCGGCGGCGCACTTTGACGTCGCCAAACCGGGGCGAAGAGTGATTCAATCCGAAGTTCGTGAGGCCGACCAATGAAGGCTTGACGGTGCGCGTAGGCGCGCTCATGCGCTCGGGCACCAAGGGCTGATGGAAGCTGCTGGCCGCGCGACCGCCAGATGAGCCTGACCATCCCCGCCCGTCCGTTCGACTTCAGCCTCACGCCGGGCCGGGCGGCCCTGGTGGTGGTCGACATGCAGCGCGATTCGATTGAGCCGGGCGGCGTTGCGGCCAGTCTGGGCCACGATGTCGGCCTGCTGCGCGGCGCGATTGCGCCTATCACCGCGCTGCTGTCGTGCTGGCGCAGCTACGGCTGGCCGGTCATACACACCCGCGAATGCCATCGCCCGGACCTGAGCGACTGCCCGCCGGCCAAGCGCCTGCGCGGCGATCCCAGCCTGCGCATCGGCGATCTCGGCCCGCTGGGCCGGCTGCTGGTGGCAGGCGCGCCAGGCACTGACATCATCCCGGCATTGGCGCCCTCGCATGAGGAATGGCTCATCGACAAACCCGGCAAGGGCATGTTCTGGGCCACCGAATTGCATGAGCGCCTGCAGTCGGCGGGCCTGACCCAGTTGGTGTTCTGCGGCGTGACCACCGAGGCCGCCGTGCAAAGCTCGATGCGCGAGGCCAACGACCGCGGCTATGAATGCCTGATCGTCGAAGACGCGACCGCCAGCTACCTGTCCCATTTCAAGCGCGCGGCGCTGGAAATGCTGGCCGACGAGGACGCAGTCATAGGCTGGCGCAGCAGCTCGGCCGAAGTGCTGGCAGCGATGGCCTGAGCAGCCCCGGCAGCGCGCCGCGCCCGGGCCAGATGCTGCCGGGTCGAAGGCGCAGCCGACAATCGGCCATGCGCATCCCCGGCGCCCCCCAGCGCCTCACCCTGCCCGTCCGAACGACACGCCACGAATGCCCCGCAAAGTCCCCACCGGCAGCAACGCCGCGCCTGACACCGCTGTCGAGACCCTGGCCAACGGCGTCCGGCTGGTCACGATTGCCTTGCCGCACCTGGCCACGGCCGCAGTCAGCGTGTTCGTGCACAGCGGCAGCCAGCATGAGAGCGCACGCCTGAACGGCATCAGCCATGTGGTCGAACACATGGCTTTCAAGGGCACGGCGCGGCGCAACTGCCAGCAGATCAACCTCGACGCTGAGCGGCTGGGCGCCGAGGTCAATGCCCATACCGACAAGGACCACACCGCCTTCCACATGCGTGGTCTGGCGGGCCACGCCGGCGACTTCATCGGCATGCTCGGCGAGATCGTGCGCGAGAGCAATTTTCCCGAGGCCGAGCTGGAGCGCGAGCGCCAGGTCATCCTCCACGAGTACGCCGAGGACGAGGATGACGCTCTGGCCAATGCCTTCGTGCTGTTCGACCGGGCCTGCTATGGCGAGCATCCGGTGGCCAGGCCGGTGATCGGCAGCCGGCGCAACATTCAGCGCTTCAAGCGCGCCGATCTGGTCGACTACGTCGCCAGCCAATACAGCGGCGCCAACACCATCGTCGGCGTCGTCGGCGGGTTCGACCTGGCCCAGGTGCGGGCCGCGACCCAGGCAGCGTTTGCCACCATGCCCGCCGCCAGCCCGCAGCGCGTGGCCACACCCAGCTACCGGGGTGGCATCGCCAGCCGGCACCTGGCGGGCACCGGCCAGGCCCACCTGGTGCTGGGCTTTCCGGTCCCGGCGGTGGACAGGCCGCACGCCAGCGCCCTGGTCGCCGCCGCCCTGCTGGGCGAGGGCATGAGCTCACCGCTGCTCGACGAATTGCGCGAGCGCCGCGCCCTGGTCTACCACGCCGCCTGCTCGGCCGACATCGGCGGGCTGTGCGGGCAGATGGTGATCGAGGCCTCGACCTCGCCGCAGCAACTCGAAGAATCGATCCAGGCGATTGCCCGGCTGCTCCAAGCGCAGTTGGCCGAGACCGACCCGGTCGGCCTGGTGCGCGCGCGCAACCAGATCATCGTGCGCAGCCTGTGCACCCACGAGCAGCCGGTGCGCCGCCTCGAGGCCGCCGCGCTGGATCTGTTCAACCTTGGCCGGGTGCGCTCGCGCGACGAGCAAGTGGCCGATGTCCAGGCGGTGCAGGCCGAGGATGTGCGCCAGGCCTTTGCGCAGATGCTGGCCGCTGGCCCGGCCGTGGCCCTGGCGGGCAAGTTCGCCAGGGCCAGCGAAGAGCGGGTGCGCGACATCCTTGGCCAGGCCGGGATGACGCTGGCCTGAAGCCTTCGGCGCCGCCACTGCCACGCGAGCTGCGGGCGCCGCCACTGCCAGGCCGGTGGCGGGCCCTCAAGCGCCGGCGATCCAGCCGAACCACTCGTGCAGCGCGTGGTGGCACAGCGCATAGCCCTCCGGGCTGGGCAAGTAGTCGCCCAGCGAGCTGCCGGCTTGGCCGGGTTGACCCAGCGCCGCTGGCAGCACCTGCATCGCCACGCCCTGCTGCGCCAGCGCGCGCTCGAAGTCGCGCCGCGCCCGCCGGAGGTGAAAGTCGTGGCTGACCAGCACGATTGTTCGGATGCCGGCCTGGTGCAGCATGGCCACGCTGTAGTGGGCGTTTTCGGCGGTATCACGCGAGCGGTCCTCGGCCCAGGTCAGGGCCAGGCCGAAGTCGCGTTTGGCCACCAGCGCCACCGCCTCGGCCTCGGTCACGCCGGGCTGGTTGCCGAAACCCACACCACCGCTGTAGGCCAGCGGCAGCCGGGTCTGGCGCGCCAGCCACACGCCGTAGCGCAGCCGCTCGGCCGTCAAGGGGCTGAGATCGGGGGCGCGGTATTCGCTGGCCCAGGCGCGGCGCCCGGCACCCAGGACCAGCACGACGGCATGCGGCGCCTGGGCCAGGGCCTTGACCTTGGCCTGGTCCAGCGGCGGCGGCGGCTGGTTCAGGCCCAGAACCAGGGTCACGCCCAGCGCGGTGGTGGTGGTCGCCCAGAGCCCGGCAAAGCCCAGGCCGAAAGCCGCCCAGCCCAAGCGCCGCCGCCGCCGCGCCAGCAGGCCAGCGCCGAGCAGCATCAGCAGCAGCCAGGGCAGCGGCGGCAGGGCCAGCGCGCTGAGGTAGGGCTTGAGCCCGAGCAGGCCGAAGTCGGCAAAGATCTGGTTCATGGTGGCAAATGACATGGCCGGCAGGGCCTGGCCGGCGGTGATCGCGGCGGGATCGGGCGTGCCCTCAATGCGGTACTTCGCCCAGCACCGTGCAGCGCCGCACCACCCGGCCATGCCTTGCCAGGTCGAACTCGGTGGCCCGGTGCAGCAGGCAGCGGTTGTCCCAGACCAGCAGCTCATGCGCCTGCCAGATGTGCGCGTAGCTCAGGTCGGGGTGGATCGCCAGGGCGTTGAGCTCGTCGATCAGCGCCCTGCCCTGGTCATATGGCAGGCCGACGATGGACTCGGCATGGTCGCCCAGGTACAGGCACAGCCGGCCGGTCTCGGGGTGGGTGCGGACGATGGGTTGGTCGACCGGCGGGCGTTCGCGGCGCTGGGCCTCGGTCATCAGATCCTCGCCGTGGCGGCGGGTGCGCGAGAAGTCGAGGTTGTGGACCGCGCGCAGCCCGGCGATGCGGCGCTTGCATTCGTCCGACAGCCGTTCGTAGGCGCCGTACATGTCGCAGAAATGGGTCTGCCCGCCGACCGGCGGCACCTGCTCGCCGTAGATGATCGTGGCCTGACCGGTGACGCGCGACCAGGAGCCGTCGGTGTGCCAGGCCAGCGTGCCCTTGTCAGGGTGGCGGTCGTTGGGCCGGCCCTGGGCGTCGAGGTTGGACAGCCGGTAAAGCTCGGGGTGGCCGTCGGCGTGGTACTGGGCCATGACGTGGACCTGCAACTCACCAAACTGGCGGCCGAAGGCGACCTGCTGGCCCGGCGACAGCGGCTGCGCCGGGAACAGCAGCACCTGGTGACGCAAAAAGGCCTGGTAGATCGCCGCAAAGTCGTCGGCCGACACGCCGCGCGCCAGGTCGGCGCCGATGACCCTGGCGCCCAGCGCCGCTGTCAGGGGCTCAAAACGCAGCATTGGCGCGCACCTCAGGGCGGGCAGATGTAGCCCGCGCCGGTCGGGCTTTTGAAGCAGCCTACCGACTCGGGCAGCAACTGCTTGGGCAGCCAGAGCACGATCTCAGGGAAAAGCACGACGAAGGCGATGGTCAGAAAGAACACCACATACAGCGGCAGCGAGCGGACCACGCTGCGACCGAAACCGACACCGACGTACTTCGAGGCCACCAGCAACGACAAGCCATAGGGCGGCGTGATCAGGCCGAACACCAAGGTGGTGATGATGACCACGCCCATGTGCAGCGGCCGGATGTTGCCGATCTCGGTGAGCTTGTTGATGATCGGCATGAAGATGATGATCGCTGGCACCGCATCGATGAAGTCACCGACGATGACGAACAACACCACCAGCAGGAACATGATCATCGGCCCGCTGGTGCCGCCCATGGCGGTGATGTAGTCGGCCACCAGATCGGGCCCGCGCAGGAACGCCACCATCCAGCCGAACGCCGAGGCGCCGGCCACGGCCGCCAGTGGCAGCGAATACAGCAGCCCGGCGTACATGAAGTCGCGCGGCAGCTCGCGGAGATGGCCCGGGCGCAGCACCGGGATCAGCACCAGCAGGATGTAGGCGCAGGCGACCATGCCGGCCTCGGTCGGGGTGAACCAGCCCGAGAGGATGCCGCCCATGATGATCACCGGGATCACCAGCGGCAGCGCCGCGCCGCGGGCGGCGACGATGACCTCGGTGAACAGTGCACGCTTCTTCATCACCCCGACCGGGCCCCAGAAGTAGCTGTAGACCATCAGGCCCAGACCGATCAGCACACCCGGCACGACGCCGGCCAGGAACAGCCCGCCGATGGAGACATTGCCGGTGGCGCCATAGACCACCGCCATGATGCTCGGCGGGATCAGGTTGGCCATGGTCGAGGCCGAGGCGATCAGGGCGGCGGTGAAGGCGCGGTCATAGCCCTCTTTGTCCATCTCGGGCGCCACGGTGCGCGCCAGGATCGCCACGTCGGCGGTGGACGAGCCGGAGATGCCGGCAAAGAACATCGAAAACAGCGTCACCACCTGGGCCAGGCCGCCGCGCAGGTGCCCGACCAGGGTCTGCGACAGCCGGATCATGCGTTGCACCACATCGCTGGAGGCCATCAGCTCGCCAACCAGCAGGAAGAACGGCACCGCCAGCAGGGTCTCGGAGTCGATGCCGTGGAACAACTGGCCGACCATGGACTGCAGGCTGACCGGGGTGAAGGCGGTGGCAACGAAGACCCCGGCCATCAGCGCAAACGACACCGGCACGCCCATGTAGCCAAAGGCCAGGAACAGCACGGCCATGAGGATCAGGATCTGCCCGGCGCTCATCGCGGCGCTCCGGCTGGCGCCAACGCCTCAAGCTGCGGCAGGTTTTCCTGGTCTTCCGGCCCCTCGAAACCATGGCGCCAGCCGTTGACCAGTTGCTCCAGCGTGAACAGGCCGATCAGCAGGCCGGCGGCGGGCACGATCGCGGTGTAGACCGCCAGCGGCACCAGCGAGGGCATGCGGTAGCTGCCCATGTCCAGGAGTGCGTTCTTCCAGCCAAACCACAGCAGCATGCCAGCCACGACCAGCACCACCAGCCGGTTGGCGGTCTCGATCACGCTGCGCGGCATGCCGACCAAGCGCTTGGTGATCTCGGTGAGGTAGAAATGGTCGTTGCGCCGGGTCGCGGCGGCCATGCCGATGAACACCCCCCAGGCAAAGAAGGCGGTGGTCACCTGCTGCAGCCACAGCCAGGGCCGCCCGAGGCTGCGCGTGACCACGTCGGCGCCCACGGCCAAGGTGAACATGAAGATGCAAATCCCGCAAAGCACCATCAGTGCGGCCTCGAGCACGTCGAAGGCCCGCCACTTGAGGTGGCGGTGGCGCGGCAGGATCAGGGTGCGGTCGTCGGCGGCAGCCACGGTCTGTGCCCTGCGGTGCTTACTTGATGTCCCGAACCATCTTCAGGATCTTCACCGCGTGCGGGCCCAGCTCGGCCGCAAGCTGGTCCTGGATCGGAGCGGCGGCCTTGATGAAGCCGGACTTGTCGACGTTCTCGACCACCTTCACCCCCAGGCTCTTGAGTTTGTCGGCCGAGTCCTTTTCCAACTTCAGCGCCAGCGCCGGCTCGGTCCGGCCGACCTCGGCCGCCGCCGCCTGGACCCATTCCTTTTGCTGCGCCGAGAGGCTGTTCCAGGTCTTGTCGCTGACCCAGATGCAGTTGTTGTTCGCCTCGTGTTCGGTGAGCGACAGGATGGGTGCCACTTCATAGTGCTTGTTCGCCAGGTACACGTTGACGCCGTTCTCGGCGATGTTCACGACACCCGTTTGCAGCGACGTGTAGACCTCGCCGAAAGGCATGTGCACGGTCTGCGCGCCATACGCCGGGAAGTGCGTGTCTTCCGTCTTGGTCGCCTGGACGCGGATCTTCTTGCCCTTGATGTCGGCGACCGACTTCACTTCGGCCTTGCTGTACATGTTGCGCAGCCCCATCGTCAGCAGCCCCAGCACCTGCGCGCCCTGCACCTGGTCTTTCACCATGGCGCGAAACGCCTGCGAGATGCCCGGGTCGGCGAGCGCCTTGGCCAGGTGCTCCTGGTCGCGGAAGATGAAGTGCAGCGACAGCACGCCGGCCTGCGGCGCCAGCGTGGACGCATTTGCGGTGGAGGTGATGACGAAGTCGATGTCGCCCGAGCGCATCTTTTGCAGCATCACCGGCTCCTGGCCGAGCTGTGCGCCGGGGAACTGGTTGATGCTCATCTTGCCGCCCGAGAGTTCTTTGAGCTTGGCGTCGAAGATGTTCGCGGCAATGCCGTACGCGGTGGTCGGCGGTTGGTCGTAGGCGAAGCTGAACTGGCGCGGCGCCTGCGCAAAC
>JANXYH010000177.1 GCA_025350145.1 Burkholderiales bacterium | reverse complement strand
AGCTCGTCAACCTTGGGACCAGCCAAGTCGCCGCGCTCTCGACCGCGCAACTGGCGTCTCTGGGCACCACCAGCCTGGACGCGCTGACGACCTCGCAGTTCGCCGCCCTGTCCAGCGGCCAGGTGGCGGCCCTGGGCACGACCCAGGTCGCCAACCTGGAGACCTCGGACCTGGCCGCACTGTCCAGCGCGCAGGTGATGGCGCTGTCGACCAACGCCATTGCCGCCCTGGTCACCAGCGAGATCGTGGCCCTGGGCTCCAGCCAGTTCACCGCGCTGACGACCGGCCAGTTGCGCGCCATCGGCACCAGTGGCATGGCGGCGATAGAGACCACCGACTTTGCCGCCCTGGGCACGACCCAACTCGTCGGCCTGGCCACCAGCCAGCTCAATGCCCTGGGCACGACCCAACTCGTCAACATCGGCACCAGCCAGTTACTGGCCCTGACCAGCGCCCAAATCAGCAGCCTGGGCAGCAGCAGCCTGGACGCCCTGACGACGACGCAGTTCGCCGCGCTGACGACGTCCCAGGTCGCGGCCCTGGGCACGGCCCAGGCCGCCAACCTGGAAACCTCGGACCTGGCAGCGTTGTCGAGTTCGCAGGTCATGGCGCTGACCACCAACGCCATCGCCGCGCTCGGCACCAGCGAGATCGCAGCGCTGGGCACGACCCAGGTGTCGTCGCTGACCACCAACCAGATCGCGGCCATCACCACCAGCGACATGGCGGCGATGGGCACGACCAACCTCGGCGCCTTGACCACGCACCAGATGCTGAGCCTGGGCACGGCGCAACTGGTGGCACTGGGCACCACCCAGATCGCCAGCCTAGGCACCAGCCAACTCAGCGCGCTGACGACAGTGCAGTTCGCGGCACTGGGCACGGCCGACATCGTGGCCCTGGGAACGACCCAGTTCGCTGGGCTGGCCACGGTCCAGATCGCCGCCCTGTCAACGGCGCAGATCGCGGCGATGGAAACCAGCGACTTGATGGCGCTGACCACCGCCCAGGCCCACGCCATCACCACCGCCGACATCGTGGCCATGGGCACCTCGCAGATGGCCGGGCTGGGCACCACCGACCTGGCGGCGATGAGCGTCGATCAGGCGGCGGCGTTCACCTCGTCGCAGTTCGCGGCGATGACGACCTCGCAGTCCAACGCCCTGGCCTCGACGCCCATCGTGCTGGACTTGAACGGCGACGGTGTGCACACGCTTTCGGCCGCCGACGGGGTCAAGTTCGACCTGCTGGGCAACGGCCACGCATCCCAGGTGGGCTGGGTCGGTGCCGGCGACGGCCTGCTGGTGATGGACCGCAACGGCGACGGCGTGATCAACGATGGCCGTGAACTGTTCGGCTCGGGCACCCGCCTGGCCGACGGCAGCCACGCCGCCAACGGTTATGTCGCGATGGCCGCGATGGACAGCAACCATGACGGCAAGCTCAGCGCCGCCGACACCGGCTTCAAGGACCTGAAGGTCTGGGTCGACGCCAACCACGACGGCAAGACCGACCTGGGCGAGCTGCATGGCCTGGCGGACTTCGGCATCGTCGAGATCAACCTCGACGCCGCCAAGGGCCACACCGTCGACCACGGCAACCTGCTCGGCCTGAGCTCAAGCTACACCACCGCCGACGGCGCCCAGCACGATGTCGCCGACGTCTGGTTTGCCCGCGCCCATGCGCCGACGCCGCCCAGCCTGGGCGAACTGCTGGCCGCACCGGCTGGGGATCTGCTGGCCGGCCAGGGCCAGGGCCAGGGCCATACTGCCGCAGCGCCAGCGGCCCCAACCCAGCATGCCAGCGCCGACCTTGCACCCAGCTTGCACCGCGCGCATGATGACGATTTGCACCGCTATGGCCCGCTGATCTGAGCGCGTCGGCCGACGAACAGCGCCACTGTGGTGGCGCTGTTCGTGCTTTGGCCGGCAAGTGGCGCGTCCTAGACTGTTTCAGGCCCCGGCCTGGAACCACCATCGACGAGAGCGCCATGACCGACCCTGCCCCGCTGCCCCCGGTACACCTGTACCACATTGGCTACTCGGCCGCCACGCTGGACATGATCCAGCCTGGCTACCGGGTGCTCGACAACCTCGACAACCCGCGCCCGGACTGGTTCGAGTACTGGCCGATGCGCCGCTTCCTGCTGCGCCAGCCGCTGGACGAGGCGGCGTTCTACGGTTTCTTCAGCCCCAAGTTCAGCGCCAAGACCGGCCTGTCGCACGCCGAGGTGGTGGACTTCGTGCAGGCCAAGAGCGCGGTCGCCGATGTCCTGCTGTTCTCGCCCCAGCCCGACATGGGGGCCTTCTTTCTCAACGTCTTCGAGCAAGGTGAGACCTTCGACGCCGGCCTGATCGAGGCCTACAGCGCCCTGCTCAGCCAGATCGGCCAGCCGGTGCCGCTGCGCCAATTGGTGATGGACTCGCGGCAGATCGTGTTCTCCAACTACTTCGTCGCCCGCCCGGCCTTCTGGCGCGAATGGCTCAAGCTCAATGAGGCGCTGTTTGCCGCCTGCGAAGACCCGCAGCACCCACTGCAGGCCCAGCTCTGCAAGCCCACCAGCTACGGCCAGGGGACGCAACGCAAGGTGTTCCTGCAGGAGCGCGCCGCCTCGCTGCTGCTGACGGTACAGCCGCAGTGGCGCAGCCAGGCCTACAACCCTTTCGGCTTCGGCTGGTCGGCCTCGCGTCTGCGCGAACACCCGACCGAGGCGGTGATCAGCGACGCGCTCAAGATCGCCTGGCGCGACAGCCGATATCCGCAGTACATCCAGGCCTTTGCCACCGTGCGCGAACGCTTTCGCGCGGCGGCCTGAAGGCCGGCCGGCGATGCTCAGCCGCCCATGATGTACAGCCGACCATTTGCCATCTCCGGCCGCGCCATCGGAGCCGAACACCCGCCCTACTGCATCGCCGAAGTCGGCGTGAACCACAACGGCGATTTCGCGCTGGCCAAGCGCATGGTCGAGGTCGCCCACGGCGCGGGCGCCGACGCGGTCAAGTTCCAGACCTTCAGCGCCGAGGAGTTCTGCGGCGACCCGAGCCAGACCTACAGCTACCGCTCACAGGGCCAGGACGTGACCGAGGGCATGGTCGAGATGTTCCGCCGCCACGAGTTCAGCCGGGCGCAGTGGGCCGAACTGGCGGCGCATTGCAAGGCAGTGGGCATCACCTTCTTCTCCACCCCGCAGAACCGCAGCGACCTCGATCTGCTGCTCTCTCTGGGCGTGCCGGCGATCAAGATCGGCTCCGACGATTTCAGCAACCTGCCGCTGATCCGCGACTACGCCGGCGCCGGCCTGCCGATGCTGCTGTCCTGCGGCATGGCCGACCTGGCCGAGGTGCACCGCGCGCTCGACGCCGCCGGCTGGTTCGACCGCGACACGCCGCTGGCGCTGCTGCTGTGTACCTCGCAATACCCGACCCCGCCGGCCGACGTCAACCTGCGCAAACTGGCGACGCTGCAGCACGCCTTCGCCGGGCTGCTGACCGGCTTCTCCGACCACACCCAGGGACCACAGGCCGCCAGCCTGGCCACCGCCCTGGGCGCGCGGGTGTTCGAAAAGCACTTCACCCTCGACAAGCACAGCCCCGGGCCCGACCACTGGTTCTCCGAAGACCCGGCCGGCCTGGCCGAATGGACCGCCGCGATCCGCAGCGCCGACCAGATGCTTGGCTCGCCCCATGTCCGCCCGACCATCGCCGAGCACAGCATGCGCCCGGTGGCCCGGCGCAGCATCGTCGCGCTGCGCGACTTGCTGGAGGGCGAGCGCCTGGACAGCGCCAACGTCGGCCTGCGCCGCCCCGGCGACGGCCTGCCGCCCGAGATGCTGGAACGCCTGATCGGCCTGACCGCCACCCGGCGCATCCCGCGCGGCGCCCGCGTCGCCCTGCAGGACCTGCGCGGATGATCCTGTCGGCGCACCAAAGCGCCTACCTGCCCTGGCTGGGCCTGCTGCACAAAATCGCCCGCTCGGACCTGTTCGTCTACCTCGACGCGGTCCAGTTCGAGAAAAACAGCTTCTCCAACCGCAACCGCATCAAGACGCCGCAGGGCCCGCTCTGGCTGACGGTGCCGGTCAAGGCCCAGGGCCACACCAGCGCGACCCTCAACGACTTGCTGATCGACGAAGCCCAGCCCTGGCGCAGCAAGCACCTCAAGGCTATCGCCGCCAACTACCGCCGCGCACCGCATTTCGAGGCCTGCTTCGCCAAGCTGACGAAATTGCTGGACACCGCCACAGCCACCACCACCACCACCACCGCCGACCGCCCGCCTCTGACGCTGGCCGACTTCTGCTGGCAAGAGCTGCAGTTCTGGCTGGCCGAGTTCGGCATCCACCACCCCCGGCTGCTGCGCCAATCGGCCTTGGAACCCACCGGCCGCAAATCCGACCTGGTGCTGGATTTGTGCCGCCAGTTGCGCGCCGACCAGTACCTCTCTGGCGCGCTCGGCCGCGACTACCTGCGATTGGATGATTTCAGCGCCGCCGGCATCGCGGTCAGCTTCCAGCAGTTCCAGCAGCCGGCCTACCCGCAGCGCTGGGGCGAGTTCATGCCGGCCTTGAGCGTCGTCGATTTCTGGATGAACTGCGGCCCTGATGCGGCGCTGGCACTGGGCGAGCGGCTAGCGCTGGGCGAGCAGCTTGCGGTGGCCGAGCCGGAGTTGTGCCATGCCTGAGACCGTGCTGGTCGTTGCCGCCCACGCCGACGACGAGGCGCTGGGCTGCGGCGGCGCCATCGCCCGCCATGTCGCCCGCGGCGACAGCGTCCATGTCATCTTCATGGCCGACGGCGTCGGCTCGCGCCGTGGCGACCTGGCCGCCGACGCCCTGCCGCGCAACGCCGCCCGCGACCGCGCCTGCGCCGTGCTCGGCATCGCCAGCCAGCACAGCTTTGCCTGGCCCGACAACGCGATGGACAGCGTCGCGCTGCTGGAAATCGTCCGCCCGCTGGAGGCGCGGATCGCCGCGCTGCGCCCGCGCACCGTCTACACCCACCACAGCGGCGATCTGAACATCGACCACCGCATCACCGCCCAGGCCGTACTCACCGCCTGCCGCCCGGTGCCCGGCGCCCCGGTCGAGCGCATCCTCGCCTTCGAGGTGCCGTCCAGCAGCGAATGGGCCGGCCCCGACGCCGCGCCCTTCGTCCCCACCGTCTGGATCGACATCGCCCCCTGGTGGCCCACCAAACTCGCCGCCCTGCAGGCCTACGCCGACGAAATGCGCCCGCCACCCCACAGCCGCAGCCTGGCCGGCGTGCAAGCGCTGGCCACCTGGCGCGGCCACAGCGTGGGCCTGGAGCTGGCCGAGGCGTTCGTGCTGTTGCGTGAGCTGGGGCGTTAGGGCGTTGGGGCTTTGCGGCGTTAGGGCCTGCGCACCCGCAGCGCGCGGCGCCATCGCCTATCCCATCGGCGCAGGGCCTGGCCGATGGCGGTGACCACAGGTTTCCTGCCGCGTGGCGCGCTTTGGCCAGAAGCTCACCATGGGCGCGGGCTGGCGGCCGAGCCCGGCCGGCGTATAGCGTTGGACCTGAACAGCCCTTCGGCCGCCATGATCGACAAGGTCGAGCAGATCAAGGCTAGCATCCGCGCCAAAGTTGAGCGTCCATACCGCGTGATCAAGCGCCAGTCCGCTCAGATGACGACTCGCTGTCGGGCGCTGAAGGCAAATACCGCCCATCACAACAACTTGTTCGCTATGGCAAGCCTGAGGATGGCCAGCAAAAACACCGAGTACTGGATGGGCAAGTCCGCCTGAAAACAGCGTTAGCCCTTTTGAAAAGTAGAAAAAAACGGTCTCTGAACCCCCGGGCACACGAAATTTACGCAGAAGATTGGTCGAAATCAGTGAATAACGCGGTGGCGCCAGAGTCAACATACTGAGTGGTCGTTTCTAAGCGTTTCCCTGGGTGTGGGCCTGCCAGGGGTCCGTCTACATGGCCGCCTTTGGCGACGTTCTCGCGCGACCGCAAAGTACTTGATGCTCGTAGTCCGAACGCCGCAGACAGCGCCACATTAAAGGTCACGCAGCGTGCCCATCCAGGAACCGTCACCGCTCAAGGTTCAACCGCGAGCGGCCCATCGCCGTGGTTTTTAGGGGCCTGCCAGAGGTAATTTGCGTCATGCTTCATATTCAACAAGAGCAATTCCGTCTGTTTGAACTGGCGCAACGGGAGCGCTTTCTTGACGAATGCGCGCGAGTTTTACTGGTTGACTGCCCAAACCCAGCGAAGACCGGGCCGGATCTGCGAGAATGGCTGCGTCTGGTGATCCGGCAGTTGAGTAGCATCGGCTTCACCCACGACGGCGACTATATGCACGCATTGCGAATGTTATTCAGGTACCAGCAGGAAGCATGGCGCGGGCCAATGCCGGAAGTTATCATTGACAAGCTTCGAAGCGCCCACCTGACTACCGAGAAGAAGATTGAAGCGCTTGAGCAATTGTTCATCTTCGGGGACAACCCGAACGAGATCGAATACCTCGGGCCAAGGGAGAGATGAGCCATGGCAGTGCCGGTAGATATTGCCAGGGCCGAGGTCGATAACGCCTTCTACAGGTCGTATGGCGAAGGAACTGGAAAAGGGCTGGATCCAGCACTCACAGACCCCATTGCGAAAGGACGACGGCGTTTGACCCTTGATCCCAAAGACGCTGCCTTCCGGGATTGCTGGATGGAGGTCAGGCGCCTGCTGCGCGAGGATAAAGGTCTGTGCCCGGTGCCGAAGGGCTCGCCCCTAGGATCGGCAGTGGTGGCCTGCCCTGCCAAAACGCTTAAGAGTGATTCGCCGAAGTACGAACCCGCACTATGGAACGACGGCGCTGCGATACAGGGATCTACTAACTGCTACGCTTACGCAGCGAACAGTCGGACTGGCCACACCGTAGGTCTAACGCCGCAACCGGGCGAAACATCCGGCACCGCCACCGTGTACCCGGTTAACTGCCCAAGCACGACAGCGGCAGTGGTCTCGGACGGAAAGCCCGACCACGTCCTAGAGGCCAAGCGCTGCCCGTACAACCGGCAACAGCTGCGGCCGCCGCCCGACAGGGCAGGCTACTATCTCGTCGCGCTGGTCATCACTTCCAAACCCGACGGCTATGACGCAGCCGACGCTGTCAGCTATGTCAATGATTATCACTGGTATAGGCAAGATGAAGACGGATTCTGGTCGCACAAACCGGGCACAACCCTGGTACGCAAGGTTGACGCCTCAGGAAATCCGATCACTAACCCGGAAACAGCAAATCGACGCAGCCTGAACGGTTCCCAATTTATACCGGCCCTGAAGAAGTCGGTACCCGAGGTCATTGACTATGATGTCTTTTGCGGCTACTTCTACGTCAAGAAGGGCGGCGCAACGGTATGAATACTATGGAAACGGGCCACATTATGTTCATTGATCCAGCTTGGGAGCAAGGCTTGATATCCCTGCTGATTGCGATCAATGGCGTATTTGGCGCCGCGGATCGGACGGCGATCTTGCATCCGCTCGCCCATCCCGACATCGTTGTCATTGCCCGGGCGCTCGAACAGCGAACCTATCGACCGGAGCAGTGGTTCGGCGTCGCAGGCGCCACGCCGCGCGGCCGGCAGCCACTCGCATCGATCCCGCCAAGAACCCAATCGGGGCAGCACTACGCTGTGATCCGCTTCGGTGCAGAGCCGTCTGGGCGAGCGCAAGTCAGCAGCCGCAGCGGCGGACTCCTTTTCGAGGATCCCTTCTATTGCGTTCTTGCCGCATTCAACGCTGGCAATGGCAGTCAGGCAATGGAGGTCAAGGCGTCGAGCCGAGAACAGGCCTGGGCACGCCGCCAGGAGATTGTCGACGCAATCCGAGCCGGCAGATACCGCGCGGATCGATACTTTGCCGAGCGCGGGCCACTGCGCAGTGGCCGGCCATATGGTGATTGGAGCAGCGGCGATATATTGGGCGACGACCTGGACCGCCTCCACTTCAATGGTCGGGCAGCCGTCTCTGTTGACGGCCAGCCCGCACTGTTGCATGGCTTGTATAAGTACGTCGCACCATGAGGCGCGCGATATGCGCTGCGATCCCCAAAGCAAACGCTGCAAAAGCTTCCGGCAAATGTGGTTGCACGGAACATGAGCGGCGGGGGGCTGATGCCGGTCATGAAGCAAGCTGGGCTTGGCCTGAACCTGACGATGATGTGCAGTCGCAAGCGGGCGTTTCTCGATGAGTTGACCCGCGTGGCGCCATGGGCTGCGCCTGCCCTTTATGCCGCCGTGGTTCACGCTGAATGATCCGGCGATGGAAGTGGCGCTGCACGACATACCGCTGTTTCGAGAGTTTGTCGGCCTGGACAACGAACTCCTGCAGTCCAAGGGGCGGAACGCTTAGCCTGAAAGTTCGCTACCCGACGCCCGGCACGTGGCACGGACATGGCGGGCGGGCCACCCAGCTCGCTGCGGCCGGTCGCTCCGATTCGCCGGGATCGCTCAACTTCCCGACGGCGCCGTGATGCGCGTCCGCCGCCGCGCCCTGCTGTTCGCCGTGGTCGGTGCAGCCTGCCTGGTGGGAGGATTGGCGATCGGCAAACCGCCTTCAAGCCAGGAACGTCCGATGGTCCCCAACGAGGTCAGCATTCCCGTCCCGTCGCTGCATCGCCTGCTGGTGTTTGCTGCGCCGGCCTACTTGTCTTCCAGCGTGGAGGACACGCCTTACCAGTGGCTCAAACTGTGCGACGAGCGCGCGGGCGGCTGTCGAACTCTGCTGGACGTGCGTGGTGCAGGTGCGGTCTCGATGCCCGCAGACAAGGCACTGGGGCTGTCGCCAGACGGCCGCTACCAGCTTTGCTTGAGGATGACCGGGGTGGATGCCACCGCCAAGCGTTACCGCGGCCAGTACTTCGAGCTGTACGACCTGGGCGCAGGCCAGTCGCTGAGGTTCAACACCGAGGCGGGCGTGGCGGCGACGACCGACAACATCCAGGGCTGGTCCGCCGACCATCCGCATGCGCTGGCGTTGTCGTCGTCCTTCGGCAAGACCGTCTTGGCCTGGCCGCCAGGCCAGAACTGAACCGCCCGGACTGGTTTCGAGTCGGCGCGATTGACCGGCAGCGGCGCCAACAACAGGCGCTCCGCCCCGCCTCGCCTACTTCGGCGCCTGCCTGAACCAGCGCGGAAAGTACTTCGCCACCTGCGGCCCGGTGGTGGCCAGGGCGTGGCAGCCGTCCAGGCTGTAGGGCTTGACTTCGGGGTCGCTGGGCAGGTCGTCCCACATTGCTTGCATCGCCGCGCTGCCCATCACGTTGGCCAGTTCGTTGATGTGGGTGCAGCCGGCGGTGCGGCCGAACAGGCGGCGGATGGTGTCGCGGTAGCCGCGGCTGATCTGCACCCCGACCAGTTGGGCGTAGTCGGGGGTGATCGCGCCGCAGACCTGGTCGTAGGGGCCGGCGTCGGTGGCGGCCTGGGCGGCGACGATGGTCGCGCTGCGGTCGACCGTCAGCCGCAGCCACATCTCGTGCATGGGCTGGCCGGCGGCGAGGGTGCCGCCGGCCTTGCCCACGGGATGTGGCCAGATGTCGGTGAGGTGGCCTTCCAGGTCCCACAGCCCATCGCTGCGGGCAAAGGCGCTGACGGTGATGCTGCGCTGGTGCGCGGCCTGGCGGGAGCAGTTGGCGGGCGGCAAAGGCATGGTGGTGAGCGGTTCGTAGAGATGAATCGGCAACCCTAACCGATCTCACTCGACCTGGAAGTGCAGCACGCCTTGGGCGGCGCGCTGGAGCCGAAAGCCGACCGCCTCGGCGATGCGCACCGAGGCCAGGTTGCCGGACTTGATCTCGGCCCGGACCGGGCCGCTGACGCTGAGCAGCACCTCGGCCAGCATCCACCGGCCCAGCCCCTTGCCGCGGGCGGCGGCGCTGAGGTACCAGGACAGTTGCTGGCCGGCGGCCTCACGGTCCAGCCGCGCCATGCCGACCGCCAGGCCGTCGAGTTCGGCGATCAGCACGCGGCGCTCGGCGCTGGCCAGGGTGGCCGCGACCCAGGCGCCGTGGGTGGCGGGCGAGACCGGCGCCTGGCTGTGGCTGGCGGCGCGCGCCGCTGGGTCGTTGCGCCAGGCCAGCAGCAGCTCGGCGTCGGCAGCGCGCATCGGCCTGAGCTGGCGGCTGGTGTCAGTGGTCATGGTGGTGGCAGCGCCAGCAGGCGCTCGGCGACGCGCCCGGCGCCCAGGCCATCGACCAGCCGCCGGGCGTTGCCGGCCAGCCGGGCGCGCAGCGCCGTGTCGTCGAGCAAAGGGCGCAGCGCGTTGGCGATGGCCCGGGGTGTGGGTGGCGTGGCGGACAGCGTCAGCAGCACCTGCAGGCCGGCCAGCGGCAGCAGCGACTGGCGCTGGTTGGCGGCGGCGATCAGCGCCAGCGTTGGCGCGCCCAGGCAGCAGCGTTCCCAGGTGGCGCCGCCGCCGGCACCGATCTGCAGGCCGTGGCGGGCAAAGAAGCCGGCCAGATCGGGCTGGTCCAGCACCAATCGGGTATGGGCACGTTCGGCCACAGCCTGGCGCAATGCCGCCAGGCCGGGGTTGGCCGAGGTGCTGGCGATTTCCACCGGGCCTTTGAAGCCGGCCAGGTCACAGCCGGCCAGGGCCAGGGCGCTGAGCCCCTCGGCGTCGCTGCCACCCATGAAGATGCCGATGCTGTCGACCTCGGCCTGCGGCCGGTGCGGCGGTGCCCCGGCATAGGCCGGCGACAGCAGCGCATAGCGCGGGCCGCCGAGGATCTGGGTCGCTGGGCCGACCCGGCCGGCGTACTTCAGGGCGTGGTCGGCGCTGTGGTTGTGGTCGATCAACAGATCGGCGTCGATGGCCCGGTCGGCCAGGTCGTCGATCACCGCGATCCGGCAACCTAAGCCGGCGCGGACTGCGCCATGCCAGCGCTGGTCGAAGGCGTAGTGGTCGACCACCAGCCAGTCGATGGCCTGGCCTTGCAGCGCGGTCAAGGTGTCGTCGGCGTCCTGGCGCCAGCCCAGGCCGACCCAAGCGGCGTGTGGCACGGCGTCGTCGACGGCGGTGTTCGGATTCGGCGCCGGCAGCGTCAGGCCAATCAGGTCGGCGTCCACCGCTGCGGCAAGAGCCGAGACCGGCCCCAGGCCCAGCTCACGGCCAACCATGCGGCAGGCCGCGCCCCGGGCGCGCAGCGCCTGCGCCAGCGACAGGCAGCGGCGCAGGTGGCCGCTGCCCATGGCCGCCGAGGCGTCAGCCCGCAAGGCGATGTTCATGCCGGCAGGCGACTGCGCGCCCGGGTGGCGGCCCCCGCCGTGGTTTGCGCGGCGATTTGTGCTGCCACCAGCCCAGCCGGTGGCAGATCGGCGCTGGCCGGGTCGCTGGCCGGGTCGCTGGCGGTCGCGCCGCCCAAGGCCCGGTACAGCGCCTCGGCCCGGACCCAGTCGTCAGGGGTGTCGATGTCGACCACCCGCCAGGCCGGCAACACCAGGGTGCGGGCGTTGGCGTGGACCGGCAGGCAACGCGCCCAGGTGCCGGGTGCGGCCCAGTAGAACTGGCCGGCGTCGTGGAACGCCGGCTCCAGATCCTGGCTGCGGCACTGGCTGTACTCGGGGTGGAATGGCACAGTGCGGCCATCGTCGCGGCGGCGCAGAGCGCGCTGGATCGCCGCCGGGTAGGCGGCGACCGGGAACACGTACTCGGCGCAGCCGGGGGCCAGCATGGCCAGCGCGGCGGCCAGGTCCTCGCTGCGCAGCAGTGGCACCGCCGGGTAGATGCAGCAGACCGCGTCGAAGCTGGCGCCGGCCTGGGCCAGGGTCGTCACCGCATGGGCGATGACTTCGGCCGTGCCAGCGTGGTCGTCGGCCAGCTCGGCCGGGCGCAGGAACGGCACCTCGGCGCCCCAGGCGCGGGCGATGGCGGCGATCTCGGCGTCGTCGGTCGAGACCACGATCCGCCCGAACAGGCCCGAGCGGCGCGCGCCCTCGATCGCGTGGGCGAGCATCGGTTTGCCGGCGAACGGCAGGATGTTCTTGCGCCGGATGCGCTTGCTGCCGCCGCGGGCAGGTATCACGGCCAGGTTCATGCGATCGCCTCGGTCTGCGGCTGGTGCGCAGCCAGCGCGGCCTGCAGGCAGTCGACCACCCGGTCCTGCTCGGCTGGCGTCAGGCCGGGGAACAGCGGCAGCGTCAGGGCGCCGGCGTACCAGGCCTCGGCGTTGGGGAAGTCGCCTGGCCTGAAGCCCAACTGGCGGTAATAGGGCTGGGTGTGGATCGGGATGTAGTGGACATTGACGCCGATGTCGGCCTCGCGCAGCGCGGCAAACACCGCCGCCCGGTGCTGCGGCGCGTCGAGTTGCACGGCGTACAGATGCCAGGCGCTGACCCGATCGGCCAGGCGCGGCGGGCAGCGCAGCGGCAGGCCGGCGAGCAACCGGTCGTAGCGCTCGGCCAGCGCGGCGCGGGCCTGCTGCATCTGCGCCAGCCTGGCCAGTTGCGATTCACCCAGCGCCGCCTGCAACTCGGTCATGCGCAGGTTCAGGCCCAGCGCCAGTTGCTCGTAGGCCCAGGGGCCATCGGGCGGCGCGTGCATCTGCGCCGGGTCGCGGGTCATGCCGTGCGAGCGCAGCAGACGCAGCCTGTCGGCCAGCGCGGCGTCCTGGGTCGTGACCATGCCGCCCTCGGCGGTGGTGATGATCTTGACCGCGTGGAAGCTGAACACGCTGGCGTCGGCCCAGGCGCTGCCGACCGGCGCGCCCAGGTAGCTGGCGCCGGTGGCGTGCGAGGCGTCCTGCAGGATCTTGAAGCCGTAGCGCTCGGCCAGGCCGCGCATTTCGCGCAGGTCGCAGGGCAGGCCGGCAAAGTCGACCGGGATCAGCAGGTCGGGCAGTCGGCCGGCGGCGGCGGCGCTGGCCAGCTTGGCCTGCAGCGCGGCCAGGCCGAGGTTGCGGCTGAGCGGGTCGATGTCGACGAAATCGATCTCGGCGCCGCAGTAGAGCGCGCAGTTGGCGCTGGCCAGAAAGCTGTTCGGGCTGGTCCAGACCCGGCTGCCCGGGCCTATGCCCAGGGCCAGGCAGGCGACATGCAAGGCGGCGGTGGCATTGCTCACCGCCACCGCGTGTGCGACCTGGTGGCGACGGGCGAAAGCGGCCTCGAAGCGCGGCAGCGCGGCGCCCTGGGTCAGGAAGTCGGATTCCAGCACCGCCACCACGGCGGCGATGTCGGCCGGGCTGACCGACTGGCGGCTGTAGGGGATATGGGCCATGGCGCTGCCCGCTCAGTGCCGCAGGCCGCTGCCGATTTGTTCGGAAATCATCTCGCGCAACTGCGGCACCGAGAGGAAGGCGTCGTTGCTGCCGCTGTCATACGAGAAGCCCAGCGCCACCCGCTTGGCGTTGTTGCGCTTGCAGTAGTCGTCGACGCTGTATTCGGCGCCGCTGGGCAGGATGGCGTAGTAGGCGCCGAGGTCGACGGTGTTCGGGCTGTCGCTGGCGGTGATCATTTCCTCGTGGATCTTCTCGCCCGGGCGGATGCCGACGACCCGCTGCTCGGCCTCGGGCGCGACCGCGCTGGCCAGGTCGGTGATGCGGTAGCTGGGGATCTTGGGCACCAGGATTTCGCCGCCCCAGGCATGCTCGATCGACCACAGCACCATCTGCACGCCCTCTTGCAGCGAGATGTTGAAGCGGGTCATGCCGGGGTCGGTGATCGGCAGCACGCCGCTGGCACGGCGCTCGGCAAAGAACGGGATGACCGAGCCGCGGCTGCCCATCACATTGCCGTAGCGCACCACCGACAGGCGCAGCTCGCGCGAGCCCTTGATGTTGTTGGCGGCGACGAACAGCTTGTCCGAGCACAGCTTGGTCGCGCCATAGAGGTTGATCGGCGCGGCGGCCTTGTCGGTGGACAGCGCCACCACCCGCTTGACGCCCGCGTCCAGGCAGGCCTCGATCACGTTCTGCGCGCCCAGCACATTGGTCTTGATGCACTCGAAGGGGTTGTACTCGGCGGCCGGCACCTGCTTGAGCGCGGCGGCGTGGACGACGATGTCGATCCCCTCCATCGCCCGCTTCAGCCGCGCCGGGTCGCGCACATCGCCGATGAAGTAGCGGATGCCGGGGTGCTGGCGCTTGCCCAGGCTCTGCTCCATCTCGTACTGCTTCAACTCGTCACGCGAAAAAATCACTATCCGTTTGACCTGCGGGTAGCGGGCGATGACGGTGTGGACAAAGGCCTTGCCGAAGCTGCCGGTGCCGCCGGTGATGAGGATGGATTGGTGGTTCAGCATGTGGCGAGCTCCTGGGCTGGCGGGGTGGGTACGGGGGTGTCCGGCGATGGCGCGGGGTCGAAGATCGTGTCCACTGCACCGGCGCGGCGGGCGGCGTAGCGCGCGGCCTGGTCGGCCTGGCGGCGGCGATAGCGGGCAGCGTCGGCGAGCAGGGCATCGACCTCGGCGAGCGCCGCAGCGCAGCGCAGCGTGGGCATCAGCGCGCCCTTGAGCGGCGAGGTGCAGATGTAGTCGGCCGGCCAGTCCTGCTCACTGACATGCAGCAGCAGGCTGCCGGCATCGAAGAAATTGATGGTCGCGCTGGTCGGCTCGCCAAAGGCCAGGGTGATGTCGGCCTGGCGCGCAACCTCGTCTATGGGCATGGCCATGCTGCGCTGAAAGTACGCCGCCGGCATGGCCAGCGCCGCCGCCACCACGCCCAGCGCCGGGGTGCTGGGCTTAAGGCGCACCACCAGTTCGCGGCCATGCCGGGCACAGACCGCCGCCAGCCCCCGGTGCAGGCCGATCAGGGCAAACAGCTCGACATAGGACAGGCCCTCGCTGAGCATGGTGTTGAGCAGCAGGCAGACCTGGCGTGCCGCCGGCCGGGCCGGCGGCGGCGGGCTGGGGCGAAAGCGCACCGCCCGCACCGCCACCGGTTGGCCCAGCACGCTGCGCGCCGGCACGCCCACGCCGTCGCGCTCGATCGCCGTCACCCGCCGGGCATGCGGCAGCAGATTGGTGGTGTAGGCCGAATGCGGCAGCACCGTCACCGCGCAGTCCAGCCCATGGGCTAAGCTGAACAGCGGGCCGTTCAGGCCGATGTCGTGGTCGGCCAGCACGATCTGCGGCCGGCTCCCGGCCAGCGCCCGGCGCAGCGCCAGGTAGCTCAGGGCCTGCATCGCGCAGCGCCGGGCAAGGGCGTCGGCCTGCTGGCGCAGCGCTCCCTGGTGGGCGATCAGCCCGGCGAGCTGGGCGACAAAGACCTGCCGTGCCTGCTCGCGGTAGACCAGCACCCGCGGATCGACCGCGGCGGCCAGGGCGTCGTCGAACTGGCGCAGCAGGCCACCCGCGGCGCGGCGCACCGGGATGTCGCAGTACAGCCCGGGCAGGTCGATGCTGTGGGCAAAGCGCTGGGTGATGGCATCGCTGAAGGTCCGCACATCGTAGAAACAGGTGGCGATGTGGCTCAGCGCCTGGACCCCGGGATGGACCAGCGCCTGCAGCGCGGCCGTGTCCAACGCCGTGTCGAGCAGCGCCGGCTGCCAATAGCGGCCCTGCGGGTAGCTGCCGACGATGCGCCAGCGGGTCGGGTCGGTGCCCGCCACCACCTCGGTACTGAGCATCGAATCCCAGTTGAACAGCGCCGGGTTGTCCGGCCGCAGCAGGCCCAGCCGGCGCTCGGGGAACTGCGCTGTGATTGCCTGACCGATGGCGCGCTGGGTGGCGGCGCGTTGCAGCGTCAGGTAGAGCAGACCCTGGTCCCAGCCGTGGAACGGGTTATCACCGGCCAGGCCAGCGCCCCAGTGCGCCTGGCGCAGGCCGGTCAGTTGCAGGTCTATCGCCGCCGCCAGGTGCATCGCCTGGCTGTAGGCCAGGGCCGACAGGTCGCGGCCGACATCGAGCCGGCGCAGCGTGTAGTCGCCCAGCCCGGCCTGCACGGCGGCATCCATGATGCCGGGGTCGGTGAACAGCAGCGGCAGGCCGGCGAACTCGGCGGCGTGGGCCTGGAGGTGGTCCACATCGCTGCGTTGCAGCACCAGCAGGGCGTCGACGGGGCTCATTTCAGCCATACCGAAAGCCCGGGCCCGAGCGAGCTGAGGATGGTGTTCATTTGCTGGCCGTCATGCAGGGCGTTGACGTAGGCCACCCGCAGGTTGTAGTGGTCGCTCTCGGCCGCCATCACATCGAACAGCGAGCGTCGGCCGAGTTGCTGCCATTGCTGCAGGGTGAAGTTGCGCACCCGCTCGCTGTCGCGCAGCACCTCGCCGGTTCGGCGCACCCGGTCGAAGGCCGCGCTGGCCTGCTCGTGGGTCTCGGCCAACCGCGCCCGGCGCGATTCGAGCGCGTCGCTGCGCTGCAGGGCGGCGGCCTGGGCGCGCTTGCGGGCGGCGTCGCTGGAGGCGGCGATGCCCGGGCTGAGCAGCGGCACATTGATCGCCAGGCCGGCGCTTAAAGCGGTGGCGCGACCGGCCGCGCCGGCCAGGTTGCCGCCCACGCCCAAGCTCTGGCTGGCGCCCACGGTCCAGCTCAGTTGCGGCTTGTTGCCGGCCTCCACCGAGCGGGCGTATTCCTTCAGGGCGGCGGCCTGGGCGTCGAGCTGGGCGATCTCGACCGAGCGCTCGGCCTGGGCCAGCAGGCCAGTCAGCTCGGGCACCGCCAGCATCAGGCTGGACAGGCCGTCGGCCGCAGGCAGGCCGTCGCCCACCAACCGGCGCAGCCTGAGCTCGATCTGGCGCGCCGCCGACACCGCCTGGACCTGCGACAGCTCGGCCTGCTGCATCGACTTTTGCGCCTGCACCAGCTCCGACAGCCGGCCCTTGTCGGCCGCCACGATCTGCTCCAACGCCTCCACCAGGCAGCCCATCTTGCGCACATGCTGGCCCCAGACCTGGGCCTGCATGCGGTAGCGGCTGCGCTCAAAGGCCAGCGCCACGGTGTTCAGCGTCAATTGCTCTTGCAGGTTGAGCTGGCCCAGCCGAGCCGCATCGGCGATGCGGCTGCGCCAGTCGACCAGCCGGTCGCTGCGGCCTCCGTCGTAGAGCAACTGGCTGAGGCTGAAGTTGCCGCGCAATTGCAGCAAGCTGTGTTCGTTGACCGTCGCCGCGTGGTTGACCGCCGGCCCCGCCGTGCCGCCCATCGAGGCCTGGATCTGTTTGGCCGCGCGCAGCTCGGCGGTGTCCTGGTCGGCGGCCTCGGCCAGCAAGCGCGCCGCGCCCAGGCTCTCGCTGCGCGCCAGGGTCTGCGCCACCATCGCCTGAAGCTGGCCGCGCGGATCGCTGGCCGGCGGCGCGCTCTGGCCGGGCGCGGCGGTGGCCTGGCCGCTGTCGAAATGGCTCTCGTCGACACAGCGGCTGGCCTGCGCCGGACAAGTGACCAGCCCGGCCAGCGCCCAACCGGCCAGCAGCGCCCGGGCAGGACGGGTCCAACGGCGCCAGCGGCGGCGGGGTCGGTGGGAGCGGCGGGTTTTTGCGGCAGCGGGCACGGCGGTTGGCAGGTTCGCTGGGGTCGGGTAGGACCGGGGAGCGGAACGCCCGATCCTCCAGTCGACCGCCAGTAGACCGCCGCGCTGGCTCGGGCAATCGTCGGAATCCAGGGCCAAAGGAGGCGCAAATCGTGGCCCAGCGGCGGGCTTCTCCCGGGGCCGGCGAGGCGGTGGGGCGCTGACAATCCGCCGCACCCGCCGCACCCGCCGCCCTGGCCAAACCAGCACCGCGCCTTTCGCCATGTCGACATCGCTCTGGCTCTACCAATGTCCAGCACCCCGCAGCCAGGCCGGCCTGACGTGCTGGCAGGCGGTGGCGGGCGAGGCGATCCGGGCCTATGGCCAGCCGGGCGCGGCGCTGCTGGATGTCGGCCCGCGCCCGGCGGCTGTGCAGGTGCTGCTGCGGCTGGCCGGCGCCTCGGCCGGCCAGCCGGCGACCTGGCATTACGTGGTCGAGGCCGAGGTCGCGCCCGACCACGAGGACGAATTCAACGCCTGGTACGACACCGAGCACCTGCCGGGCCTGGCGGCGGTGCCGGGCACGGTCCAGGCGCTGCGCCTGTGCGGCGCGGCCGATGGTGGCGAGGGTGGTGGCGAGAGTGGCGGCCGGCGCTACCACGCCTGCTACGACCTGGCCTGGCCCGAGACGCTGGGCAGCGCGCCCTGGCTGGCGGTGCGCGGCACGCCCTGGAGCACGCGGGTGCGCGGATTTTTTCTTCGCGTCAGCCGCACCCTGTACCGTCGGCCCGAACCGACCTGAAGCCTTCACGCCCGACCATGACAACACCGACCATGACACCCCCGCTGCACGGCCTGCGCACCCTGGTCACTCAGGCCGACACCTTCATGGGACCTGTCCTGTGCGAGGTGCTGGCCGAGCATGGCGCCACGGTCATCGCCAGCCACCACGATGTGCGCCATGCCCAGGGCGTGGCAGCGATGGCCGCAGCCGCCGGTCAGGTCGACATCCTGGTCGCCAACCTGGCCGTGCCCGCGCCCAGCAGCCTGGCCACCGAGGCCAGCGCGCAGGAGTGGCGCGACACCTTTGCGGCCATGGTCGACCCGCTGCCATTGCTGTTCCAGGCGGTGCTGCCGGCGATGATCGCCCGGCGCAGCGGCAAGATCATCGTGATCGGCAGCGCGGCGGCGCTGCGCGGCGTCAAGCGCACCTCCACCTACAGCGCCGCGCGCGGGGCGCAACTGGCCTACGTCCAGTCGGTCGGGGTCGAGGTCGCGCCGCACAACGTGCAGGTCAACGCGGTGGCGCAGAACTTCGTCGAGAACCCGACCTACTTCCCGGCCGAGGTCCAGGCCATGCCGAAATTCCAGGAGCGCCTGAAGCGCGAAGTGCCGCTCGGCCGCCTGGTCAGCGCCCGCGAGGACGCCAGCTTCGTCGCCTACCTCTGCTCGGCGCCGGCCAACTGCTTCGTCGGCCAGGTGTTTCCGCTGTGCGGCGGCTGGGTGCTGCGCTGACTTCGGCCGCAACGGCCCCAGGTCAAGCCGGCACGACCTTGAACAAAAGTTGAAAGGCGTTGGCGTCCAGCGCCGCCTGCGCCGGGTCAGCACCGGCGGCCTGGGCCACGGCCTGGATGCCGGCCAGCAGCGCCGGCGGTGCGGCCTGCGGCAATTGGCGGCTGAAGGCGCGCTCAATCTTCCAGCCGGCCTGCAGGAACATCTCCATCATGGTGACGCGGGTGAACCAGCGCAGGTGGGTGCGGTCCAGCAGGCCCGAGTCTTCGTAGCGGAACAGCCCGCTGGCCAGGCGCATCTGCACGCTCCAGTGCTGGGCGTTGGGGATGCAGGCCAGCAGGCAGCCGTCGGCGTCAATGCCGGCGCGGATCAGCCTGACGATGCGCCAGGGGTCGCGCAGGTGCTCCAGGCAGTCGCCAAAGACCCAGCAGTCGCTGGGAAAGAGCTTGTCCAGCGCCGCCGGGCTGAAGGCCTCGATGTCGCCAGCAAAGGTTTCGCTGCACGCCTGCGCTGCCACCGCTGCGTAATCGGCGTCGATGTCGATGCCGACGTACTCGGCCGCTGGGTTGCTCGCCCGGTAGGCCCGGGCCATGGCGCCGTGCATGCAGCCGACCTCGACCACCCGGCGCGCGCCGGCCGGGATCAGATCGAGCAGATCCTTGTTGACGATGCTGTGGGCGGGGGTCTGGTTCATGGCAACGGCGGGCAATTCAAGGGTCACCCAGTAGAGCGCCACCGCGCAGCCGCCCATCGCCGGAATGCCGGCTGAAAAGCCCTGCTGTTCGGCTGCCAGGCCCCGGGTAACATCCCGCGCCCGCCGGCCCAGCCCCCTGCCCGCCCCGCACGAACATGCCCGACCCCACCCCAGCCAGCGGCCTGACACTGCGCGGCTTCACCCCGCCGCTGGCCCTGGGCGACTTCAAGTTGATCGCGTTCGACATGGATTCGACCCTGATCAACATCGAGTGTGTCGATGAGATCGCCGCCGCTGCGGGCCGCGGCGGCGAGGTCGCGGCCATCACCGAAGCGGCCATGCGCGGCGAGATTGCCGACTACAAGGACAGCCTGCGCCGCCGCGTCGCCCTACTTGCCGGCGTGCCCGAGTCGGTGCTGCTGCACGTCTACGAGCAGCGCCTTAGCCTGAACCCCGGGGTCGAGACCTTTGTCGCCGCCTGCCAGCGCGCCGGCCTCAAGACCCTGCTGATCTCAGGCGGCTTCACCTTCTTCAGCGAACGCATCCGCCACCGCCTGAAGCTCGACTTTGCCCGCGCCAACACCCTCGGCAGCTTCAATGGCCGGCTCACCGGCACGCTC
>JANXYH010000171.1 GCA_025350145.1 Burkholderiales bacterium | reverse complement strand
CGAATTGACACCTACCAACCTGGCGCTGGCCGGCCTGGGCCTGGCCAGCATCACCGTCGGCACCCTCTACCAGAAGCGACATGTGCGGCCCGTGGACGTGCGCAGCGGCAACTGTGTACAACTGCTGGCCGCCCTGGCGCTGACGCTGCCGCTGGCGGCGTTCGAACCCGGGCAGATCGAGCTCCATCCCGAATTCATATCGGCCATGGCCTGGTCGGTGCTGGTGCTGACGCTGGGCGGCAGCTCCTTGCTGACGCTGCTGATCCAGCGCGGCGCGGTCACCCGCGTCACCAGCCTGATGTACCTGGTGCCACCTTGCACCTCGGTGATGGCCTGGCTGCTGTTCGACGAGCCCATCAGCGCAGCGTCGCTGGCGGGCATGGCGCTGTGCGCGATCGGGGTGGCGCTGGTGCTGCGCAGCAGTTGACGGCGAGACTGGCCAGGCCGTGCAAGGGTAAAACCTGGGCGCGGTGGGCCGGTAAAATGGCAGATTCTGGCTTGCCAGCGATGTCGCCCGACCGGTTCTATGGTCACCGCGTTGGCCGCCTGGCCGCCACCGGTATGTTGCCTTCCGGTGCCAGGGCGGTGCGCCGCAGCGACACCAATTCACCGGGACAGCGAGGGGGTTTTGCAGTGAACAAATCAGAATTGATCGAACACATTGCGCAGCAGGCTGAGATTTCCAAGGCCGCCGCCACCCGCGCGCTCGAGGCCGTGATCGGCGGCGTCAAGGACACCTTGAAGAAGAACGGCAGTGTCTCAATTGTCGGTTTCGGCACCTTCGCGGTGAGCAAGCGCCCGGCCCGCAGCGGGCGCAATCCACGCACCGGCGCGGCGATCAAGATCAAGGCCGCCAAGGTGCCCAAATTCCGTCCCGGCAAGGGCTTGAAGGACCACCTCAACTGAAGAAACCTTTCAACCCGCAGCCAGATCGCCCCCCTCCCCGGGGTGACCAGATCAGCGGCAAGCGGGTGCTTAGCTCAGTTGGTAGAGCGGCGCCCTTACAAGGCGTAGGTCGGGGGTTCGAGCCCCTCAGCACCCACCACAACTAGAATCCGTCGCCGCTTTGGCGACCCGGCTGCGGACTGATCTGGCCGCTTGCCACGTTGGCAGCAGCGCAGGCAGAACGCGACGCACTGCGCCCACAGCGGGTCGATCAATTCGGGCGAGTTCGGGTTCATCGCAAATCATCCGCGGGTGCTGCTTGCACCTGCCCACAGTTCCAGCTTCGGCAGCCGGTCGGCGTCCGAGGCTTTCTCCTCAGGCTGGCCCATGTTTGATTTCGTTCGCACTCACAACCGCTGGCTCCAACTCGGCCTGCTGGTGCTGATCCTGCCTTCCTTCGTTGTCTTTGGCATTCAGGGCTATTCGCGTTTCGCCGATGGCGCCAATGCCAGCGTGGCCTCGGTCGATGGCCAGTCGATCACGCAGGCCGAGTGGGATGCCAGCCACCAGAGCCAAGTCGAGCGGATCCGCCGCCAGTCGCCGCAGGCTGATGTCAAGCTGTTCGACACCCCGGCGGCGCGGGCGCAGACGTTGGAGGTGCTGGTGCGCGAGCGGGTGCTGCGCGCGGCTGCCACCGAGGCGCATCTGGCCGTGACCGATGAGCGGCTCAAGCGCAATTTCGCCAATGACCCGCAGTTTGCGTCGGTGCGCAATGCCGATGGCAGTGTCAACAAGCTGTTGCTGTCGGCGCAGGGCATGAGCAGCGAGATGTTTGTCGCGAAGTTGCGCCAGGAGATGCTGCTGCAACAAGTGCTGGGCGGCGTCAGCGGCTCGGTGCTGGCGGCCAACGCGGTCAGCGGCATCGGGCTGGATGCCTTGCTGCAGCGGCGGGTGCTGCAGATGGCGCACTTCGATGCCAAAGACCAAGTCGCCGCGCTGCAGCCGACCGAGGTTGAACTGCAGGCCTATTTCAAGGCCCACGAGGCCAACTTCCGCGCCCCCGAGCAGGCGGTGATTGACTACCTGGTGCTCGACCTGGAGGTGCTGAAAAAGGGCCTCAGCGTGGCCGAGGACGAACTGCGCAAGTACTACGCCGAGAACGCCAGCCGCTACACCGCCAAGGAAGAGCGCCGGGCCCGCCATATCCTGGTCAAAGTCGAGGCCGACGCCGCCGCCGACGTCAAGCAAAAGGCCAAAGCCAAGGCCGAGGCCCTGTTGGCCGAGGCGCGCAAGTCGCCAGCCGGATTTGCCGAACTGGCGAAGAAGAACTCCGACGACACCGGCTCGGCCGCCAATGGCGGCGATCTCGAATTCTTCGGCCGCGGCGCGATGGTCAAGGCTTTTGACGACGCCGCTTTTGCGATGAAACCGGGCGAGATCAGCAACCTGGTCGAGACCGAGTTTGGCTGGCACATCATCAAGCTCGAGGCGATCAAGGGCGGCGACAAGCGGCCCTTCGACGAAGTCCGCAGCAGCGTCGAGGACGAGGTCAAAAAGCAGCTCGCGAGCAAACGCTGGGCCGAGGCGGCCGAGCAGTTCACCAACACCGTCTACGAGCAAAGCGACAGCCTGCAGCCAGCGATGGACAAGCTCAAGCTCGACAAGCGCAGTGCCACCGTGCAGCGCACGCCCGCAGCAGGCGCCCCAGCAGTGCTGGCCTCGCCCAAGCTGCTGGAGGCGATCTTTGGCAAAGAGGTGCTGCAGAACAAGCGCAACACCGACGCGATCGAGGTGGGCCCCAACCAACTGGCAGCGGCCCGGGTCAGCGAATACCGGCCGGCACGCACCCTGGCCTTCAAGGAGGTGCAGGATGCGGTTCGCCAGGGCCTGTTGGCGGAACAGGCCATGGCCCTGGCGCGCAAGGCCGGAGAGGCCCTGCTGGCCCAATCGAAGGCTGACCCGAGCAGCGCCAAATTGCCGCTGGCAGCGACGGTTTCGCGCAACAAGCCTGCCGGCCTGCCGGCCAGCGCCTTGAACGCGGTGCTGGGTGCCGACACCAGCAAGCTGCCGGCGCTGCTGGGCGTCGAGCTGCCTGGCCAAGGCTACCTGGTGGCGCGCATCCTGCAAGTCTTGCCGCGCGACCTGCCAGCCAACGAAAACGCCGAGTTGCAGGGCCAATATGCCCAGGCCTGGGCGCGGGCCGAGTCCGAGGCCTACTACCAGGCCTTGAAGGTCCGCGAAAAGACCGAGGTCAAGGTCCGCTTGCCGGCCAACTGAGCGGCCAACTGAGCGGCCAGGCTATAATCTTTGGCTCTCAGCGGTGGCTGTAGCTCAGTTGGTAGAGTCCAGGATTGTGATTCCTGTTGTCGTGGGTTCGAGCCCCATCAGCCACCCCATCCCAGCGTTTCGCCCGGTTCCATGCCGGGCCGAAATTCCTGCTAAGTCAACGACTTAGCGGTTGATTGCGCCGGAAGAGCGCCTGCCGTCTCACGGCAGCGCAGCGCAAGCAGGGGAACATGCAGGGCAACAAATGGCGTTCATCAGGCCATTTGGCGTTTTGTTCGCCTGTGCTCACCAACAAACCGTGCAAAGGAAGCGCCTCCTGCCCAGAGGGCAAGGCCAGTAATCGCGTGACCGACTCGGAAGGCCTCTACCTTGAGGTTGCCGGGGCAGGTTCGAAGCGCTGGTCCTGGACGCCCTTGCGGCGCGGCGTCGGCGACTGATTGATGGCCTCGACCGTCCACGCTGGCCCGACGCTGAGCACGTTCGTCACGGTTGTGGGCAGCGAGCGACCTGCCGCTGCGCTGGCGAGCGTCTGGTGAGACCAGTCCGGATACGCTAGGATGTCCAAAATATTAGACATTTCTCCGAGCCAAAGCGTGGACCTCTCCAACCTGGGCACCATCATCCGTGAGCGGCGCGTGGCGCTGGGACTGACGCAGTCACGGCTCGCGCGGCTGAGCGGTCTCTCGCGGCAGACGCTGGTCGGCCTGGAGGCGGGCGCTTTAAGTGACCTGGGCTTCAACCGGGTGTCCCAGCTCCTGTCGGTGTTGGGGCTGGACCTCGATCCGCCCAGCCAGGTGGTGCGGTCCCGGAAGCGGGGCCTGTGGATGGCGGCGAAGAACGCCAGCGTGAGCTATGTCCAGGAGGTGCCGCCCGACACGCTCGGCCACGCGCTGGTCAGCGCAAGCGTGCCGAAGGGCTACGCGGCCCACCTGACCCACCTGCTCGACGAGGCGCCGGTGCCGCTGGTGGTGATGGCCGTGGAGGAAGCCGCCGCGAACGAGGGCGTTGCGCCCAAGACTGTGTGGCGCAACGTCGCGAAGCTCGCCAGGGCACTGGCAGTGCACCGGCAAGGCTTGTGGACGTGACGAGGGCGTGATGAAGCCGCTGCCGGCCGGCCCCTGGGAAGTGCTGTTCCAGCGAGCGTTGCGGCTGATCGACGAGATCCAGCGCCATGGGGGTCTCGCGGATCCGTTCTGGACCTTTGGTGGCGGAACCGTCCTGATGTTCAGGTATGGACACCGCCTCAGCAAGGACATCGACATCTTCGTGCCAGACCCGCAGTACCTCGGCTACGTGACGCCCCGGCTCAGCGACACGGCGGCGTCCCTGACCGAGCAGTACACGGAGATGCCTGGCTCGTTCGTCAAGCTGGGCCTGGAGCACTGCGTCGAGGTTGCCACCGCCTATCTGTCCGCACTGAAGGAACGGTGAGCGTTGCGCCTGAGCGGCCTCTTTTGGGATGAGTCGAGGACAGGTCGGGTCTTGGGGGCCGCTGCTGGGCGCCCCAACGCCAGTGTGTTCTGCCTACCGTCGGTCCAAGTCGAGCAGGTGCGCAAGCGCATTGGCCTTGCCCCAGAATGGCCAACGCCATCGCTGATGATGAAATCACCGCGATGGCGCACCAGAGTTGGGCAAGCCAGACGACGGGTGAAGGCCTCGCACTGGGTCGCGATGCGCAGCCGCCTGTG